>NZ_JARAMH010000027.1:0-46797 GCF_029524215.1 Kocuria oceani | reverse complement strand
GCGACGCCAAGCCGCGCTCGGGAGATTGACCCCCATCGAGTACGAGACCATCATGACCACACCAGCCCTTCAGGCTGCCTGACCCAACCTGTCACCTATCGGTGCATCAGTCCCGGGGATGGAGTTCACCTGCTGCTGGTGCGTTGGGTTTCCCGTGACCACAGCACGGCAGGTGCTCAACCCGTTACAGGACTGTCGCACGCCGCTTTGGCGTTTTTTCTGGGCGGGATTTGATCAGGGGGTGGGGGTGGCGGTGATGACGACGTTCCTGCCCCAGGGGCCGTGGGTGTAGCAGCTGATGATCACCAGTCGTTGCGGGGTGATCTGCCAGATGTCGCTGTTCTTGAGGGTGCTCTTCTCGTGGGTGGTGACTGCGTCCACGGTGTAGTCGATGGCCCCCGTCTGGGTGCCGAGGGTGATGGTGTCCCGGGGTTCAGGTGGGTGCTGAGCCGGTCGAAGGGGGCTTCAGTGCCTCCCCAGCTGTGCCCGGTGAGGTAGGTGGTGTTCGTGGATCCGGCTCCGGGGGTGCCGTAGGTGGTCAGCCAGTAGGCGTCCATGGTCATTGGGGGCACGATCGACTGGCTGGCCAGCTCGGCGGTGGTCGGGGCCAGGGGCAGGATCGGCTGGTCGATGCCGGCGGCGGGCACGGTGAGGTGGACCGGGGCGGAGGCCGCCGGCTGGGCTCGGGCCGGCTCGGGTGCCGGTGGGGTGGGTGCCGGTGAGGGCGTCACCGCGGAGGGCGCCCGGGAAGGTGTGGGGGAGGGCGAGACGGATGCTGTGGGTGCCATCGAGGCCGCCCCACCTGCCCTTTCCGGAGAGAGCCCTCAGGTGCAGGACGTCCCCTGATCAGGGACGTGCCAATAAGGATTCTTCGAGATAGGGGCTGATGGCCGGTTAGCGAGCCCGGGCAGGGCACCGTCGCCGGAAAGCCACTTGGCGGACGGCTGTATCGCGGCGGTTGTCGCAGGTCGTGGAGCGTCACACGCACCAGTACGGGCGATCCGGGCCACTATGGTGGCTCTGCCCCCCACTGCCACCGACAGAAGAAGTGCGGCGGAAGGACAGGCTCCCATGGACGCACCCCAGTCATCCCAGGCGCGGGACGCGGTGCTCACCACCGCCAACGTCGCCGACGGCCAGGTGCTCACCGGCCGGGACATGGACCTGGGTGGGCTTTGCCGGGTGGTCACCACGGTCATCGACGACGATGCCGTGCTCTACGGAGAGTTCACCGTCGATGCGGAGCTGCTCCACGTCCACGACCCGGGGCAGGTGCAGCACCACCCCGCTGCCCTGTGCGGGATCGTGGAGGACTGGGACGGACCCCACGACGGCACGGTGACCTTGAGCGCCTACGTCTATGTCCACACCCACGAACACGGCGCACTGGGACTGAGCTTGCCGGCAGCCCTGCAGGTGCTCAACGACATTCGCCGGCAGTGCGTGTCCTACTTGCGCAAGGGAACAGCCCAGCCGTAAGAGAAGTGTCCCCGCTCTGCTGAGCGGGGGGGGGGGGGGGCACTTCGGCGCCCGGTTGGGGAGGTCGGTCACCTGCCACGTGGGCCAGGGGCGCCCCGAGGCCAGCAGAGCCTATGTCCTCAGCTGCAGGCATGGTCGGCGGTGGGAAAGCTGTGTTCGGTGGTGATGGGGGCGGGTCCTGCCAGTCGGGGGATGCGGCAGGGCCCGTCCGGTGTCATCCGAACGGGAGATGCGGGCACCACCGCCGCAGGAAACGCCCGGACCGGGGAGCTCTCCCAACATGAAGAGACCCAGCGGGGGACTGGACCCGAACCATCTGCGGCGGTGGCCTCACGATACGCCCTATGTGCATGGGTTTACATGAGTGTCGTTAATGTGACGACTCTCCGGGAAATGCCACCGAACATCTGAGCAGGGATGGTGTCCGCCTCGTCGATCAGTCCACACTGGCCCCCGGGGGCGCAGCGCTCACACCATGCCCTTCGGGGAGGGGCCGGGCGCTGCGCCCGGCCCCTCTTGCCCGCAATGACCGCTCACGAGACCCCGCCTTTTCATTTCCCTGGCCTGCACGCCGAGAGGGAGTCAGGCGCGAGGTCCTCTGCGTCGTGCAGGAGAAGCCGACCCACCGGCCATACTGCTCCCCGGCTGTCAAAACATCGGCATATCGGGATTCTTGACGTGCTGGAGACGAAAGCGCCCCCGCCCACAAGAGGGCAGGGGCGCTTCGTTGCGCCGTCGGCACACAGCTAGGCGTGGTCGGACTGGGCGACGGGCGCCTCCCCCCAGAGGCGCCCTCCGAACCTGTTCAAGCCCCCCGGCTCGAATGGCCTAGCCGTTCAGAAGCCAACGCTCCAGGTGCCAGGAAACCCAGTGGCCGTCTCGCATCACGGACAAATCGTTCTGACTAGGCAAAACAACCCGCTGCCCTGCATACGAACAGAACGCTCACTCCAGCGAAGCACCGATACCGTCCCCCCAACTTGGGACAAGGCACAAACCCTTACCCACCTGCGGCGACATCTACACAAGGTGCCTGGACTAGACCTGGATTTGGGTGCGATGTCCTGCGGCGGACAAGACAAAGAAAGGCCTTTCGGGGCAGGCACTCAGTGGGCGGCGTAGTAGGCGTCCTTGATGGTCTTGTGGATCCGGCCGCGGTCGGAGACCTCGTGACCATTCTCCTTGGCCCCAGCGCGGATCTTGGCGGTGTCCGGATCACCGCTGGAGGCGCGGGTGCGGGCACCGCGAGAGCCCCCGCCGCGGGTGGTTTTGCGGCCGGTGGCCACGAAGGGGCGCAAGGCTTCGCGCAGCTTCTCGGCGTTGGCCTCGGAGAGGTCGCTCTCGTAGTCCTTGCCGTCCATGGCGAAGGTGAGGGTGGTGTCGGCGGAGCCGCCGTGGAGCTCGTCCTAGAGATGCACTTCAATTTTCTGGGCCATGGGTGGGGATTCCTTTCGGGTAAGGGGTCGTAAAACAGCGCTGTACTGGCGTGCGGCTGGTCAGAAGTTGTCGGTAGTGTCTTCGCCGGCCGGGTCGTCCTGGGCAGCGATGGCGTCGATGTCTTTCATCGGGTCTGCTGTCTCGGCGTCCTGGGCCGGTGCCGTGGGCTTGGTGCGGTTGCCGGTGATGACAGTGCCCTCCTGGGTCAGGTCCACGCAGAGCATGCCGTCCTCCACGAAGGGCTTTCATCGCCTGGTGGCAGTGGTATCGATGCCGTAGTGCTGTGTAAAGGCGGTGGCCGAGACGATGGCTTGGCCGGGTCCGCACTTGGAACCGTTACGGACCGCATAGGCGTGCGGGGAGGAGTCATCGGCGGCACGCAAGGCTATGACCTGCCGTTTCCGGTCGTAGAGCAACTCCACTGTCTCGGCATTGTCCACCAGGTCGTGAGCTGCCCTGTTCAGCGAAATCACACCACGCTTTTGAAGAGTGACGCTGGGTGCCTTCGCCAGTGGAGTCATCCTTTTATCGAAGACCTCGAACGGCATGAGCCCTCCTATAGTCAGTGAATCCGGGGCAGGTATGCATCGTATTCATTGCATTGTGTGCCTGCACACTCACTGTGCTCGTACAGCGATGCGTCTTGGAAGGTAAGGGATGTGAGACGTCTCGTCCGAGAAATTTGCGCCCGCATGTGTGACTGTCGACGGTAAATGGCGGTGTTCTGACAGAGGTATTTGGCGGCCGTGGTGCTGCTGTGGGCTCAGAGGTAGCTGCAGATTTGGGCGGGATCGCACTGGGTGGGGTCGCCTTGGGAGGCGGCCTGGTAGTGCTCGGCCGCGGAGGCCCGCAGGGCGGTGAGCTCAGCGATGTGCTGGTCGAGGTCGGTGAGTTGCTGGGCGAGCTGTGCGGCTACGTGGGCGCAGGGGGCCTGCCCGGCGTCGCGGATCTTCAGGATGTTCCGGATCTCGGCCAGGGTGAGTCCGGCGGCCTTGCTGCGGCGGATGAACTGCAGGCGGGCGAGGGCCTCGGGTGGGTAGTCGCGGTACCCGTTGGCGCCGCGGTGCACCGGGGGCAGCAGCCCGTGCTGTTCGTAGAACCGTAGGGCTTTGGTGGTCATGCCGGCGGCTGCGGCCGCTTCACCGATCCGCACGGTGCACCTCGATCCTGGACTGTCGTGTGGCTTTCCACGGTAGAGGAAGGCTCCAGGGGCAGGGCACTGCCTGCCCCCGGAGAGGCCGGTGGTCATCCGGGTTCGGTGCGGGCGCGGTCGGCCTCGACGGCCTGCCAGGTCTTGCGCGCGGCGATGAGCACCGGGTCCCACACCGGGGAGAACGGCGGGGCGTAGGAGAGGTCGATGTTGAGCAGCTCTTCCACCGGGGTCTCGTGCCACAGCGCCACGGAGAGCACGTCGATGCGTTTGGCCGCGCCTTCTTCCCCGACGATCTGGGCGCCGAGCAGTCGTCCGGTGCCGCGTTCGGCGATGAGCTTGGTGCGGATGGGTTTGGCCCCGGGGTAGTAGCCGGCCCGGGTGGTGGAGTCGACCACCGCGGTGATGGGGTCGAACCCGGCTGCCTGCGCTTCGAGTTCCCCGAGGCCGGTGCGTCCGACTTCGACGTCGCAGATCTTGGTCACGGCGGTGCCGAGCACTCCGGGGAAGGTGGCGTAGCCGCCGCCGATGTTGATTCCGGCGGTGCGGCCTTCCTTGTTGGCGTGGGTGCCCAGCGGGAGGGCCACGTGGCGGCGGGAGACGCGGTGGAACTTCTCCACGCAGTCCCCGGCTGCCCACACCCCCTCGATGCCGGTGCGCAGCCGGCGGTCCACCGTGATCGCACCCGTCGCCCCCAGGGGGATCCCGGCGCGGGCGGCCAGGGCGGTGTTCGGGGTCACACCCAGGCCCAGGATCACCAGATCGGTGGGGATGGTGGCCTGGTCGGTGACCACGGCGGTGACCTGCCCGTTGTGGGTGTCGAAGCCGGTGACGGTCTCCTCCATCCGCACCTCCATCCCGAAGCCTTCCATCGCGGAGGCGATGAGCGCGCCCATGTCGGGGTCCAGGCCCGGCAGCGGGGCCGGGGGGCGTCCGATCACGGTGATGTCCACGCCCCAGGCGCACAGGGCCTCGGCCAGCTCCAGGCCGATGTAGCCGGCCCCGACGACCACCGCCCGGCCCGGCCGGTCCTGCTCCAGCACTGCGCGCAGGGCGAGGCCGTCGTCGAGGGTCTGGACCCCGTGGATGCCGTGTGCCCCGATCCCGGGCAGTGGCGGGCGGGCCGGGGTGGCGCCGGTGGCGACCATGAGCTGGTCGAAGCCCTCCCACCTCTCCCGGCCGGCGGCCAGGTCGCGGACCAGTACGGCGCGGCGGTGGAGGTCGATCTCCAGGACCTCATGGCCGGTGCGGGCGTCGATGGCGTGGTGGTCGCGGAACTGCTGCGGGGTGCGGGCGATCAGCTCCGTGGTGTCGGCGACGTCCTTGCCGATGAAGTAGGGAATGCCGCAGGCCGAATACGAGGTGTAGTGACCGCGTTCGAAGGCCACGATCTCCAACTGCTCCCGGGGTAGCTGGCGGCGGGCGGCGGAGGCCGCGCTCATCCCCGCGGCGTCCCCGCCGATGACGACCAATCGCTGGGCCATGGGCTTCCCCTTTCGTGCAGTGGCTCGTGAAGCGTGGGCCTGCGGCCGTGCTCGATGTTCAAGGCCTCTGGCTCCACCCGTGGGTGGAGGGCCGGCCCGCTCGAGGCCGGTCCTCAGGCGGCGCAGCAGGAGAGTTTGGAGACGTCGGTGCGGAAGGACTGGGCGGCGATCTTGAGTCCTTCGGCCATCGTCAGATACGGGCACCACAGGGTGGCGACCTGATCCACCGTCATCGAGGCGGAGAGCATGTAGACGCCCGCCGCGGCAAGCTCCCCGGCGTCCTTGGCCACCGCGGTGATGCCCACGACGCGTCCGGTCTCGGCCTCGGCGACGATCTTGACGAACCCGCGGGTGTCACGGTTGACCAGCGCCCTGGGCACGTACTCCAGGGGCAGCACCCGGCATTCGCAGGCCAGACCGGCCTGCCGGGCCTGCTGGTCGGTCATGCCCACCGCCGCGATGGCCGGGGTGGTGAAAGTGACCCGCGGCAGGTGGGTGTAGTCGATCTCCTGGCCGGTGTGGTGAAAGGCGTTCTCCACTGCGGTGACCCCGTGGGCCGAGGCCACGTAGACGTACTGGGGGTGCCCGGTCACGTCCCCGGCCGCCCACACCCTGGGGTGGGAGGTGGCCATCCGGGCGTCGACCACGATCTCGCCGTGCTCACCGGTGTCCACCCCGACCGAGCCGAGGTCCAGGTTCTCGGTGACCGGACGGCGCCCGACCGCGACCATGAGCCGGGTCGCCCGCAGGGTGTCCTGCCCGCCCGGGCCCGTGACGGTGGCCACCACCTCCCCGGTGTCCCGGTCGGGCGTCACGGAGGAGACGGTGGCCCGGGGGATCACCCGGATGCCCTCCTCGGCGAACACGCCCATCAAGGTGCGGGAGACCTCCGGTTCCTCATGGGAGGCCAGACGGGACCGCACGACCATGGTGACCTTCGAGCCCAGGCGGGCGAAGAGCTGAGCTTGCTCCAGGCCCACGTACCCGCCGCCGATGATCAGCAGCGACTCCGGCACCTCGTCCAGTTCCATGGCCGTGGTGGACGTCAGGTAGTCCACCTCCGCCAAGCCCTCGACGTCCGGGACGATCGGGGTGGAGCCGGTGGCCACCAGGTAGTGGGCCGCCCGCACCTGCTGACGGGTACCGTCGGCTCCGGTGACCTCCAGCGCCGGGTCCTCGGCGGTTCCGGTGAACACGGCTTCGCCGGTGGCCAGTTCCCAGCCGTAGTCGGCGATCAGATCGAGGTACTTGTCCGAGCGCATCCCTTCCACCAGCGCGTCCTTACCGGTGATCAACCCGGACATGTCCACTCCGGCGGCCGACGTGCTCAGGCCGGGGAACCGTCCTGTGGCGTCCAGCGCCATGTGGCGGGCCTCGGCGGCGGCCAGCAGCGCCTTCGACGGCACGCACCCGGTGTTCACGCAGGTGCCCCCGACCGTGGCACGCTCTACCATCACCACTGATTTGCCGAGATTGGTGGCCCGGATCGCGGCGGCGAAAGCACCACCGCCGGAACCGATGATCGCCAGGTCCACTTCGTGCGTTCCCGTCTCAGGCATGGCCGGCCTCCGTAAGTCCGTGATGAAGGCCCCGACGGGCCGTCTGTGTGCTGTGCTGTGCTGTGCCCAGCCTGCACCTTCCCCTAGAGAGGAAGGTCAAGACGTCGTCGCGGCAACGTCGTGTGCACGACCGTATTCGCCGCAGACCCGGCGGCCTTCTCGAGGAGTCGCTGCCAAAGGCCACTGTCTGGCTGGTGGATCTCAGGAGCCGGTGGCCGGCCTGTGTGGTCAGTGACCGATGAGGAGTGCGTCGCGGGCGGCTTCGACGACTTCGGGGGTGACGGTCTCGAGCTGGTTGATGTCCAGGATGCGTTTGATCTGGGTGAGGAGGCGGTCGACGAGGCGGAAGTTGCCGCCGGTGATCCGGGCGATGGTGGCGACTGCGACCGTCTGGGTGAACTCGTCATCGGTGGCGAGTCCGTCGGTGTGCCAGCGGCGGACCAGGACGGCGGTGAGCTCTTCGGGGGTGAGCTGGCGGTATTCGTGGGCGAAACCGACCCGGCTGTAGAGCTGGGGGTAGCGTCCCAGGCGCTTGTCGATGCCGGGCATCCCGATGAGGATCATCCCGATGGTGTGGCGGTCGTAGTAGTCGCGGACCTGTTCCAGTCCGGTCGTCTTGAGCCGGTCGGCCTCGTCGATGATGAGCAGCTCGGTGAGCCCGGAGGACCGTGATTCGGGGTTCACGAACGGGTCGACGCGGCCGTGGCGGTGGTAGTCGATGGCGTAGGAGATCTGCTGGCAGGCCCGCGGCAGTGCTTGGTCGACCTGTCGGGGGCTGGCGGTGACGGTCGGGGTCCACAGCGCGGTGCGGGCCTGGAGGACTTGTTCGGGGATGGGGCCGGGCTCGCGGTCCTCGCCCAGGTCTCGTTGCCACTGCTCCCATTCCGGGGCCCCGGCGTAGTGGCGGGCCGAAAGCGTCTTGCCGACCCCGGGTGGACCCCAGCACAGGCCGATGTAGCGGTTAGTGCGGACAGTGTCGGCGAACTCGGTGAAGCGGCGGTGCTCCCGGGTGGGCAAGAACGCCGGTGCGCCCGGGGGCGGGGGTGAAGTGAGCCCGTTGATCTCCCCGAACGTGCCGGAGAGGAAACGCCGACCGTCGTCGCCCTTGCCCAACAGGCTGCGGGTGGAGTCGGGCTCAGTCGGTGGCATAGGTCCGCAACCGATGTCGGGGCGCCGGCTCCGCCGGGGGGTCTGCCGTCGGGCCCGGCGCCGGGGCCGGTGGTGGTGCCCAGCGGTCGTCGGCGGGCAGGGCGTCGGCGAGGCTGCGCCGGGCGCACAGCTGCTGCTTCAACTCCTTGCGCCGGGCGCCCCGGGCCTGCTGCAGTTGCTGGAGGGTGATGGTTTCGGCGGCCAGTTCGGGGGCGATCGCCCGGCACAGGTAGGTGTCCTGGTGGTAGACGCGCACCTCACCGGCGTCGCGGGGGTCGTAGCGGATGGTGACGGTCTCGGAGACGTAGGCGGCCAGCACTGGACAGATGTAGCGGGTGCCGTGGAAGCGGATGCCGTCGCGCTGGACGATGCGGGTGGTCGCAGCGGTGAGCAGCAACAGGTCGAGATCTTCCGGCCGTGCTGGGGTGTGCGGGATCCACCCGGCCCCGATCCAGCGGGCGGCCGGGGCCTGTCCGGTCTCGGAGTGCACCCGGGCGTGGTAGTCCTCGATCAGGTAGCGCTGGACCACTGCGTCGAGCTCCTCCAGGCTCAGGGCGGGTGGTGAGGTCGGGGTGCCGCCGGTGCCGTGCGGGATGTGCCCGGGCAGGTGCGGGAGCACCTCGGTGGTGATCGTGCCGTAGAAGCGTTCGATCTTCCCCCTCCCCTGCGGGACCCCGACGCGGGAGTGGATGAGCCGGATGTGGGTGTCCAGGCAGACCCGCTCGAGCCGGGTGCTGGTGAAGTCGGCCCCGTGGTCGCTGTAGAGCACCTCGGGCAGACCCTGCACCGGCCACCGCGGGTCGGCCTTGGCCCGCACCGCCTGGTGCAGGGCTAGGGCGGTCTGCTCCGCATTCGGGGCGCCGGTGAAGACGGTATAGCCGGCGACCGCGCGGGAGTAGTCGTCGAGGATCACGCTCAGCCACGGCCGCACCGGGTTGCCCCGGTGGTCGAGGATCTGGAGATCGAGCAGGGTGTGGTCGGCCTGCCACTGCTCATTGGGCCTCACCGCCGACCGCCGGTGCACCAGTTCGTACCGGTCCCGGTAGGCGGTGTCTCCTTCCAGGGCCAGGGTGCGCAGCCCGGGGTCGATGGCGGCGATCACGCTGCGCACGCTCGAGTAGCTCGGGGGCGCCCAGCCGCGCTCCGGGGCCAGATCGCACACCCGGCGGTGGATGAACGTGGTCGTCGGTGCCGGCCGGCGCAGCGCCAGGGCCTCGATCACCGCGATCAGCTCCTGAGGCAGCTTGCGGTGGCCGCGGTCGCTGCGGGCCTGGCGTTGCAGCCCGGCCGTCGAGGAGTCCGTCCGGTACTCGGCGGCCCAGCGCTGCAGGGTGCGGACCGAGACGTGGGCGTGGGCGGCGAGCCGGGTCAGTGGCACCCCGTCGTCGAGGTGTTGGCGCAGCAGTGCTGCTTTCTCCTGAGGACTCAGCTGCACCACCACCATCACCCCACGGGGATCAGTCCACCGGACCGCGGTCGGGCTCGGGTTCGGCGGCGGTGACCGGTCCGGCCGTCACCGGCTCCGGCGGTCGGGGCGGGAGGTGGCGGTAGAGGCTGGTGCGGGTGATCCCGGTCTTGGCCACGATCTCGGCCATCGTGTGCCCGCTCTCGCGCAGATGCGCCGCGTAGGCCAGCTTGTCCGGGTCCACCACCGAGGGCCGCCCGATCCGCCGGCCCTTCGCCGCGGCCACCGACCGGGCATGAGCAGCGCGCTCGAGCGTGTACGTGCGTTCCATCTGCCCGAACAACGCCAGCAGCACCACCGCCAGCTGAGCCATCGGATCATTCGGGTTGGTGGAGTCCACCTTGATCGGATCCGCCAGGTTGCGCACCCCCACTCCCCGCTCGGCGAGGTCATGGATCAGGTTCAGGGTGTCGCGCACGGTGCGCCCGAGCCGGTCCAGGGTGTGCACCACGATCACGTCGCCCTCCCGGGCGTAGGCCAGGGCCGCGGTCAGCCCGGGACGCTCCGTGGTGGCCCCGGACTTCTTGTCCACATAAATCCGCTCCGGCGCGATCCCGCCCTGCCGGAGGGCATCGATCTGTCGATCGAGGTCCTGTTTGGCCGTCGAGACCCGCGCATAGCCCAATTCCATGCAGCCAGCGTACCGGAAGTCGACTCCGTACGGCTTAAACGAGACAACATTATGGGTCTAGCTTTTGGGACTTCAATCGCTATCCATAGTCCACAAGGAGGGATCTCGTCGCCGAGTGTCCCAGTACCTAGGAAGTGGGACGGGCACCACGGCCGGGTCAAACCCTTGATCACCCGGAACTCGGCCGGCCCGACGACTCCGATCAGGCCGCAGGACCTCGATGCCGCCATTTAGCTCCGCAAGACCACCGCCACTTATCGCTGCAGTTCACACCCGCATGATTCCGCGGTTCTGGGTGTCTTGCAGCTATGTGCTTTATCGGTACTCTTAGAATCGGACACTCAACGTTGGTTGCGAGACAGATGAGGTAGACATGGGGAAGCTGATCGGGTACGCGCGAGTGTCGACGCGGCAGCAGGACGCAGACCGCCAAGTGTCTGACCTGCTGGCTGCTGGGGTGCGGCGCGATGATCTCTATGTCGACCATGGAGTGTCCGGAACCCGTGCCTCCCGCCCGCAGTTCGACAAAGCAGTGGAGTCGCTCGAGGACGGCGACACCCTGGTGATCACGACGTTGGACCGGTTGGGGCGGTCGACGCAGAACATGCTGACTTTCGCCGAAGCATTGCGGAGCAGGGGAGCGGGTTTGCGGGTGCTGAACCTGGGCGGGGGAGACGTGGACACCCACACCCCGATGGGATCGATGGTCTTCACCGTGATGGCCGCCCTGGCCCAGATGGAACTGGAGATTAAACGCGAACGGGTCACGGACTCGGTGGCCAAGCGCCGGGCCGCCGGCAAGGACCTCGGCGGGCGCCGCCCGACCTTCACCGACTCTCAGATCCGGGCCGCCGTCCGGCTGATTGATGCGGGGGAGCCGGCCACCCAGGTGGCCCGTGACCTTGGGATGTCGAGGGCGACCCTGTACCGGCGGATCCGGGAGTTGCCGCAGGCAACGGCCATCTGAAGACTCAGTGGGTGGTCTTGGCGCTCTCCCGTTGGATGGTGCGGTAGACCGTGGAGCGGGTCACTCCGAACAGCTCCGCCAGCTCGGCCTGCGTGAACCCGCCCTGGGCATGCAGTCCCATCCGGTGGCGCCGCTGCAGCGTTGAGAGCTTCGGTTGCTTGCCGCGCAGCTGGCCCTTGGCCCGGGCGATGGCCATGCCCTCGCGGGTGCGCATCCGGATCAGATCGGATTCGACCTCCGCGACCATGCTCAGCACGTTGAACAGCAACCGGCCCACCGGATCCGTCGGGTCGTACTGACTACCACCCAGTGAGAGCACCACACCCTTCCCTTGCGGGCCACATGCACCCTGTGCTTGAGACTTGGTCGGCTGTAGCCGCCGGTACTCCTCAATGGATCGACATTTCGTGAATTGAATAGGTCTATGCGTTGGTGCTGGCCTGCGTGTCAGCTTCTGGTGTGCCTGGCGGCCGTGCTCAGTAGCCGTTGGCGGAGAGCCACTCCTGGGCCGCGTCGGCCGGGCTGATCGGCTGGTCGCCGCTGACCTTGCGGTTCAGGTCGATGAGGTCCTCGGTGGTGAGCTTGCCGGAGAGCTCGTTCAGGGCGTCCACGGCTTCCTGGGGCAGCCGGTCGGCCGCAGCCAGCGGGAGGACCTGCTGGGCGATGAAGTTGTTCTCCGGGTCCTCCAGCACCACGAGGTCGTTGTCGGCGATCGCCGGTGTCGTGGTGAAGATGTCGGCGACGTCCACGTCACCGTTGAGCAGGGCCTCGACGGTGAGGGGCCCTCCGCCGTCGTTGATCGGCTCGAACGACTGCGGCACGCAGCCGTAGTTCTCCTCGAGGCCGTCCAGGCCGTAGGCGCGCTCGGCGAACTCGGGCGGACCGGCGATGACCAGCTGGTCGCAGACCTGCGCCATGTCGGAGATGCTCGTGAGGCCGTACTGCTCCGCGGTCTCGGGCGTGACGACCATCGCGTCCTTGTTCTGCGCCTCGGAGGGCTCCAGCACGGTGAGCCCCTCGGGGAGGGCGCCCGGCAGGGCGTCCATGATCTCCTCGGCGGAGCTCGCGGTGGCCTCGGGGTCGGTGAAGAGCAGGAGGTTGCCCGAGTAGTCCGGGACGACGTCCACGGACCCGTCCTGGACGGCCCCGACGTACGCCTCGCGGGCCCCGATCCCCAGGGACGTCTCCGTCTGGACCCCGGCGGACTCGAGGGCGCCGGCGTAGAGCTCGGCCACGATCTCGCTCTCGGGGAAGTCGGCGGAGCCCACGGTCACGGTCTCCGAGGACCCCGCGGAGGTCTCCTCGCCCCCGGCGAGCGGATCGCCGCCGGAGCCGCAGGCCGTCAGCCCCAGCAGCAGGGCGGCGCCCAGGGCCGGCCCGGCGGCGCGGCGGAGGGAAGCGGGAGCAGTGGTCATGGGGAGTCTCCTGTTCATTGGGTGGGGCATGCAGGTGTCGTGAGCCCAAAGGGAAGGGGAGTATGGCGACATCGACGTGGGCCGGGAACCGTGAGGGTGTGGGTCTGCGTCACTGCCCCGGGCAGTCACGCTTCGCGGAGGCCTGGTAGTCGGGCACCGGCCGGGCTTGGGCCTCTTCGGTGGTGGTGGCCGGCCCGTTGCGTTCGATGTCGGCGATCAGCCAGTCCATCTCATCGATCTCCCGTCGTTGAGCCTCGCTGATCTCCACTGCCAGTTGGCACACCCGCACATCGGCCAGTTCGGCCCGTTCGGAGCGGGTGATGGCCAGGGAGTGGTGCGGGATCATCGAACTCATGTACGCGGGGTCCTGCACCGTGGTCTGGCTGCGGTCCAAAAACGCCCCACCGCCCAGCAGCAGCAGGCCGACTGCCACCACGGCCACGTTGGCCTTGGTGTTCTTGTACATGTTCAGCATCCAGGCGAGCATGACCAGGACCATGGTTCCCCCCATGGTCAGGGCCATGAACAGCCGGCTCTCGCTCCACCGTACGTGGCTCCACTCCCAGGAGCCGACGAACATGGTCGCGTACATCACCACCATGGCAGTGAGGATCATCGCTGCGAAGCGCCAGTACATCTTCAGGCCCCCGTGGGACTGATGCTTGCTCTGTTGATCGCCCTCGTGCTGGTGGTGCTCGTGGTTCTGGTCGTTTCGTGTGCTGGGCACGGAACTCCTCCGTTCTGCCGGTGCGGGGCCGGGCACGGCAGCGTGGCGCCGCCGACCATGACATACACCCGACAGTAAACTGTTGGTTCCTTGTGCCTGAGCTGGATGCTGTGAAGATTCAGTGAAGAAGCGCGCACCGGTCAGGCCCCCAGGTAGACGGAGATCGTGGCGAACAGGGCGAAGCCGCCGGTGAGCAGGATCGGGCCCCACACGCTGGTTTCACCCTCGTGGGCTTCGGTGAGCATCTCCTCGACCACCACGCTGGTCAGCGCCCCGCCGGTGACCGCCAGCACCGATAAGGTCAGTAGCTCGGGCGCCTGACGCAGCGCAAAATACCCCAAGGCCGCACCGAGCAAGATCGGCAGAGCGAAACTCGCAGACATCAGAATCCGGGCGCGACGGGCGATGCCGCTCCGGCGCAGGGTGGCGATGGCTGCAAACCCTTCCGGCACATCGGCCGGGACCTGACCCAGGGCCAGCAGCAGGCCCAGGGAGGGATTGAGGATCGTGGCGGTGCCGATCATCACCCCGTCGCTGAACAGGTCCAGGGACACCCCGGTGAAGATCGCCAACGGTCCGTCGCTCTCCTCACCGGCCTCAAGGCGTCGGCGGATGGAGCCAATGACCCGTTCAATACCCATGAAGAACGCCCCACCGCCGACGAAGGCGAGGATCGGCACCCACGGGGCCGACCCCGCCAGGGCCTCGGGCATCAGCTCGAGGCCGACAACTGCCATCACGATGCCCGCGGCCAGGTGCAGGGCCAGGGACAAAGTGCGTTCGGAGACGTGGACCATCTCCGCTGCCAGCCCGCCTGCGAAATTCCCGGCCGCCGGCAGAGCCGCCAGGGCCAGCACCAACGCAAAACCCTCCACGGGCACCCCCCGGGTTTCGGTCATCAATGGTCAAGCCAGCCGGGTTGGTCCCGGTGACAGGGCAGGCCCGGACGTCCGGACAGTTTGGCAGACAGGAATCAGGATTTCACGGGCACGGTGGTGGCCGATCTTCGCGGTGGCGTACGGATCGGTGCCTCGGCGCAGCCGCTGCCCTCTTTGAAGATTCCGTGAAGATCTGCTCCAGCTACCGGGAAATGAGCCGCTCACCGTTCAGCCGCTGACGCGGTAAGGCTACTGTCGGATTTATGGCGGACCGCCGGGCTCGCCGGCACCAGATCGACGTACCGCAACAACGGCAGTATGAGAGAAGGAGCGAAACCATGACCCATCATGTGAGCGCGATGCTCGAGACCTACCCCAAGGACCTGGGGCACATCGACCAGCAGAAGCTGGCCGAGTGCATCGAGGCCTGTTTCGAGTGCGCCCAGACCTGTACCGCCTGTGCCGACGCGTGCCTGTCCGAGGACTCGGTCGCGGAGCTGACCAAGTGCATCCGGACCAACCTGGACTGCGCAGATATCTGCGCCACTACCGGCAACGTACTCTCCCGGCACACCGGCTACGACGCCAACCTCACCCGCTCCGTGCTGGAGGCCTGCCAGCAGGCCTGCAAGGCCTGCGGGGACACCTGCGCCGAACACGCGGAGATGCACGAGCACTGCAAGGTCTGTGCTGAAGCGTGCCGCCGCTGCGAGCAGGCCTGCGCGGACTTGATCAGCTCCCTGGGCTGAGTCCTCCGCATACTTCCTTCGGGGAACGAACTGGGGGAGGGCCCGCTCTAAGCAGGAAGGGCCTTCCCCCGGCGGGCCCATGGTGGGGACAACGGAGCCCTGCCGGGAGCCCAGTGTCGGCCGCCGCACGAGAAGATCCCAACCGATGCCTGGGGGAACCGCGCCGCGGACCCCCACACCCAAGGGCCGGCTCGGCCGTCCACCGCAGAGTTCCCGCTCGTGCCGACCGCTGGAAAGGACGAACCGCTGTGTACTCCGGGATCGTGGCCATGGCGTTGGTGGCGATGTTCGTCGTGATGTCCTTCTACACCCTCCACCGTGTCACCAGCGTGATGGTTCACCCCCTGACAGCCTTACCGGCCCAATCGGGATGGATGCCCCAGGAACACGCG
The DNA here is from genome assembly GCF_029524215.1 of Kocuria oceani. Taxonomy (NCBI): domain Bacteria; kingdom Bacillati; phylum Actinomycetota; class Actinomycetes; order Micrococcales; family Micrococcaceae; genus Kocuria; species Kocuria oceani. Next base: position 31,315 of record NZ_JARAMH010000027.1, on the reverse strand, counting down.
CTGTCCCGGTTCCACGCACGCTGGTATCTCGCCTCGATCGTGTTCCTGGCCTTCGACGTGGAGATGCTGTTCATGTACCCCTGGGCGGTGGTGGTGATCGAAAAGGGCATCTCCGCGGTGGTGGAGATGTTCCTGTTCCTTGGCGCCCTGCTCGTCGCCGTGGCCTGGGCCTGGCGAGAAGGAGCTTTCCGATGGGCCTGAGCGACGTCCTCGCCCGGCTCGCGGTCCGAGCCGCCCAAGTCCTCGTCGTCGAGGTCCCGGGGCACTGGGCCACCCGCATGGAACTCGAGCGGCAGTTGCTCCACCGCGGGTGGCGACCTGCGTGGACACCAGCGGACGCGGACATGCTCGCGGTGTGCGGTGTCCCCGGCCCCGAGCTCTCGGAACTCGTGGACCGGCTCTGGGAGCAGATGCCCGGTCCCCGCGTCCGCGCCGACATCGGCTCGCCCACAGCCGTGGATGCCGCGCTCGAGAACGCCGTAGCGCTGCTGCTCGACACCCCGCATCACCGGGCGGACGCCCAGGAGCGGGCGCAGGAACCGCAGATCCCCGACCACGCGGATCATGGGGGTCACGGGGGCATGGACCACGGCGAGATGGACCACGGCGAGATGGACCACGGCGAGATGGACCACGGCGAGATGGACCACGGCGAGATGGACCACGGCGAGATGGACCACGGCGAGATGGACCACGGCGGTCACGGCGGTCACGGTGGCATGGACATGGCCCCGGGGGGAATCCCTCTGGCCGAGGGCGGGGAGGACCGTGACGGGCTGGAGATGGACGTGCTCCGCCTTCCGCTCGGTCCGGTCCTGCCGTTCTGGCCGGCCGGGCTCGTGCTGCGCTGCTCCCTGCAGGGGGACGTCGTGGTGGAGGCCGAGGCTTCCGTGGTCGACGGCCGGAACGACACCCAGGACGACGGCGAGGACGACGGCGCCGCAGCTGCCGGGCCGCGCCCCGGTCCCGCGCCTGCTGCGGTGGTGGCGTGCGACCAGGTCGTGGCGCTGCTGGCCCTGGCCGGTGCCGAGGACGCAGCGGCGTGTGCCCGGCACACCCGGGACGCCCTCCTGCACGGCGATCAGGGCGCCGCCCGGGACGCCGCCGAGCGGCTGCACCGGACGGTCCGGCGGTCGCGGCTGCTCCGCTGGTCGCTGCGGGGCGTGCTCCCGCTCGACACGCCCGCCCTGGAGCGCCACGGGTTGCCGCGGCACTGCCTCGGGGACGCCCACGAGCGGCTGCTGGCCCGGGTGGAACGGATCCGGGCCGAGGCCTATGGCGCGGAGCCGGCCGCAGTGACGCAACCGGCCCGGACGAACGACGGCGCGGTGCCGTGGGCGGTGCTGCCGGATCTGGTGACCGGACTGGAGCTGGCCTCCGTGCGGCTGGCCGTGGCGAGCCTGGACCTCGAGCCGCACCCTGCCGTCCAGGCGGTGGGGCATGGCTGAGAGCGTGGTGACGACCGTCCCCGGCAGCTGGGCCGTGCTGGCGGGGATCCTCCTGTGCGGCCTGGCCTTCTTCGCCGTGGCCCTGGACGCGGCCCTCTCGGCGAGGGCGCAGGGCGCCGGCGGCGGGTGGGGCGCGCCGCTGAGCCGTACGGCGCGGCTGCTGCGGCAGCGGCGCCGGACCACCGTGGCCGCGGACACCCTGCTGTGGCGGGTCGGTGGCGCGGGCATGCTGGTCGGGGCGTTCCTGATGGTGGCGGTGCTCCCGCTGGGCCGGTGGACGCTGACCGATCTCGATGTCGGCGTCGTGTGGTTCAACGCCGTGGACGTGATGGTCTGGGCGCTGGTCTGGCTGGCCGGCTGGGGGGCGAACTCCGTGCACGGGTTGGTGGGCGGCTACCGGTTCCTGGCCCACGGGCTGGCCTACGAGCTGCCGCTGATGTTCGCGCTGGTGGCCCCGGCGATCGCGGCCGGCAGTCTGGCCGTGGGGGAGGTAGCGGCCGCGCAGGAGGCGGTGTGGTTCGTGGTGTGGATGCCGGTGGCGTTCCTCGTCTTCCTGATCGGCGTGACGGGCTTTTCCGTGTGGGGCCCGTTCGCCCCGGCACTGGCCGCAGACATCAGCGGCGGGGTGCTGGCAGAACTCTCCGGCGTCGACCGCCTCGTCCTCCAGGCCGGGCGTTACCTGTTCCTGAGCGCCGGTGCGGCGTTCTCGGTGCCGCTGTTCCTGGGGGGAGGTTCCGGGCCGGTACTGCCCGACTGGGCGTGGGTACTGGTGAAGACCGTGGCCGTGCTGGCGGTGCTGGTGTGGTTGCGCCGGAAGGTCCCACTGCTGCGCCCGGACCGGTTCACGGAGCTCGGGTGGATGGTCCTGCTCCCGGCCACGGTGCTCCAGGACCTGGTCGTGTCCCTCGTCGTCGTCTGGAAGGGCTGAACCGTGCTGATCGCAATCGTGTTCTGGGTGCTCGCCGTGGTGGCCGTCGCGGCCGGGGTGGCCGTGTTCGTGGTGGACTCCATGGCCCGGGCCACCTATGCCCTGGCGCTGTCCTTCATCGCCGTGGGGGTGCAGATCCTGTTGCTGGGCCAGAGCTACCTGGGAATCATCACGATCCTCATGATGGTGATGGAGATGGCGGTGATGGCCGTCTACATGGTGATGTTCATGGGCATGAACCCCGCACTGATGCCCATGGACATGACCCACGGGAAGAAGACCGCCATCGGCGCCGCAGCTGGGGCCTTCGTGCTGCTGGCCGCCGGCGCCCTGCTCGTGCCGTGGCCGCAGCGCCGCGGGTCCGCACCGGAGGACCTCACTTACATGCTGGGCCTGGAGATCATGGGCGAGAAGATGCTGGTCATGGCCGTGATGGGACCGGTCATGGTCGCCACCATCGTGGCCGGGGTGGTCCTGGCCGCCCACCGCACCCGCTACGACCGGCTCGGTGACGATCTGCGCCGCCGCCCGGCGGAGGACCCCCAACCGGGAGGTGTGGGCCGATGACCCTGGAAGCCGTACTCGTCGTGGCCGCCGCGCTGTTCGCCGTGGGGCTCTACGGGGCCCTGTCCCAGCAGGTGGTGGTGATGGTGATGATGGGCCTGGAACTGATGATCAACGCGGTGCTGCTGGCCGCTGCCGGGTTCTGGTGGTTCCTCGCCCCGGACCCCTCCGGACAGGTGCTGCTGCTGGTGGTCCTGGCGGCCATGACCGTGGAGATGGCCATGGGCTTCGCCGTGGCCACCCTGCTGCACCGCAGACGGCAGACCGACATGACCGACATGGCCGAGGAGCTGTCCCGATGACCGGGGCCCAGGCCGCGCTGCTGGCCATGGTCGTGCTCCCCGCAACTGTGGGCGCGGTGCTCGCCCTCACCCGGGTGGAGCGGGCCGCGGCCCCCGTCGCGGTCCTGGCCGCCGGGTTGACGACGGTGCTGGCCGTCGTCGTCGCCCTGGCGCGGCCCGCCGTGGCGTACCCGTTCGTGGCGGGAGCCGACTTCGCCCTGGAGGTCGACGCCCTGGCAGCCCTGACCGCGCCGATGGTCGCGGTGGTGACCTTCCTGGTGCTGATTTTCGCGGCCTGCACCATCCGGGCGTCACCGGCCCGCTTCCACGGGCTGATGCTGATCTTCGCCGCGGCCGCGCTGACTACGGCCACGGCGGCCAGCCTGCCGGCGCTGCTGTTCGCCTGGGAGCTGATGGGCGCGACCTCCTACGCCCTGATCGGGTTCTGGTGGCGGGACACCGATCGCGTCTCGGCCGGGCTCACGGCCTTCGTCACGACCCGCACCGCGGATCTGGGGCTCTACGTCGCCGCCGGCGCTGCCCTGGTCGGCGGGGCGGGGATGACCTTGGCCGATCTGCCGGTGGCCGGGGACCCGTGGCGCCACGTGGCCGCGGCCGGGATCCTGGTGGCAGCACTGGGGAAGGCAGCGCAGCTGCCGTTCTCGTTCTGGCTGTCGGGGGCCATGAAAGGCCCGAGCCCGGTGAGCGCGCTGCTGCACTCGGCGGCGATGGTGGCCATGGGCGGGTACCTGCTGCTGCGTGTGGAGCCGCTGCTGGCCTCCACCGGGTGGGCCGGTGCGGTGGCCGCGTGGATCGGGATGGTCACCGCGGTGCTGATGGGCGTTGTGGCGCTGGCCCAGCGGGAGCTCAAGCAGCTGCTGGCCGCCTCCACGGTCGCCCAGCTGGGCTTCGTCGTCACCGCCGCCGGGGTCGGTGCGGTCAGCGGTGGGGCGGCCCACCTGGTGGCCCACGCCTCGACCAAAGCCCTGCTGTTCCTAGCCGCCGGAGCGTGGTTGACCGCGCTGGGCACCGAGGAGCTCACCGCATTGCGCGGAGTGGCCCGCCGATGGCGGGTCGTGGGTGTGGCCGCGACCGTGGGGGCGCTGGCCCTGGCCGGGATCGCCCCGCTGTCGCTGTGGGCGACCAAGGACGCGGTGCTCGCCGCCGCCCTGGAGACCTCCCCGTGGCTCTACGCCGCCGGATTGGTGGCGGCGGGGCTGTCGGCGGCCTACGCGGGCAAGGCCGTGTGGACGATCTGGCGCCGCGGGGCCCACGCGCAGCTCCAGGAGGGCGGCACCGGGGAAGTGGGGCTGTTGGAACAGGCCCCGCTGGTCGTGCTCGCCGCCGGTGCGGCCGTGCTCGGGGTCCTGGCCCTGCCCCCCGTCAGTCGGACCCTCGCCGAGGCTCTGGGCGGGCACGGTGAGGTGGCCCCGCTCGAGCTGGTCGTCTCGGCCGCGACCGCGGCCGCCGTGGTGCTGCTGATGCTGCATCTGCGCGCCCCCGAGCCGGGATGGGCCACCGGGTGGCTGGGCCTGGAGGCCGCCGCGCACGCCGTCGTCGTGCGCCCCGCGCTAGGTCTGGCGCACGCCCTGGCCCGGTTCGACGACCTCATCCTGGACCGCGCGGTGACCGCGGCGGCCGGAGCCGTCCCGGCGCTGGCCTGGGCTGCCGCCCGCACCGACGACCGGGTCCTCGACGCCGGGGTCGAGGCCACAGCGCACGCCGCCGACGCGGCCGGCCGGTGTGCGGCCCGCCTCGACGACACGGTCGTGGACGGCGCCGTGGAGGGCTTCGCCGGCCGGGTCCGCCGGCTCGGGCAGCTGGCCCGGGCCCCGCAGACCGGGGCCGTGCACCAGTACTTCCTCCAGGCCGTCGCGGTGCTCGCCGTCGGCGTCGTGGCCTGGTCCGTCTACGCCGTGATGGGATGAGCATGCTGAGTTCGATCGTCTTCCTGCCCCTGGTCGCCGCCGCCGCCCTGGCCGTGATCCCCTCGATCGGGCCTGCCGTCGCACGATGGGCGTGGGTGGTGGTGTCCGTCGTGGAGCTGGTGCTCGTGGGTGTGCTGTGGGCCGGTTACGAGGACCCGGGACCCAACGGGCTGGCGTTCGAGGAACAGGTGCCGTGGATCCCGGGGGTCAACAGCAGCTACCACGTGGGTGTGGACGGGCTCTCCCTACCGCTGCTGGCGATGACGGCCGTGGTGTTCCTGGCCTGTGCCGTCTACGCCGTGCGGGAAACAGATCGGCCGCGGGTGCAGGCGGCGCTGTTCCTGTTCCTGCAGGGCGTGAGCCTGGGCGTGTTCGTGGCGGCCGACCTCATTTTGTTCTTCGTGTTCTTCGACCTGTCGATCGTGGGCATGTACTTCGTGATCGCCGGGTGGGGCCACGGCAACGCGGCCCGGTCGGCGCTGAAGTTCTTCCTCTACACCTTCCTGGGCTCCCTGGCTCTGCTGCTGGGCTTCATCGGGCTCTACGTGGCGGCGGCCCCGCACACCTTCGACATCCCGGAGCTCGTCGCCACCACCCCGCTGGCGGGCGACCCACTCACCGGGGGGCTGGTGCTCGCAGCGATCCTGGTGGGCCTGGCCGTGAAGACCCCCACCATCCCGTTCCACACCTGGTTACCTCCGGCCCACACCGACGCCCCGGCGACCGGTTCGGCCGTGCTGGCCGGGGTGCTGCTGAAGATGGGCACCTACGGGTTCGTGCGCATCGCCATGCCGGTGCTGCCCGAGGCCTGGCGGGCCTGGGCCTGGGTGATCGTGGCCGTCGGCGTCGTCTCAGTGCTCTACGGGGCGTTCGTGGCCTTGGCCCAGACCGATCTCAAGCGGATGATCGCCTACACCTCCGTCAACCACATGGGCTACATCGTCCTGGCCCTAGGCGCGGTCGGGATTCTGGCTCAGGACGCCGGCCAGGCCCGGTCCGTGGCGGTCACCGGGGCGGTAGTGCAGATGGTCAGCCACGGGCTGATCACCGCCGCCCTGTTCCTGCTGGCCGGGGTGATGCAGGACCGGACCGGCACCTACGACATGGGCTCCTACGGTGGCCTGGCCGCCCCGGCCCCGCGCTACGCCGCACTTTTCGCCATCGGGGCCTTCGCCTCCCTGGGACTGCCCGGATTCTCCGGGTTCATCGCCGAGTTCCAGATCTTCGCCGGGGCCATCGCGGTCGCCCCGGTCACCGCGGTCGCCCTGCTAGGCATCCTGGTCACCGCCGCCCTGTTCCTACGGGCCCTGCAACGGGTCTTCACCGGCCCCGCGGCCGGACACACCCCCGGGTTCGCCGACCTCCATCCGCGGGAGCTGTGGTCGGTGGGTCCGTTGCTGGGCCTGTCCCTGCTCATCGGTGTGCTGCCCCGGGTGCTGCTCGAGGTGATCGAGCCGGCCGCCACGGCCCTCGTGAGCCTGGTCGGGCGGTAGCCGGTGGAGGCCTCGATGCAGATGCGGCCCTTCCTGCTGCTGCCGGAGATCATCGTCTTTCTCGGAGGGCTGGTGGTGCTGCTGGGCGGGTCGTTCCTGCCCCGGAACCGCCAGTGGATCTCCCGTGCCATCGCCGCACTGGCCCTGGTGGGCGCCGCCGGCGCGGCCGTGGCAGCGATGATGGGGCCGGCGCAGGCGGCATTCAGCGGCACCTACGCCGTGGACACCGCCACCGGTGCCGCCCGGGTGATCGCCGCTTTGACCACCCTGCTGGTCCTGAGCGTGGCCTCCGGGGAGATCGCCGGGTCCCCGCGCGAGTCCGACACCTACGCGCTGCTGCTCCTGGCCACCACCGGGGTGATGGTGCTGGCCGGGGCCACCGACCTGCTCGTGCTGATCGTGGGGTTCCTGCTGGCCAGCATCCCCCTGTACGGGATCATCGGGCTGACCGGCGGCCGCTCCGGGGCCGAGGCGGCGATGAAGACCTACCTCATGGGGGCGCTGTCCGGGATCCTGCTCATGGCCGGGGTCACCGTGCTCTACGCCCTGGCCGGCGGCACCGACTACGCCCTGCTCCAGCAGACACTGCCGGCCGCTCCGGCTGCGGCCGTGGGAGCGGGTGTGCTGGGGGTGCTGTCCGGGCTGCTCTTCAAGGCCGGTGGGGTGCCCTTCCACTTCTGGGTGCCCGACGCCGCACAGGGCACCGGGGCCACCGCCGCCACGTTTCTGACCACGGTCCCGAAGGTGGGGGCGCTGGTGGCCGTGTACCGGCTCGTGGCCACGGTCTCTACCGGAAACGACTCGTGGTTGCTGGTGGCGGCGCTGCTGGCCACCGCTTCGATGGTCCTGGGCAACCTCGCCGCCTACTGGCAGTCCGACCCGCGGCGGCTGCTGGGCTGGTCCACGGTGGCCCAGGTCGGGTTCCTGCTGGTGCCCGTGGCCGCGGCCGGGCGCAGCGAGCTGGCTCTGCCCTCGCTGCTGTTCTACCTCGCCGCCTACGCGCTCACCAACGTCGCCGCCTTCGCCGTCACCGCCGCCCTGCCCCAGCTCCGGGAGCTGGCCGGCTACCGGGGCCTGGCCCGCACCCGTCCCGGCCTGGGACTGGCGCTGCTCGTGGCACTGCTAGGGCTGGTGGGCACACCACCGCTGGCCGTGTTCGTCGGCAAGCTCACCACCGCCACCGCCGCCTGGGACGGCGGGCACGGCTGGCTGGCCCTGGTGGTAGTGCTCAACAGCATGCTCAGCCTCTTCTACTACCTGCGCTGGTTCGCCCCCGTCTTCGCCCGCCCCGCCCAAGACGCCATGGAATTCCCCGAACGCGGCGGTCCGGCCGCCTGGCCGGCCGCCACTGCCGGACTCGCCGCCGTGGCGAGCCTGGGCATCGGCGTCCTAGCCGGGGTCCTGTGGGCGGTCCTCGACGGCCCCCTGGCCATGTAGGTGTAGCGACCCCGCGCCCCTGGACCGCCCGTGCGGGACCGCTGAGTCGGTGCAGCTCAGGCCCGGGTGTTCTGGCCGTGCTCGGCCGCATAGGCGGCGAAGACCTCACCGGGGTGCTCCCCGGTGCCCACGAAGTCGTCCTTGATCTCGGCCCCCAGCTGGTCCAGCGCCGAGGACAGCCGCTGGGCGCTCAGCCGCACCACCGACTCCTCGCAGGCCACGGCCGCATCGCGCAACCGCAGCGCATACGGCAACTGCCGTGCCAGGGACAAGTCGGGATTGCTCTCCTGGAAGTAGAAGCCCTCGGTGTGCTGGGTGAAGTCCACGGATATCTTCGTGAGATCTGCCTGTAGGGAATCCAGGACCCGGGAGGCGATGGCCGACTCGACCTCCCCGACCGTTTCGGCGTAGTCGGCGTCGGCCAGGCCCTTGAGTTCCAGGGCCAGCGCCCGGCGCCGCATCAGGGGAGGATAGATCTGCGTGAACCACGTCAGCGCCGCGGTGAGCAGCGCGAACCCGGTCAAGGCCTCGAACGGGGAAGCGACCCGAATCCACGGGTCGGTGGCTACCACGTCCCCGTAGCCCAGCGTCGACAGCGTCACCACGGAGACGTAGACGGCCTCGACCGCATCCGGGTAGGCGGCCGCCTCGATGCCGGAGGAGTACATGAACCCGCCCGGGACGTGCGGATAGTAGATCAGCGCCCACCCCGCTGCTTGCAGCACCACCCAGAGGAGCACCACGGCCACCATCGCCGCCGGCCCCACCGCTGATCCGGCCCGGTGACCGGTGACCTTCGAAACCCTCCACACCGCGGAGAGCACCAGTCGGCTCAGACGTCCCTGACCGCTGGGGTGCAGCAAGGTGTGGAACATATCCTCCAACCCCACGACAATCACGACGATCCCCAGGATCGTCAGCACCACGCCCATTCGTGACCTCCCTTGACCGTTCTCAGCCTGCGGGCCCCGCGCAGCGACAGACGGCGCCGAATGATGACGGGCTACCCGCCCCTGGGCCCTGGCATTTCATCGGGCCTCGATGGTGCCCATCATGCCGAGGTCCTCGTGGTCGAGGATGTGGCAGTGGTAGACGGTGCGGCCGCCGAAGTCGTCGAAGGCCACCCGGACCGTCACCTCCCCGAAGGCCGGGATGTTGACCACGTCCTGCCACCTCGGGGCGGAGACGTCACGGCCCTCCTCGGACACGACCTGCATGGGCCACACGTGCAGGTGCATCGGGTGGTCCATGGGACTGGAGTTGGTCAGGGTCCACTCCTCCACGGTGCCCACCCGGACCCGCTGGTCGGTGCGCTCGGCATCGAACTCCCTGTCGTCGATCGTGAAGGACATCATCGACCCGGGACCGCGCATGCTGCCCATCATCCCGCCCATGCCTCCCATGCCCATGGCGAAGTCCAGGGTGCGCCGGGCCGCGACCGGCTCCTCGCGCAGGTCCCGCAGCGCCGGACCCGGGGGCACGGGGGCGGCATCCGCGGCCCGGTCCCCGGCGACCTCGAGGGTGAGCAGCTCGATCGGCTCGTCGTTGCCGGGGCCGTCCCCCGGCATGGCCCCGCCCATCATGCCGTCCATGCTCCCGCGGTCCACGGGGGCGGCCACCAGGCTGGAGGTGCCCTCACGGGTGTCCACCAGCAGCTCCACCCGGTTGCCCGGGGCCAGCGTCACCTCGGTGACCGCCCGCGGTGCGGGCAGGCGACCGACGTCACGGCCGGACAGCCGCACGGTCTGCCCGTCCAGGGTCAGGCGCAGGTACCGGGACGGGCAGGCGTTGACGACCCGCCACAGCTCCCGCTCCCCCGGTGTTGCGGTGGCCTGAGGACGCACCTGGCCGTTGACCAGCACGGTCTCGCCCTCCCGGCCCATCATCTGCTCCGGCGGGGAGACCTCGGCCAGGTTCCCGGAGGCGTCCAGGGTGATGTCGGAGACCACCAGCACCCGGTCACGGGCCACCGGGACGGGATCGGGGTCCTCGACGACGATCGCCCCGTAGAGCCCCGCGGCGATCTGGTCGGCCACGTGGCCGTGGTGGTGCGGGTGGTACCAGTAGGTGCCCGGCGGGTGGTCGTCCGGCAGGACGTACTCGTAGTCGAAGGACTCCCCCGGGGCGATGCTCACGAACGGGTTGTCCCCGTGGCCCTCCGGGGAGACGTGCAGCCCGTGGACGTGCAGGTTGGTGGGGGCCTCCAGCCCGTTGGTCATCGCCACCCGGATCGTGTCCCCGGGGCGGACCCGCAGGGTGGGTCCGGGCAGCGAGCCGTTGAACGCCTGCACCTTCGCCTCCCGCGCCCCGATCCGCACCCGGGCGGGGGCGGCCTCCAGGGCCAGGTCCAGGGCCCCGTCCCGGCTGGAGAGCACCTCGGGCTGGACCAGCTCCCGGCCACCACCGAAGGACTCGCCGCCGCCGCTGGTCCACCACAGCCCGGACCCGCCCACGGCCGCGGCGCCGGCCCCGGCCGCGCCCAGGGCCAGCAGCTGCCGGCGGGTCAGCGGGCTCACCGCTCGCCCTCCTCCAGGGTCCGCAGTCGCTCCCGGTACTCCTCGGTGCTGATCTCCCCGCGGGCGTAGCGCTCCTCGAGAATCTCCCGGGACCGGCGCGGGCCCGCGCCGGTCGGCGGCGGCGCGGTCCCGCCCTGGCGGGTCCCGCCGCCCGAACCGCCGGTGAACGCCTTTACCAGCACCACTACCAGCACCACCGTGCCCAGGATCAGCAGGAGCCAGAAGATCCACATCCAGCCCATGCCTCCTCCCATGCCGTCGCCCCACATCATCACGGTCCTCCTGCGTCGATCGGTTGATTGCTGTGCACCGGCCGCCGCACGAGGGCGGCGACGCCGGGCGCCGGGACGGTCAGGACTCCGCCGGCAGTTCCTGGAGCATCCGGTCCATCTCGGCGATCTCGGCCTCCTGGGCGGCCACGACGTCCTCGGCCAGCTCGATCGCCTCGGGATTGGCGCCGTCGGTGGCCTGCTGTCGGGCCATGTCGATCGCGCCCTCGTGATGGACGGTCATCTGCTCCAGGTAGAGTCGGGCGGCCTCGGTGCCCTGGGCACTCTCGAGCCGGTCCAGATCCTCCTCGCCGATCATCCCGTCGGAGCCGCCGTCCATGGAGCCGTGGTCCATGCCTTCCATGCCGCCGGGCTCGGCCGTGGCAGAGGCGTCCCAGGCCTGCAGCATCCGGTCCATCTGCTCGATCTCCGGGCCTTGGGCGGCGATCACGCCTTCGGCCAGCTGACGGACCTCCTCGGGAATGCTCTGCTTGGCCAGCAGGGTCTGGCTCATCGCCACGGCCTGTTCGTGGTGCACGCGCATCGCTCGGGCGAACATCAGGTCCTGGTCGTTGTGCTCGGCCGAGATCCCGGCCCCGGAGGGGGAGGCCGACGTGGCACTGGCGGTTGCGGTTGCTGTGGAGGTGGCCGCTCCCGAGACTCCGCTGGTGCTCTCGTCTCCGGTCGTGCCGCAGCCGGCCAGAACCAGGGCGGAGGCCAGGGCGAGGGGCGCGAGGGTGGTGGAACGTATCACAGGGGTGTCCTTCTCTGGGGGGGGCGGTTGGGTTGGTCGGGGGTCGATGTGGTCTTTGCCGTGGCCGGTGTGGGCCTGCTTCGGGGCGGCCTTGGTGCTGGAGGGTGCTCGTGATGTGCCTTTTTGCGCAGACTCTGGCGGGCTGGGACGGTGGTCGGTTTCCTCAGTCGGTGGCGAGGGTGTATCCGGCTTCTTCCACTGCGACTCGGACCTCCTCCGTGCTCAGTGGGTGTTCGGCGGTGACCGTGACAGCGGAGGTTCCACCGGCCACCAGGTCGATGTGCACCTCGCGCACACCCTCGAGGGCGGTGAGCTCTTCTGTGACGCTGCTGGCGCAGTGCCCACAGGTCATCCCCTCCACCTGGTAGGCCGCCGTTGATCCGGCCGAGGCTGTCCCAGCCGCAGCAGTGGCGTGATCAGTGGCCGGGGCGGGAGCGCAGCAGGCGCAGCCGGTGGAGGCCATCGGCAACGGGGAGTGGGTCGGGTCGGTCATCTCAAACTCCTTCGATCGGTTCGGGTGGTAGGACCGGGCACATCCTTACCAGCACAGGTATATACCCCCCATGGGTATCCTGCAAGGATGGGGTCATGCGGCGGCCCTGGCTTCGCGGGTGCGGTGCCGGGTGGGGCGGGGCAGCTCCACGGTGAAGACCGACCCGGCCCCGGGGCCGGGGGAGGTGGCACTCAGCGTCCCGCCGTGGGCCTCGACGAGGGCCCGGGAGATGGTCAGCCCGATCCCGGAGCCGCCGTGGTCGCGGTCCCGGGCGGTGTCTCCGCGCCAGAAGCGCTCGAAGACCTGGGACAGGTGCTCGGCGGGAATGCCGTCGCCGGTGTCGGCCACCACCAGGGCGAGCCTCTGCGGGCCGCGGGCGGTAGCGCGCACGGTGACCGTGCCACCGGGTGGGGTGTGGCGCAGGGCGTTGGTGAGGAGGTTGCCCAGCACCTGGCCCATCCGCTGCCGATCGATCTCCACGACCCCGGCGGGCTCGCCGACGTCGAGGACCAGGTGCACGCCCTTGGCGGCGTAGGCCTTCCGGTGGGCCTCGACGGTTGTGTGGAGCAGGTCTTCGACAGGTTGTGGGGCGCGGTCCAACTCGATCCGGCCCTCCTCGGCCCGGGAGACGTCGTGGATGTCCTCGACCAGCCGGATCAGGCGCGCCAGCTGGTCGGTCATCAGCGCCCCGGTAACATCGTCCCAGTGCGTCACCCCGTCCTGGAGGGCTTCGCAGTAGACGGATAGCACCGAGATCGGGGTGCGCATCTCATGCGCCAGGTCCGAGAGCATCCGCCGGCGGGTGTCCTCGGTGCGCTGGAGCCGGGTGGCCATGGTGTTGAACGAAGCCGCCACCGCGTCCACCTCGGCCCCGGCCCCCAGGGCCGGGACCCGGGTGTCATAGCGCCCACGAGCCATGCCCTGGGCCGCCCGGGTGAGGGCGATCAAAGGACGTTGGAGGCGGCGGGTGAAGAACCAGGTCACCGCCGCCGCGCACACCGCGGCGGTACCCAGGGCCACCCCCAGGATGATCAGGTTGGTGTCACGATAGGCCTGCTCCACATGGAACAGCTCCGGGGAGTTCTCCGCGTGCCCGGCCATGATCAGGTGCTCATGGAAGATCGGGGGCCCGGCCAAGGAGGCGACGACCACGGCGGCGAGGATGCTAGCGGCCACCACGATGGCCTGGGCCAGGAAGAACCGGGAAGCCAACCCCCGGCTGCGCCGCTGGCCGCTCACCGGGTCACCATCCGGTAGCCCACCCCGCGCACGGTGTCGATGAAGGTGGCCTGGTCCTCGCCGAGCTTCCGGCGCAAGTGACCGATGTGCACATCCACGATCCGTTCATCACCCACCCAGGCCGGGTCCCACACGGTGTCGATGAGCTGGCGACGGGTGAGGGCTTGTTGCGGGCGGGCGGTGAGTGCGGCCAGCAGGTCGAACTCGGTGCGGGTCAAGGCCACCGGCTCACCGCCCACCCGTGCCTCGTGGGCGGTGAGGTCAACGGTTAGCTCCCCGAACACCCGGGCCGGCTCCACCGCGGTCACGGTGGTGCGCGGCCGGCGCAGCACCGCGGCCACCCGGGCGACGAGCTCGCGCACGCTGAAGGGCTTGGTGATGTAGTCATCGGCCCCGGTGGCCAGTCCGGACAGCTTGTCGTCTTCGTCCCCGCGGGCGGTGAGCATCAACACATAGCACTCGGAAAAACCTCGGATCCTGCGGCACACCTCGATCCCGTCCAACCCGGGTAACCCCAGGTCCAATACCACCACGTCCGGGGCCTGGGCGCGGGCAGTCTCCACCGCCTCAGGCCCGGTATGGGCGGTGGCCACGTCATAGCCGGCGCGGGTGAGATAGGTGGCGATCATCTGGGCCAGGGGCTTCTCGTCGTCGACCACCAGCACCCGCCCGGCTACCGCATCGATGCCAGGATTCATGCCTTCAGTGTCTCCCTCGACCCCAGACGCACCGGCGCTGATGGCTGGTTCGAGCGGGAATCTTCGCTAAACCTTCAAGGAAAACGCCACAGGCACCCCTTTCGGACGATCGACAATGGTGGGTGGTCCTCGCGAGATGGTGCGAGGCGGAAAGGACCCATGAATCCCCTCACCCGCAGAACCCTGGTCCTCGGCGGCCTCGGCGGCCTCGGCCTGTTCGGCACCGGCGCCCTGGCGGCCTGTACGTCCCCGGCACAGGCCCCGACACCGACCGCAGCGGGCAGCGCTGGCACGGCGATCACCCACGTGCACGCGATCACCCGCGACACGGTGACCGGGGGTGGGGTAGGGGCAGGGACGATCCTGCTGGCCACCCATGAGGGCCTGTTCCACCTGCAGGACGGGGAACTGACCCAGGTGGGTCCGGTCGTGGACCTGATGGGATTCACCGTCACGCCCGAGGGCCGCTATCTGGCCTCCGGTCACCCTGGACCCGGCACCGGCCTGCCCGAGCCGGTCGGGTTGATCGAATCCACCGATCAGGGCGAGACCTGGCAGGTGCTCTCCCGGGGCGGAGAATCGGACTTCCACGCCCTGGCCGCCGGCCCGACCGGGGTGCTCGGCTTCGACGGCCAACTGCGCGTCAGCTCCAACGGCCGCACCTGGGACACCATCGAGATCCCCTCCGCCCCGGCCGCCCTGGCGACCAACCCGAGCGCAGGCATCATCCTGGCCACCACCCAGGACGGGGTCCTGCGCTCCGCCGACAACGGGGCCACCTGGGAGACCCTGGACACCCCGCAGCTGATGTCCCTGATCGCCTGGGCCGACGAGGAGACCATCATCGGGGCGGGAATCGACGGTCACCTGCTGACCAGCACAGATGCCGGGGAGACCTGGACCTCCAGCGACCAGCCGATCGGGGAGATCACCGCCCTGGGTGCAAGCACCACCGCCGACGGTGAGATCGAGGCTCTAATGGTGGCCGACAGCACCGTTCTGCGGACCACCGACGGCGGGAACACCACCGAACAGCTGCTCTGACCCGGTTCGCACCCACCCGCTTGTGGGCGGGTGTCCCTGCCGGGTTCTCGTCCCAAGTGGTCGCACAGCACGCCCGTTGATGTGCGCGCCCCGAGCAGGGCGGCAAGGACTATCCCTCAACCGTTGGTCGGTGCAGAGCAAGAGGTCCCTGCCGAGAGCAGGGACCTCTTGAAGGATGCCGGGGGCAGGCTACGCGCATTCGTCGTAGTGGTCCTCGTGCTCCGAATGCCGGTGACCGTCGTGGAGATAGTCCACATGATCACCGTGCTCCACGGTCTCGTGCCCACAATGCTCACCGTGGGTGTGCTCCGCCTTGGTGTGCTCGGCCTGCTTGTCATGAACAGCCATGATGATCCCCCTTGGTCAAACGAGCCCAGAACAGGCCCGCTGTTCCAGTGGAGCACCGGCATCAGCCTCTGGCAATGCCTCTGCGGGACCACTAGGGCGAAAATCCACCCGACCCAAGTGCACGGCTCTGCGCAGACCTCCCGTACCTTCAGCTGATCGATCAATCGCACTTTCAGCGCTGACCTAGCAACTGCTGATGGACCCGTGGACACCGATTGCACCAGTGCTCGGCGCACCCTTTACGTATGGCCCGGCTACCGGACAATGCCCGCAGGGGCGACCTCGCGGTGGGAGGAGCAGAGCGCCGAGGCCGCTCTATTGCCCACCGCATCACCACGGCATGATGAGACAGAAAGGACTGTTCAGTTGATCGGGGTGGTGATCCCCGAAACAGCGACGGGCGTGCAACAGCCAGTGATCGACAGCAGCGGGCGAGACGAAGGGTAGGGGCCAC
Source organism: Kocuria oceani (assembly GCF_029524215.1). NCBI lineage: Bacteria > Bacillati > Actinomycetota > Actinomycetes > Micrococcales > Micrococcaceae > Kocuria > Kocuria oceani. Next base: position 15,421 of record NZ_JARAMH010000027.1, on the reverse strand, counting down.
CATGCAGATGGGACTGGTAGGACTGGGCAAGATGGGCGGGAACATGCGCGAACGCCTGCGCGAGGCCGGGCACACCATCATCGGCTACGACACCAACCCGGAGCTCTCCGACGCCGAGGACTTGGCCGCGATGGTGGCCCAGATCGACCGGGAGCCCCAGGTCGTGTGGGTGATGGTCCCGGACCGGGTGGTGGACCCGGTGATTGAGGAACTGTCCGGGCTGCTGGGGGAGGGTGACGTCATCATCGACGGCGGCAACTCCCGCTGGATCCACGACAGCCCCCGGGCGAAGAAGCTGGCCGAGAAGGGCATCGAGTACCTCGACTGTGGGGTCTCCGGCGGGGTGTGGGGCATCACCCAGGGTTACGCCCTGATGGTCGGCGGGGACGAGACGACCGTGGCGAAGGTCCAGCCGATCTTCGACTCTCTCAAGCCCGCTGGGGAGTTCGGGTTCGTGCACGCCGGGGAGCACGGTGCCGGCCACTTCGCGAAGATGGTCCACAACGGCATCGAGTACGCCATCATGCAGGCCTACGCCGAGGGCTGGGAGCTGCTCGAGGCCGCCGGTCATGTCACGTCGGTGCGGGAGACCTTCAACTCCTGGCGTGAGGGCTCGGTCATCAAGTCCTGGTTGCTCGATCTGGCGGTCAACGCTCTGAACGAGGACGAGCACCTCGATCGGTTGGCCGGTTACGCCGAGGACTCCGGGGAGGGTCGGTGGACCGTGGAAGCCGCCCTGGATCTGGCGGTACCGGTTCCGGCCATCTCCAACGCTCTGTTCGCCCGCTTCGCCTCTCGCCAGGACGAGGGCCCGGCGATGAAGATGATCGCGGCGATGCGCCAGCAGTTCGGTGGCCATGCCGTCAAGGACGCCGCGGCCGGGCCCGAGCATGTCGAGGCTGGCCCCGGTGAGGACCCGGCCCACCCCGCCGAGCAGTAGAGCCGCGCCATCCACCCCGGCGGAGACCGGGAACACAGTGCGCGGCCGGCACCAGGCTGCCAGCGGAATCGCTGTAGGGCCTCCAGAAGCTGACGGTTCCGTCCACCCGCCGGACCTCCCACTACTGCACCAACACCGACACGGCTCGGGACGGCCGCACCGGTCGGTGACGTGGACGAGGAAAGTTCCCTCGTCGCGAATCAGAAAGGTAGACCGGCCTTACATATGGCCGGATAGCGGTCATCAAGTCAGCTCAGTTGTCACCGATCGTGCGCCAGTCCCGGGCTCGATGGTCCTTACCGTCATGGCCGCATTGGCGCAGATGGAGCTGGAGATCAAGCGGGAGCGGATCACTGACTCGGTGGCCAAGCGGAGGGCTGCCGGCAAGGACCTCGGCGGGCGGCGCCAGACGTTTATGGATTCTCAGATTCGCAACGCGCTGCGACTCATCGAGGGTGGGGAGCCGGCCACTCAGGTTGCTCGGGACCTCGGGATGTCCAGGGCCACTCTCTATCGCCGGATCCGGGAGCTGCCGCAGGCGACGGCGATCTGAGTCCGTCACCTCGGGTGTTGCCGCAGTCCCACAGTCGCCCGTGACGGCTCACGCCGTCATGGGCGACTGTGGGACTGCATTCCAGATTCAGCGGAAGGTGACGTAGCCGTCCGTCGGCATGGCGTCCACGGAGTGGACGAAGGTCCCCTGGGTGGGGTTCAGCGCGGAGATCATCTTGCCGCCACCGAGGTAGATCCCGATGTGGGCGCCGCCGTTCTGGACGACGAGGTCTCCCGGCTGCGGGTTGGTGGTCGGGGTGCCGGCGGCCCACTGTTGCTGGCTGGTGCGCGGGAGGTCGATGCCGTTCTGGGCGTAGACCCATTGGGTGAACCCGGAGCAGTCCCAGGCGCCGAAGTCCGTGCCGCCCCAGACGTAGCCGGTGCCCACGCCCTGCATCGCGGTGCCGACGAGGCCGCCGGCAGCGGTGGAGTCCCCGGTGAGCTCGGAGACGTTTGAGGACTGGGTGGAGAGGCTCGAGGTCGAGGTGGTCTGCGGCGTCGGGGCGGCCTCCGTCTCAGAGACCGGTGCGGCCGGGGCCGCGGGAGTGGTGGGCGCTGGGGCGGTGGTCGTGGCGAGGGTCGCCACCGCAGAGACGGGAGCGGCGTAGGAGGTCCCCGAGGAGGCGGGGAGCTCGGCGTAGGCCTGGGCCGGGGTGATGGAGCCGAGCACTGCGGCGCCGGCGGCGACCGTCAACGTGGTGTTGCGTACCAGGCGCGAAGAGGTCTGGGCGCGGTGGCGAGCAGTGTGGCGCTGGAACATGGGCATGAGTGAGTTCCTCCCTTTGCCTGCGAGGTGAGCTGTCGGATGCGGGTGGGAGACACCCGGCCGCAGGGTGGGGGCCCTGGCGGCTTAACCCCTAGGTCCCGGGGGTGGGACCGTGTGTGGTTCCCCCGCTCCTGCCAAGTCGTCTCTGTGATGCGGACCCCGGGCACCGGCAGGATTCGGCGAAGTGCCCGGGGTGCCGATGAGATTGGCCATCGGCACGTAGAGGACCATAGCGTAAATATAACGGACTGATAACGATGCAGGCGGGGAGGGATCTGGCTCACTGTCATGGGTCGGCGCTGAAGAGCCTGCCCCTCAGCTAGAGCCGACGGCAAGGGTGGAGGGGCTCAGTCCTCCGACCAGCTCGCGGTCCGCAGTGGCAGCCCGAAGGACGTTTTGACCTGCTATTTCGCAAGCCACCCCTTGGTGGCGGCATGTGTCGATCGTTGCTGGGCGCCCCCCGGCCGCTCCAGGGAAGGCCCCGGCCCGCGGAGGCCGTAGCACGCGAAATCCCGCTCCTGTTGACGGATGAAGTGCCAGCTACCTCACATTCAAATGCCAGCGCACGGGGGCGGAAAGCGCGGATAGCTTCACGGAATCTTCACGCGTAGGGGCCGTCCGTGCCGCCTGGTGGGGGTCGCCTCACCCCAACGAATCTGGGCAGCGGCTCTCCCTGGTTGATGGTCTCGCTTCAGTTCACGTGCCGCCGTGCTCGCCGACGCCGACGGAACGCTGGAAAGGCCAAACATCACTTCTTCAAGGTACCCCGGGGGGTACTTGCAACATACCCCGGGGGGTATTACGCTGGTGGGCAGATGGCCGGAGGGACCTCCGCCGAACCCTTGTTCCACTGACTCCGTGAAGGAGAGTTTCATGCTGATCGAGCGCATCTACGACGAGGACCTCGCCCAGGCCAGCTACTTCATCGGGTGCCAGCGCACCGGCCAGGCGCTGGTGGTCGACGCCCGCCGCGACATCGACGTCTACCGGGACACAGCCGCGAAGAACGGCATGGAGATCACCGCGGTCACCGAGACCCACATCCACGCCGACTACCTCTCCGGCACCCGCGAGCTGGCCGCGGCCACCGGCGCGGACATCCACGTCTCCGGCGAGGGCGGGGAGGACTGGCAGTACGAGTTCGAGGCCGCGCGCCTGCACGACGGCGACGAGATCCGCATCGGCAACATCGTGGTGGCCGCGGTGCACACCCCGGGCCACACCCCCGAGCACCTGTCCTTCCTGGTCACCGACGGCGCCTTCGCCGACGCCCCCGGCTACCTGCTCACCGGCGACTTCGTGTTCTCCGGCGACCTGGGCCGCCCGGACCTGCTGGACGAGGCCGCCGGCGGCGTGGACACCCGCTTTCTCGGCGCACAGCAGATGTTCGCCAGCCTCAAGGAGAAGTTCCTGACCCTGCCCGACCACGTCCAGGTCTTCCCCGGCCACGGCGCGGGCTCGGCCTGCGGCAAGGCCCTGGGCGCGATCCCCTCCACCACGGTGGGCTACGAGCGGCTCTACGCCTGGTGGGGCCCCTACCTGGCCGCCGACGACGAGGCCGGCTTCGTCGCCGAGCTGCTCGACGGCCAGCCGGACGCCCCGTTCTACTTCGGCCGGATGAAGAACCAGAACCGCCGGGGGCCGGCCGTCATGGGCGATCGGGCGCCCCTGCCCGAGTTCGACCCGCAGCAGGTCGCCCAGCAGCTGGCGGCCGGCGAGGTGACCTTCGTGGACACCCGCTCCGCGGACGAGGTGCACACCGGGACCGTGGCCGGGGCGCTGAACATCCCGGCGGGGAAGTCGATCGCGACCTTCGGCGCCTGGGCCGTGAACCCCGAGGCCGACGACCGGCCGCTGGTGCTGCTGGCGCCCGACCAGGAGGCCGCCCAGGAGTTCTGGGACCACCTGGTGCGCGTGGGCATCGACGCCGTGGCCGGCTACGTCACCGGGATCGAGGGCCTGCCGCAGACCACCCCGCGGCTGGTCTCCCCCGAGGAGGTCGAGGCCTTCGACAAGGCGCTGCTGCTGGACGTGCGCGCCGTGAGCGAGCACGCCGCCGGCTCCGTCCCCGGCTCCACCCAGCTGCACGGCGGCCGGGTCCTGTGGAACCTGGACCGGCTCCCGCAGCAGGGCACGATCGTGACCTACTGCCAGAGCGGGCTGCGCAGCTCGGTCGTCGCCTCCACCCTGCGCCACGCCGGCTACGACGTGGTGGAGCTCGGGGGCTCCTACGCCGCCTGGTCCGCCCGGCAGGACGCCCTGGAGACCACCCCCGCCGGCTGACCGGGGACACCGAGCCTTGAGCGCCCGGAGGGGCCGCCCGCTGATTGCGGGCGGCCCCTCCTGCCGTGTCCGCCTCTTGGGAATTGCGGGTGCCCGGGTACTGGTTCCTGACCTGTGAGTGGCGGTTTTCGGAGCTTGGACCGCCGAGCTGATGCCCGACCGTGCAGGCGGGGCGTTCACGGTCTGTCTTCTCGTGAGGTCTTCATCTTGGTCGTCGCCCCGGCCATCGCCGGTGCGGTCATTCCGGACCTGGGGTTGGGGGCGCTGCTTGTTATCACCGCTGCGGTGTCTCTGCTCAGCGGGATGGCGTTGATGTTGCGCGGGTCCACGCCAGGGGCGACCGTTGGCGGTACCGAACCGTGACCAGCAGAGCTCTCCTCGACATCGACGGGTAGGCGCTGCGTGGTGATCAGCCGGGTCCATGCACCTTCGGGGCCGTGAGGCCCTGCAGGCCCGGAACTGCCCCCAGGGGCAGTCGGTTTCGCCCGTCCCGGACCTCGGTGGTGGGGTCAGGGGTGCAGGTAGGACCATCCTTCGGTCTGTCGGGTGACGAGGTGGGCGACACCGGAGGCCACGACCACTGCTTGGGGGTGGATGTCCGCGGGGGTCAGACGGCGGGCGGTCATGGTGTTCTGGCACACGCACAGGGTCACCCCTGCCGTCAGCAGACCGGTGAGCTGGGTGGTGAATTCCTCGGCGGCCGGGGCGGTGGCCACAGCAATGCCAGGGCCGTGGGTGACGAGCTCCACCTGAGTCTCGGGCCCGAGGGCGGCGAGCAGGTTGGTGGTGTTCTGCAACACGGTCTGGATTTTCTCCGGCGCGGCGTCGTTGAGGTGGATCACGGCACGGTGCATCGCGGGGGGCCTTTCGCAGCATGGGCATGGTGTCGCGGCCACTGTAGTCAACCAGCCACTGGCGGGGCCTCAGATGCCGGTGTGGTTGCGGCCGCGCATCCGCACGGCGACCACGCCCCCGGAAGCGGCGGTCAGGGCGGCGACGACGGCCACGGCCGCGGGGATGCCGAAGGCGTCGGCGACCACCCCGGAGACCACCGCGCCGACGGCGAACCCGCCGTCGCGCCACAGCCGGTAGATGCCCACCGACCGGGCCCGCCAGGTGGGATGGGCGACATCGCCGATGGCGGCCAGCAGGGTGGGGTAGACCATCGCGGTCCCGGCCCCGAGCAGCACCACCGCCACCAGCCACATCTCGAACGTGGAACCGGCCGCGATCAGGCCCAGGGCGACCGCTTGGGTGAGCATCCCGGCCACGATGAAGCCCTTGCGCCCCCACCGGTCCGAGCACGCGCCCGTGGCCAGCTGCAAGGCACCCCACACGGCCGGGTAGGCCGCAGCCAGGACCCCGATCTGGCCCAGGGTCAGCCCGGCGGCGGCGAACAGGACCGGGAACAGCCCCCAGGCCAGCCCGTCGTTGAGGTTGTTGACCATCCCGGCCTGAGTGACCGAGGACAGGGACCGGTCGCGGAAGCTGGTCAGGGCGAAAATCTGCCGGTTGCTCAGGGCCCCGTGGGCGTGGGTGTGGGTGGTGGTGTGGCCGGTGGCCTCCAGATGGGCGTGGTCGCGGGTCTCGCGCACGGTGAGGACCGACAGGCTCAAGCCGAGGGCGATGTAGGCGGCCCCGAGCAGGAACGGGGCCGGTCGCAGCCCGTAGTGGGCGGCCAGGTATCCGGTGGCCATGGCGGTGGCGGCGACTCCGAGGTAGCCGGCGGCCTCGTTGAGGCCCATCGCCGCTCCGCGTCGGTGCGGGCCGACCAGGTCCATCTTCATCACCACGGTGGTGGACCAGGTCAGGCCCTGGCTGACGCCCAGGACGAGATTGGCGGCCACGATCCACCCCCAGGAGGGGCCGTAGATCAGCAGCAGCGGCACCGGCAACGCGATTAACCACCCGGTCACCAGCACGGGTTTGCGCCCGTAGCGGTCGGCGAGGGTGCCGGCGGCGTAGTTGGTGGCGGCCTTGGCCACCCCGAAGGCCAGGATGTAGGTCAGGGAGCTGGTGTAGAGATCGAGCCCGAACTCCTCGGTGGCCAGCAGCGGCAGCACGGTCCGCTCCTGCCCGAGGGTTCCCCCGACCAGGGCGTTGACGACCACCAGCAGGGTGAACTGGGCCAGGTTCTGCCGCAGCCCCAGCACGGTGGCCCGGGACGGGCGGTCGAGGGCCGGGCAGGTCATGCCCGGGGCCTGGTGGTGGCGGGGACGGCCCGGCGTGCGACGGCGGTGGCCGCCCAGACCAGGGCGAAGAAAGCGATCAGCGCCAGCCCGAGGAAGTTCAGATCCACGGCCCCGATCGCCGCCAGTGCCCCGCCGGTGGGCTGGGTCAGCTCGGCGACCACGGAGAGCAGGCCCGTCCCGCCGATGAGGAAGGCGATGACGACGGACACGCCGGTGACGACGAGGTTGTAGTCGAGGCTGCGCCGGGGGTTACCGGTGGCCCGGGAGTAGATGCGGGCCATCATCAGCCCGTCGGCGCTGTCGAAGGCGGTCATGCCCGCGGTGAACAGCACCGGCAGCACCATCGCGGCGTACCAGGGCAGGGACGGGGCCAGGGTCCCGGCCAGGACGAACAGGCTGATGGAGGCGGCGGTGTCCAGGCCCAGCCCGAACAGGAAGCCGACCGGGTACATCTTCACCGGCCGATCCACCGTGCGGGTGAGCGGGTGCAGCACCCGGTGCAGCACTCCGCGCCGGTTCAGGTGCGTGTGGAATGCGTGCTCGTCGACCGGGCCCTCGCCGATGGTCCGGCGCAGCCGGTGCAGGGACCGCAGGGCCGGGAGGTTCAGCGCCCCGGCGGTGAGCAGGAACACCCCGGACACGGTTCCGCCCCAGATTCCGGCGGCCTGGCGCAGGGCGGAGTCCTCATCGGCCAGGCCCTCGGTGAAGCTCTCCACGCCCAGGGCCAGCAGGGCCACGGAGGCCACCACCACCGAGGAGTGTCCCAGGGCGAACCAGAACCCGGTGGTCACGGTGGTGCGCCCGCGGGTGAGGAACTGGCGGGTGGCGTTGTCGATGGCCGCGATGTGGTCGGCGTCAAAGGCGTGGCGCACCCCCAGGGCGTAGGCGCCCACGGCCAACCCGAGCAACACCCCAGGACTGGCCCCGGCAGCGGCCTGGGCCGGCAGCAACCAGGCGAACAAGGCCCCCCACCCGGCCACGTGCAGAGCGGCGACGGTGGCCCCCATGCCGGTGAGGCTGCGGACCTGCCCCCGGGCGCGGGGTTCTACGGTGCGGGTTTCCATGCGGGGGCCTTTCCTGAGTACCGGGTGCGCGAACAGAAGGATCGAACAAACCACGGGGGCGGGCAGGGGATTCCTGCCCGCCCCGAGGTCTGTCACGGGTGCACGATGATGGTCGGGGCGCTCAGCCGTCCATGGGCAGGCCGGCGTCGGCGGCTTCGGCGAACATCGCGTCGATGTGCACGGCGTCCTTGCCGGCGCGCTCGAGCAGGGAGGCGGCCACCCCCGAGCGGTAGCCGGAGCCGCAGTGCACCCACAGCCGTCCCGCGGGCACCTCGTCCATCCGTGGCAGCAGCTCGTGCAGCGGGATGTTGACCGCACCGGCGATGTGGGAGTCCTCGTACTCCTCGGCCCGGCGCACGTCCAGGATGGTCTCCTCGGTGGGGCGGTCGTCGAGCACCTCTCCCCAGCCCACCCGGGGGTAGGAGGACACGGTCGCCCCGGGGGCGAGCTTCTCCGGGTCCTCGCCCAGGGCCGCGTCGGGGGAGTCGATGCCGATCCGCGACAGGTCCCGGATCGCGTTCTCGACGTCCTCACGCGATCCGACAAGGGTCAGCTGCCGGTCGTAGGGGAAGACCCAGCCCAGGAAGGTGGTGAAGCTGGAGCCGTCGCCGTACTCGAAGCTAATCGTGCCCTTGAGGTGGTTGGAGGAATACGCCACCCGGTGGCGCAGGTCCACCACCCACTCCCCGTCCTCCAGGCGGGACTTGAGCTCGGCCGGGTCCAGGGAGACGGGCACCTCGAGGTTGGGCTCGGTGGGACCGGCGGCATTGGCCGGGCCCATGTGCACGTAGTAGTTCGGGTAGGCCGTGAGGTTGGCGATCAGCTCGGCGACGAAGTGCTCCTCGTCCGGGTCGGTGTAGACGTGGTTGGTCTCGAACTGCTCGCCGAGGGTGGACTCGTCCGCCCCGGTGGCCGGGCCGGAGGAGCAGAAGGACCCGAAGCCGTGGGTCGGGTACAGGGCGGCCTGCTCCTGGGCCTCGGCCGCCAGCCGGCGGGCGGAGGCGTACTGGTCGTGGGTCAGGCCCTCCGTGTGCTCGGGGCCCAGCAGGTCGGTGCGGCCCACGGAGCCGTAGAGGACGCTGCCGCCGGAGAACACGGCCTGCTCCGCCCCGTGGGTCACCACGAAGGAGAGGTGGTGGTGGGTGTGCCCGGGGGTGGCCACGGCCTTCACGGACAGCTCCCCGACCTGCACGGTCTCGCCGTCGGTGATCGGGGTGCGCTGGAAGGAGACGTCGTCGGCGGCGTTGACCAGATAGGCGGCCCCGTACTTGCGGGCCAGGACGAGTCCGCCGGTGATGTAGTCGTTGTGGATGTGCGTCTCGGCCACGTGGGTGAGGCTCACCCCGGTCTGAGCGATCAGGGCCTCGACGCGGTCGATGTCGCGCTGGGCGTCGATGACCAGAGCGGTCTGCCCGTCGTGCACGAGGTAGCTGCGGTCCCCGAGCTGGGGGGTGTCGATGACGGTGACGTCCATGGTTCTCCTCCTGTAGCGGGTGGTGGAACGAGGGGACGGGGGGGTGACCCCGCCCCCAACATACCCCCAGGGGTATGGGGGTTCAAGGTGGGGTGGTCAGGCCTGCTGCTCGGCCTGCTGCCGGGCGAGCTCGGCACGGACCTGGGCCATGTCGAGGCCCTTGACCGCGGTGATGACCTGTTCGAGTCCGGTGGCGGGCAGGGCGCCGGGCTGGGAGAACACGAGCACGCCCTCCCGGAAGGCCATCAGGGTCGGGATGGAGCTGATGCCGGCCGCAGCCGACAGGCGCTGCTCGGCCTCGGTGTCGACCTTGGCGAACACCACGTCCCGGTGCTTCTCGGAGGCGGCCTGATAGGTCGGGGCGAACATGCGGCAGGGGCCGCACCAGGACGCCCAGAAGTCCACGAGGACGATGTCGTTGGACTCGATGGTGGGGGCGAAGTCGGCTTCGGTGATGTCGATGGTGGCCATGGGGATCTCCTTGTCGGAGTGGATGTGGGGGCGTGGTGGGTCGTGGGGGTCAGGTAACGAGAGGGGTGCGCAGCGGACACCTCGGGACCACGAACCAGCAGACCGTGGCGGCCAGGGCCGCGACAGCGGCGGTGACCCCGACGGCGATCCCGGCCGCGCCGGGCAGCTCCTGGACCAGGACGAACACACCCATCACGAGGACGAAGATGCCGAAGCCCTTGCGCAGGGCGGCCTCGGGGATGCGCCCGGCCAGTCGCGCCCCGACGAACGAGCCGGCGACCGCGGCGACGGTCACCGCGCCCACCAGGGCCCAGTCCAGGGAGACCGTGGTGAGGTAGCCGGCGAGCCCGGCGAAGGACTTCATGGCGATGACCACCAGGGAGGTGCCCACGGCCACGGGCATGGACAGCCCGCCGAGCAGGGCCAGGGCCGGGACGACGAGGAAGCCGCCGCCGGCCCCCACCAGGCCGGTGACGAGACCCACGACCAGGCCTTCGGCGACGACCTTGCCGACGGGCAGCTCGCCGTCGGGGGGCGTGGCGGTGCTGTTCTTGCGGCCGCGGATCATGGCGAGGGAGGTGGCGACCATCATCAGGGCGAAGGCGATCATCAGCACGGTGCCGGGGATGTGGCCCCCGGCCAGGCCGCCGAGGAAGGCCCCGGCCATGCCGGCCGCGCCGAAGACGAGGCCGGTGCGCCACTTCACGCGGCCGTTGCGGGCGTGGTTGACGGCGCTGACGGCGGAGGTCACCCCGACGACGAACAGGGAGGCCGCGATGGCCTCCTTGGGGTCCAGGCCGGTGACGTAGGTGAGGATCGGGACGGTGAGGATGGACCCGCCGCCGCCGAGCAGTCCGAGGGAGAGTCCGATCAGCACCGCCAGCAGCAGGGTCAGCACGAGCGTGAGAGTCATGAGGAAGTGTCCTTGTCCTGGCGAAACCGGCGGGGTCAGACGGTGGGCAGGCCGGCGCGCTGCCAGGCGATCATGCCCCCGGCCATGGTGTCGGCGCTGTAGCCGGCGGCGTTGAGTGCCTCGGCGACCCGGGCGCTGCGGTTGCCGCTGCGGCAGACCACGATCACCGGGCGGGCCTGCTCGAGCTCGGCCAGGCGGGCATTCAATTGGCCCATAGGGATGTGGACGGCGCCGGGGATCATGCCGTCGGCGACCTCGAAGTCCTCCCGGACGTCGAGGACCTGGTCCTGGGCACGGCGGGCCTCGGCGTCGGTGATGGTGATCTCTGACATGACTGCTCCTGGGAATGGCTCGATGGTGGACGACGATGGGGTGCCCGGGGCGGACCGAGGGGCCGACGCGGTCCTCGGTCCGCCCCGGGCAGGCCTGGTGGGGCTCAGGCGCCGGCGGCGGGGATCTGCTGGATGGCCGTGGTGGCCGTGGGCTCCTGCGCGGTCTTGTTCCAGGGCATGGCCGCCAGGGCCTTGCCCATCGCGCAGGTGTTGGAGGCGGCCGAGAAGGTCAGGCCGGTGCCGACGATCCCGGCCAGGGTGCGCACCTTGGGGGACACGAACCGGCCGCCCACCAGCCCGGTGAGCACCAGGGAGCCGGCGGCCATGCGCACCTGGCGCTCCAGGTCCCAGCGCTGAGCCCCGCGCACGACGTCGCCGCCGGCGTTGGCGAAGCCGGGGGCGCCGCCGGTGAGCACGTAGGCGGTGTCGACCCCGGCGGTGGACAGCTTCTGGCGGGCCTGCTCGGCACGGACCCCCGACTGGCAGACCAGCACGACCCGCTCACCCAGGCGTGCGGCCAGATCGGCGGTGTGCTCGGAGAGCAGGGGCAGGGGCACGTTGTAGGACCCGCGGATGTGCAGGGACTCGAACTCCGCTGCGGAGCGAACGTCGATGATCACCAGGTCCTCGTGCTGGGCCATCCACTGGCGCAGGGTCTCAGGCTCGAGGGTGGTCACGGTGGTGTTAGCGGAAGTCATGGGGATCCTCTCGGGAAAGCTCACGGGAACGGGGGTGTGCACCCAGTATTACCGATACCCCCCAGGGTATGCAAGACACCCCCGGGGGTATAGAATTGGGGCAAGCCCCAAACCTCGTCAGGAGACCCCGATGCAGCTGGACACCACCGAACTGACCCCCGTGATCAACCGCCTCAAGCGCGCCCAAGGCCAGCTCGGTGCGGTGGTGCGCATGCTCGAGGAGGGCCGGGACTGCAAGGACGTCGTCACCCAGCTCTCGGCGGTGTCCAAGGCTCTGGATCGGGCCGGCTTCGCGGTCATCGCCTCCGGGCTGGAGCAGTGCCTGACCAACCCGGAGGAGACCCTGGACAAGAAGGACCTGGAGAAGCTGTTCCTCTCTCTGGCCTGAGCCCGGAGAGTCTGACAGCCCGACGGTCGGGAGCCGGCGACTCCTGGTTGCCCACTGGATGACCACGCATCACAGGAGCAGCACATGACCTGCACCCACACCGTCACCGTCGCCCTGCCCTACGACCAGACCGTGGAACGCACCCGCGCCGCCCTGGCCGAGCAGGGCTTCGGCATCCTCACCTAGATCGACGTCAAGGCCACCTTCACCACCAAGCTCGGCGAAGAGGCCGGCCACGCCGTCGGCGACTACGTGATCCTGGGCGCCTGCAACCTGCACCTGGCCAGCAAGGCCCTGCCCGGCGAACCGCAGCTCGGCGCCCTGCTGCCCTGCAACGTCGTGGTCCGCCGCGGCGATGACGACCACACCACCGTGGAGGCCATCGACCCGCAGACCATGGTCCAGCTCAGCGGCAGCCCTCAGGTGCGTGAGGTCGCCGACGACGCCGACACGCGACTGCGCGCAGCCCTCACCATTCTCGGCGAAGCCAGCTCGGCCGGCTGAACACTCTCCCATCGCGGCCACCGAGCAAGGTGACCGGCTGCAGGGGCGCCCCGCCAATGGCGGGGCGCCCCTGTGGCTGACGAACCGCTGTCACCCGAGCACCCCAGGGGTTCCCGTGTGGGGCGCCCGGAGCTCCAAGGTCGGCGGTGCAATCTCAGGGCCACGTGAAAGGTGCTTGAGCGACGGGGCAAAAGTCAGGAAACGCGCCCGGCTTCGCATGCGACCCGGCTAACAGGCGTTGCCCGCAGGGGCCACGCCGCAGGTCGGGCATAGCGGGGGGCCCCATCGGTGATCGCACGTAAGCGCTGGACGCTTCTCTTGACGGCGCCCGCAGTGTAAAGGAAACTCGACTTGTAAAGTTAGCTGTACATGCTGAGGGAGAGGCGACATGACGACCACACAAGCGCGCACGAAATGGGGGCGTACGAAGTTCGGAACCGGTCGCACCCCGGCGATGGCCATCGCCGTTCCCGCCGGCGTGATCCTCGCAGGGGCGGGCGGGTGGTTGTCCGTCCTGGTCGGTGTCACCGCAGCGAATCCCGCACTGGGGTTCTGGGTGTTCAGCGCCTGTCTCACGATGCCGGCCATCGCCCTGGTGTACGTCCTGGTCGTGGACCGTGACACGCTCGAGGGAGCAGTCGAACGTCCCGACGACTCCATCGAATCCCGGTGGTACGACAGGGCCGCCTCAGGCTCCTTCATGGACCTGGTTGCGGGGCTTGGCATCACGTTGATCGTCTTGACGTTCGTTCCCGGTGGGGTCTCCGTCGATCTGGACCTCGTCCTCGCGGCGGTCCTCGCGGCGTGCTTCGTCTCGTTCGGGATCCGGTACCTGGTGCTGCGGCGGAAGGGCTGAGGTGCGGAACCTGGTCCACGACTCACGTCAACGCCTCGGGTGGTCGCAACAACGGCTCGCCGACGAGCTGGGTGTCTCACGTCAGACCGTCATCTCCATCGAACGCGGACGCTTCGACCCCTCGCTGCCGCTGGCCTTCCGGCTCGCCGCAGTGTTCGGCAGCACCATCGAGGAACTCTTCTTCCCCGATGACCAGCCATAGCCTCCACGTCGTGGTGCTCGGCCAGCGAAGAACATCAGTCCGCTGAGCGGCCCCTGCGGCGCAGGCGGGGCGGCGGCTGCGTCCGCTCAGCCGGTGGGAGCAGAGCGCAGTGTGGTCCTTCGCATGTTCGCGATCACACACCTTTGCTTCCTTTTGTGAACGCTCAGGCTTTGAGGGGTGTTGCCGGGGCGGGCGGGATGGGGAACTCTGCTGGTGAGAGGGGCATTCCCATGACCCCTCGAGCTCTGGGACAGGCCGGTGCTGTTATGGATCCGGGGGGATCCACCACTGCAGGTGGATGTCCGGTCTGAGGCGGAGAACGGAAGGGGCGGGATCGGCTGGGGGGCCGACCCGCCCCTTTCTCCTGGTCACTGAGGAGCCTTTGCTGGCCGGCTCTGACAGTGTCGATCGCCCTGACGATGAGTGAGAGCAGGGCGGATCATCTTCCTGTGCTGTGCTGTGCTGTGCTGTGCTGTGCTGTGCCCGGGGCGGGGTCCGGTGATGTGTCCGGTGCGAAAGGCCCCGTGTCATTTCTCGGCGCCCTCCTGGGGGTGGACCTGGTACTCCTGCAGGTCCAGCAGCTTGCGTTCCCCCAGCCCGTTCTCGCGGATCCAGATAACACCCAAAGCGACCGAGACGGTCTCCACCGTCCCCGTCCAGTGAACCACTCCGCGGAACCGGGCCTGCACCACCTGACCCGGGCGCAAATGCTGGGCCGCTGGGTCGCTGTCGCTCCGGGCCGCTGGGCCGCTGTCGCTCCGGGCTGCGTCGTCGGTGCGGCTGCCGGTCGTTGCGGACCTCCGGGGTGTCACACGGTCTGCGCGTTCATGCCGGTTCATGATTCATCCTTGCCACAGGGGCGGACCGGCCGGGGACTGTGACCGAAAGTGGCGCTGACCTGCGCAATCCCGGCCATTGCCGATGGCTCCTTGGGCGGGGACCCCTCCGAGGCCACCCCGGATGCACGGCCGGGCCAGACGGGCAGTGCCCTGGGGGTGCTGCTGGGCGCCGGGAGGTCTCTGCAGGGATGAGGACCATGGAATTGCGTGTGCCCCGCCCCAGGGAGGGCGGGGCACACGGTCACAGGTAACGCATCCTGTGCGGGGCACCCGGACCGGCGGGAGAACCGTGGGGCTCCGGGTGTCGCTTCAGCCGAGGAACTGAAGTGCGTCCGAGGCTAGCAATCCACAATGGTAATTGTCAGCACGCTTAGCGATGGTGATGCATTGTGACCGGCTGACCCCACGGTGACTCCTGGTGCTGAGGGGACTCCTCTGGCGCACCGGGCCCTGGACACAGCGGCGATGAGCTGCTCCAGCCGGCACCAGACCTGCCCGGGGGCCCGTTCCTGTTCGCCGGCTTCGTGACGCACCACCGGCCACGGCCCGTCGGTCTACTCGTCGGCTAGGGACCGATCCTCCTACGACAGCACCGTTTCTGCCACCAGAAATGAGAATTTCGCAGCGAGATGGTGTCATCGAACGCGACCACCGCAGCGTCATCCCATGTTGACCGATGAACCGCATACGACCGGCGCTTCGAATATGGCCGGTTAGGGTCTGGCCGCTGGGCCAGGTCGTCGGGACGGTCTCCACCCTGGGCCGGTGAGATCCAGGCCTCGTGGGGGGCAGAACAGGTGGGGCAGGCCACCATTGTCGGCGGGGACCACTCCGGTTCGTGCCCGGGTGAGCGCGCCAGGCGCTCACCCGGTCCAGTCGTTGGTGAGTTCGTAGCAGGCGTGCTGGAGCATGAGGCGGTCGAGACTCGACAGGTGCAGCGCCTGATG
>NZ_JARAMH010000026.1:0-2211 GCF_029524215.1 Kocuria oceani | reverse complement strand
GCTCGTACGCTCTGTAAACACCGGGGCCTCCCACTGCTGTCGGATAGGCCGGGCAAGGGAGTACTTGTCCGGTAACCCACGAAGATCAGTGAGCGAGGCCCCGGCCCGCAACCCCCCAGCGCACCCGGGCGGTCACTACATACCGTCTAGGCGGACCAAATGCTCAACCTCACCACGTTCGGGGGCAACCGGATTCACTTCCATGAGGTCACCAAGGACATCTCCGACGCGGCTCTCATGAAGGCCAACATGGCCAGCATCGCGTCCATCATGGACGTCACTGAAGCGGATCTTCTGAGTGGATACCAGGGGACTGATGCACCGATAGGTGACAGGTTGGGTCAGGCAGCCTGAAGGGCTGGTGTGGTCATGATGGTCTCGTACTCGATGGGGGTCAATCTCCCGAGCGCGGCTTGGCGTCGCCTCCGGTGATAGGTGCGTTCGATCCAGACCACGATCGCCATCCGCAGCTCCTGGCGAGTGGCCCAGCGACGGCGGTCCAGGACGTTCTTCTGCAGTAGTGCGAAGAAGCTCTCCATGGCCGCGTTGTCGCCGGCGGCGCCGACGCGGCCCATCGAGCCGACCATGTCGTGTCCGTGCAGAGCCCGGACGAACTTCCTGGATCTGAATTGCCTGGGTTCAACCGGTCGTTGCAACACCGGGTTGGTGAACAGAGCGTAGCTGCTCCTCGAAGACCTCCGCGGGAGTCTTCCAGTCGAGGCTCTTTCGGGGTCTGTTGTTGAGAGCAAGGGCGACTGCTTCGAGGTCTTCGGCGGACCAGCGTGAGAGGTCCGTGCCTTTGGGGAAGTACTGGCGCAGGAGCCCGTTGGTGTTCTCGTTCGTCGGGCGCTGCCAGGGCGAGTGCGGGTCTGCGAAGAACACCTTCGTGCCCGTTTCGAGCGCGAACTGGGCGTGGCCGGAGAGCTCCTTGCCGCGGTCCCAGGTGAGCGTCTTGCGAAGTTGCTCGGGGAGCTTGGTTATCGACGCGATGAGCGCGGCGTTCATCGCAGCGGCGCCGTAGCCACCCAACGCGGGACCGTTCTTGACCGGCGGGGCCTCGCCCCAGCCCTCCGAGCGGGGAAGGTGCACCAGCAGGGTCGAGCGGCTCTTGCGTTCCACGAGCGTGCCGATCGCTGACCGACCGGTGCCGATGATCAGATCCCCCTCCCAGTGGCCGGGAACAGCGCGGTCCGCAGCTTCAGCGGGACGCTGGGAGAAGACGACATCCGCGGTGACATGCCCTGCGGGTCGATTCTGCGCTCGAGCTCGTGGCTGTCGAAGTGCGCGGCCTGTTCGCAGGCAGGTGACGAGCTCGCGTTCGAGCGCGCCACGGCCCTGGATGAACAGCGCCTGGTAGATCGCCTCGTGGCTGATGCGCATGGATTCATCATCCGGGAAGTCGAGCTTCAACCGATGCGAGATCTGCTCCGGACTCCACGCGATCGCCCACCGCCGGTCCTGCCGGTGCGGCTTGTTCAGCCCCTTCCATGCCGGCGGCTGCGGCCCGACGACGACCGCGCCGTCGGGCCTGCGGACGGTGCCGGCCAGACGCTCCTGTACGTACTCCCGCAACCTGTCATCGGTCGCCAGCTTCGCGGTCTTCGGGCGCTTCGCCGCCTGCTGGGCCTTCCACTGCGCCACCAGCGCCCGGTACTCCGCCTTCCCGCCCCGCGTAGCCGCGTTGCGGCGCAGCTCGCGAGAGATCGTCGAGGGGTCACGCCCGATCCTGCGCGCGATCTCACGCACGCCAACCTGTCTGGCGCGCAGCAGCGCGATCTCCTCGCGTTCCTCGAAGGACAAGTAGCGCCCGGTGGGTTCAGCCAATGAGATCGGCGGCATGCCGCCAGCGTGGCGAAACCAGCGAGTTCCGACCGGCCACGACACACCGACCGCCAACGACGCCTCGACGGTCGTGACGCCCGTGGCGATCAATCTCCAGAACTGGCGCTGCACCGCCCGTGAGGGATCAGGTCGCCCGGGTGAGCGCATCGGCGGCCGCAGCGCCCGATCTGCGCGCCACTGCCGACGCGCGCCCTCGGGCACATCGCCGGTCTTCTTGCTCCAATCCGCCGTCGCCATCGTCGAACACCTCCGATTCCAGGAAGGTGTTGCGACGACCGGTTGAATCCGCCTTGAGATCCGCGGTCGGTGTGCAGGATGCAGCCGGCGGTCTGTCCTCGCCTCGCGACAGCGCTGCGCAAGGCGTCGACG
>NZ_JARAMH010000025.1:0-54354 GCF_029524215.1 Kocuria oceani | reverse complement strand
GAGCTCCATCGCCGCCTGGCCCGCGGTTACCGCAACCGGGACAACTACCGGCTCCGTATGCTCCTGGCGGCCGGCGGGCTCATCCCCTGATCCCCACTCAATGACCGAAGAGCCAATAATGTTAGGGCGGTTAGAGCTAACCGCTCTAACATTATTGGCCTGCAACCTTGACGGGGTGACATTGGAGCTTATGCCGCCACTCCCTACCTAGCCTGTCACGCAAAAATGGGGGCGACCCACAGAGCCAGAACCTAAGTGGGGGAAGTTGGAACCAACAGCTCTAACGAGGGACGCTATTGCGTGTAAGGGCTGCGCCTGAAGCTTTGCACTCCGACAGGTTCAGTGGTTGGCGTGAGTTCGTTCTGTTGGAACTGTTAGAACTAACATCTCCAAATGACCTGCAGTTCCTGCAGAGAAGCGTCAAGGTTACTCCGTTATTCTTTTTCTGCTCGATGCAGTTGTGAGAAAGGCACACATTGCTCGAACGCCTTGCGGACGCTCGAGCAAGCACCGGGCCACGATGGCGGAGGCGCGTTGGTAGCTACAAGTTCACTCTGTCTCGCGCATCTTCATCCGCGGGCCCGTGCGCAGACGCTTGGTGATGGGAGGGAAAGGCTTGCCGCCGTTGTGGGTGGACTCCAGATCCTGCAATCGGTCCACGAGCATCTGTTCGAGGAAGTCACTGAATGAATCGTCCCGTGGAGCCAGAGCGTTGTAGGCCGCCCTCAGCCTGACGTCGATTTCGGGCTCCACGTAGGGCTGGACGCGCGTCTTTCGCAGGTTTGCCTTGGGACGCTTGGGGCCGGCGTTGGCCTCGGGCTCTGAGGCTGGCGCTGGCGTGTTGCGTGAGGGCAAGGTGGATCGTCCGGCGATAGGGGATATGGGACGGTCCGAGGCTGGCAGCGGAGGCGTCAAGGCCTGTCGGCGTGCTGGGCGTGCGGGCATTGGTCAGTTCCTTCCGACTCGGCTGGGCAGCAGGCGTTGGAGGTGAGCATCGTAGAAACGAACCAGTTCCTCCGTCTTGGGCAACTCGTCCAATCCCATTCCGGCCTCCTGCGCAGTTTTCACAGCTTCGCGCTTGGGGATATAGGGCTCCAGGAGCTGGTCCCCGTAGGTTTCAGCCAGCCACAAGCGCCATTCTCGCGAGGCGATGGTGGAGGGTTCCCATAGATTGAGTAGCACCCCACGGTTTTTCAGCTCCGGGTTCAGTTCCTTTTGAACTTCCTGGATGGAGCTGAAGATATGGGCGACTCCGTTGGCGGCATACAGTGCTGGCATGGTCACCACCAGCACCTGCGTGGCGGCCACCAGGGCATTGACAGTCAGAGCCCCACGGTTAGGTGGGCAGTCGATGATCACCAAGTCGTAGCGGTCGGCCATCGTGGCCAGGTTGGCTTTCAGCCGCGAGGAGTTCTCTGGCGTTTTGGGTTTTTGGGTGAGCTCGTCCTCGATGTAGGTCAGCGCCTCACCGGAAGTTGGAGCAAGGTCCACGCCTTCCCAAACAGCGGGGACGATCACGTCGTCGAGCGCGTAGCGGTGCTCCGCATCCGGATTGAGCGTGTCAGCAACCCCAAGGGCTTCCGGCTGTGGGGGCTCAGCAGCCAGTGCGGAAGTCAGGTTGCCCTGCGGATCAGCGTCGACGGCCAGCACGCGCAGGCCTGCGCGGGCGGCGGCTCGGGTCAGGTGGTACGTGGTGGTTGTTTTCCCGACCCCGCCCTTCTGGGCGGCGACAGCGACGATGTCCACGGGGGCTCCTTGGGGCTCGGGGAAGTGATGCCAAATCATGCCTATCACAGTTAGCTCCGTTGGAACTAACAATACGTAGTTGGAACTAATACCTCCAACATCCTGGCCAGGCGTAGCACCAATCTCATACAGGGAAGCTGATCAAGGATCAGCTACCCCCAGTGATGCGGTCGACCTCAAGGCACACTGACGTCAAAGGTGACGCGTCTTCCCAGATGTGGGGGCAGGGAAGTGGCACTTAGGTTCCCCAATCTTCTTAGGCAAGCGTTTCGGAGGCCCTCCGGGGCCGAGGAAATGTGCGGCAGCCCCTCCTGTGTCTTGGGTCAGCTGACGGTGCGTAGTTCCGCCCAGTCGGTCGTATACCGGGGTGACAGGTCAGCTTGCCGGTTTCGCCAGGTAGCGGGGGAGCGGGTTCCAAGCCGGCCCAGCGCCAGGGTGCCGGTGCCGAAACGGCGGTTGACCGCGTCGATGAGCTCCCCGATCGGGGCGGGCGGCTCGAGCACCCCGGGCAGGACGGGCACCGAGCCCTCGGGGGCGAGGTCCGTGCAGAGGATGCCAGCCCGCATGTACTGCATCCCGTGCATGAGCTTGGGCACCAGGGCCGCCCGTGCCGCGGCCACCAAGGGTCCGGGCTCGTTGGTGGGCACAGCCAGACGCACGTGCGCGGAGACATTGTGGGTGGGTCCGGGCCGGTGCGGTGAGGTGGTGGCGAAGACGGTGCAGCGCCCGGTGACCTCGCCTTCCTTCCGCAGCCGGCGGGAGGCGCGTTGGGCGAACTCGGCTACGGCTTGTCCCACGATCTCCGGGTCCCAGATGGGGTCCGGGAAGGATCGGGAGACCAGGATCTGGGCCTTGGTGGCCACCTCGTCTTCGACGGGGATGGCGGGGAAGCCGTTGAGCTCGAGCACGGTGCGCATCTGCACCACGGAGAACTTGTGCCGGATGGCCACCGGGTCGGCATCGCGCAGATCGGCGATGGTCTCGATGCCCATCGCCTCCAGCCGCTTGGCCAGCCGCCCGGCGATGCCCCAGACCTCGGTGACGGGCAGGGCCGCCAGGAGCCGCTCCCAGTACCCGTCCGGGGCCTGGTCCCAGTGCACCACCCCACCGGTGGCAGGCAGCTTCTTCGCGGCCTCGGTGGCGATCTTCGCCCGCGTCTTCGAGCTGGCGATCCCGATGCTCACCGGTAGTCCGACGTTGCGGGCCACGGTGGCTTTCAGCCGGCGGGCCCATCGCACCTGCTCAACCGGGGTGCCCTCGGGTGGGAGCAGGAAGCACTCGTCGATGGAGTACACCTCCTGGCCCATCGCGTGGCGGGCCAGCAGCAGCATCACGCGTTCGGACAGGTCGGCGTAGAGCTGGTAGTTGGAGGAACGTTTGATCAGTCCCCAGCGTTTCGCGTCGGCGCGCAGCTGGAACCAGGGGTCGCCCATCTTGATCCCCAGGGCCTTGGCCTCAGCGCTGCGGGCGACCACGCACCCGTCGTTGTTGGAGAGCACCACCAGGGGTTTGCCGGCCAGGGAGGGCTCGAAGAGGGCCTCGCAGGAGGCGTAGAAGTTGTTCACGTCGACCAGGGCGATCACCGCAGACCACCGTCCTAGTGCAGCTTCCGCTGGTTGAGGTGGCGGATGCCGTATACCACGACACCCCAGATGTGCAGGGTCGACAGCGACGGGACCTCCACGTCCGGGTAGGCCGGGTTCTCCGGGTGCAGCACGACCCGGTGGGGGTGGACGTGGAGGGTCTTGATGGTGAAGTCCCCGTCGAGCACGGCGATCACGACATCGCCGTGCCTGGGGGTCAGGGAGCGGTCCACGAGGACTTCGTCGCCGTGGTAGATCCCGATGCCTTCCATGGAGTCTCCGGTGACGCGGAAGAGGTAGGTGGACGTCACGTCTCTGATCAGGACCTCGTTGAGGTCGATCCGGCCGTCGTCGAAGCTGTCCTGGGCAGGGGAGGGGAAGCCAGCCGGGACTCGGACCAGGACCGCAGAGACCAGCACGGGGCGGTCAATGGTGAGCGGTACTGGGTGTCTCATGCCGCCAGGATAGAACACATACTCTAAAGCTCAGCCCATAAACACAATAGACCCGTACAAAGATACGGTTTGGTTAGTGTCGATGGTGCGGATTCTCCCGTCCCGACCGGACACGCCAAGGGCCCGGCTACGGAGCCGAGGCGGCGCCGGCGGCTTGGTTTTGGCCGGCGGCGATCTGGGCGGCCCAGCGTTGCCGGAACGGCCGGCGGGGACCAGGCTCGGGGGCCGACGCGGGGACAGTCGCGGCGGCGGCGATGCGGGTCGCGTAGCGTTCGGCGGCCGCGCGTGCTGCCGCGCGGCGCTGGGCGGCCTCGGCGGCGACCCGTTGGTCCCGGGATCGCAGGGGGGTGCCGTCGGGGTGGGTCCAGGCGCGCATCCGGGTAGCAAGCCAGGCGGCGGGGTTGTCGATGCCTTCCACGGTGAGGAAGCCGTAGCGGGTGTTCTCCGGGGTCCAGTCCAGGGCGGTGAGCACGTCGGCGATGGTCCATCCGGCTTCGAAGAACGGGCGGCACACGCTGGCGACGTGGGCGGTGGTGAGCTGGCGCAGGACGATGGCCTCGTGCTGGAGCTCCAGGGCAGCCGCCCGCTGAGTCTCTTTCCGCGCCCGACGGGTCACCCGCCCTGTCAAAGGCTCCGTCGTCGCATGACGGGGCCACAGCGGGGCTGTACGACGACTCAGGGCGGCGACCACCTCGCGCCGCTGCGCGGCGCGCTTTCGAGTGGGTCGCGGCGCAGCCGCGTCCTTCGGGGAAAGCTCTTCGCGCGCGTGCGGGGAAAGACTCTCCCACTTCGTGGGGACCGGGGTGTCAGTTATCTCCACAGGCTCAACTGCCGGCTGGACGGTGTTGTGGATGAGGGCGTAGACGGGGGCCTCGCCGCGGGTGCGGCCGGTGGCGGCCGGGGTGCGGGCGGCGCTGCGGCCGGTGGCCACCACGGCCAGCAGCCCGGCCTCGCGCAGGTGACGGATCACTCGGGCCACGGTGGAGCGGGAGCGGTCGATCTTCTCCGCGACCCAGTCCCAGGTCGTGCGCCAGGTGCGCGAGGCAGGGTCCTGCTGGCGGCAGATGATCTCCACCACGGCCAACAGGTTCGCCCGGGCATCGGCACGGATCAACTCCAGGCTGGGGTGCTCCAGCACGGCCCGGCGCCAGGCGGCGACGTGCTTGGCGAGCTGGCACCCCGTGGGCACCGCCCGCAGCACGACGGCCCTGGAACGCTCCTGCTCCACCCGCACACGACGGGCGTGAGAGGGGAACTTGTGGACGGACGGGTGCTCGTCCTGGTCAGCGGCCAACGTCACGTCGGCAGCACGGAGCCGGGAGGACTCCACATGGTGACGCGTCTCGGCTACACTAGGGGGCACAACAGTCCCCTGGTGATGGGTTCATTGATAGGTCTCATTCAGTTAGCTGTTGAACCAGCTGTCTCGGTCGCCAAACTTCTGACAGCTGATTGACTTCGACGGCCCGCCCTGCACGGCGGGCCGTCAGTCATTTAAGGGTCAAGAGGTAGTTGATTTTTCTCGTTGGACTTGGGGTTGTCGAGCTCGTTGGGGAGTCCCGCGTCACGCCGGATGAGCGCACCGATGTACCGGGCCATGGAGATGTTGTTGGCCTCAGCCTTCTCGGCTGCCAGCCGGTGCTCTTCCGGGTACATCCGGAAGCTGAACGGCACCTTGCTGCCGTACAGGGCTGGCGTCTTGTATTCGCTCACGGTCACATCCTGACAGAGTGGGTTTATATGTGCCAGGGGTTGAAGGGTGTGTCGCACTTCGTGTCGGCTCACATCTGCCACCAGTCGAGCCACTGAGCGAACACGAGAAGGTTGTGCACGAAGTGCGCAGCGACGGGGATCCATAAGCTGCGGGTGAGCATGGCGGTGGCTATGTAGAGGCTGCCCGACCACGCAGCGGTAGCGATATTGAGTGCGCCAGATGGTTCGTGATGCCAGGCGAAGGCGGTGACGCCTACGAGGACGATGCCCGTGCTGACGAGCGGTTGCCATCGGTGTAGACGCGGGGTGGCCCAAACCAAGGTGAGGAGCGCTAGGGGCAGGCCACGGAAGAAGACTTCTTCTGCGACCGGTGCGCTAAGCAGGCTCATGAAGACCACGGAAATGGGTGGAGCGTCTTTAATGGCGAGATATCGCCAGTCGTCGTGAAGCGCAATCAATGGCAGGTTTGAGCTGAAGACGTCAGTCACCAACCGGGTCCCGGCGCTGTCCAGCAAGATCGTGAAGGTCAGCAGTAGGACGAGGCCCACGGCAGCGCGCTGACGATCGTTGACGCCGGGTAGCTGGGGGGTGGTGAGCCCTATCGAGCGAGTCACCCGGGCACCCACTACCCGAAGCGCCATGAGCTCTTTCGGGACCAGCCACCAGGCTCCCACGAGAAGCCCCGCGGTGATTCCGACGCTGAACCCCAGCGCGGCCCAGGTGTTCCAGCTTGGAGTGTCTATTCCAGGTAACCGCATCGCGAGCTGGAAGAGAATGCCGGCAGACGTCACGACCGCGAGGGCCATAAGCATGTGGGCCGCCGCGAGCTTCGTGCGCTGATCATCTTCAGGAGTCATGGGCGCCTTAGTTGGGGTCACTGGATTGGTGACCGACGACTTCCCACTGCCCGCTGTGCTTCTCGAGGTAGATGACGACCTGACGTCGCCCGGTGGCCTCGATTTCTTGACCGTCGCGGCTGATCCAGCGCCAGGTGAGGTCGTAAGCGCGGATGACCTTGTCGTTGGCGACGTCGCGGGAGACATCTCCCACGGCGGGGGTGATGCTGGGTGCGCTGTATGCCTGGTGCTCGGACGGTTTCAGCCAGGCGGCCTGGTTGCCGTTGCGCTCGGGCTCGATCTGGTTGGCGGCCCATTCTTCCGACATCAAGGGCTTGGCGCGGATGGCGGCGGCGGTTTGGGTGCGGTCGGTGACGGTGTCCCAGGAGTGGATCAGTAGCGCGGCAGCTTCGGCGGTGGCTTCCACATCGGTGCGGTCCACATCAGTCGGATCCAGGAAGGTGCCCTCTCCGGGGGTGGTCGCGGTGGGGGAGGGCGTGCTCGTCGCGGTAGCGGTGGTCTGTTCGCTGGTCCGTTCAGCTACGTCTGGGGCGCAGGCAGCCAGGGGTAGAGCGCACAGCGCGAGGGTGAGGGCCAGCTGAGAGTGGCGGGTCATTTAGGCCACGCTCCTTTCTGCTTGAGGATGGGTTCGGGGTCGATGTTGAAGCCCTCGTAGGGGTAGACCACATCGGGGGCGTCGGGTTTGTAGATCTCGAAATGCAGGTGGGTGGATACCGCGCCCAGGCCGGCTTTGTTGCCTTCGGTGCCGATCACGTCGCCGCGTTTGAGCGTGTCGCCCTTTTTCACGCTGTAGGTGTTCAGGTGGCAGAAGGCGAAGCCGAAGTCGGGGTCGTCGCCGTTCTCCTTGGCGATCACGCACCCGTCGGTGTTGTTGAATCCGGTGATGCGCAGGGCTGTCGGGGCGATCACTGGGCCTCCTGAGCCGGAGCCGGCACCGGGGGTGGCGATGTCCACGCCCACGTGTTCTTGTGCCCAGGCCGGCAGTCCTGGGACGTTGCGCCGCCCGTAGCCGGAGGTGAACTTCCCGCCGGGCAGCGGCACGGTCCACTCACCGTCTCCTAGGTCACCGTCCCATTCCTGCGCCCCGGTGGGGACCTCGCAGTTGGCGGAGAACTCGCTCTGGCCGAGGTCAAGGATGGTGCGGACGTAGTTCTCGGTTTCCTCATAGGGCGGCACACCCTTGTACTGCTGCACGGCCCCGGGGCCGGCGTTGTAGGCGGCCAGGGTGAGGCGCACGAGCTGGTCGGCGTCCCCATCGGCCAGTGGTTCGACGTCCTTCTTCAGGGCGGCCATGTAGCGGCCGTAGGCCGGTATCGCGTCGTCGGGGTCGGTGACCTCGCCCCCGTTGCCGTAGGTCGCCCAGGTGGCGGGCATGAACTGGGCGATGCCCTGGGCTCCGGCGGAGCTGCCGGCGCCTGCGTCCCAGTTGGATTCCTGCTTGAGCTGGGCGGCCACCACGCTCACGGGCAGCCCTGCGGTCTTGGCGGCTTCTTCCACCAATGGTGCCCAGCCGTTGGGGATGTTCGGTGCACGCTCCTGGTCGTCGTCGGTGGTGACGGCGGTGACGGCGCAGGAGGTGGCCGAGGTCTGCTCCTCGTCTTCGGCCAGGGTGGCCACGAGCACGGCGAGAGCCACGATCGAGCCGATGGCGAAGACAAGCAGCAGCGCCATGATGGCGCCGAGGGCGCGCGAGGATCCAGCGGACATCACAGCCTCCTGGGGGGATGGGAGGGGTGTGGGTCAGAGCTGGTCGGTCAGTGTGGCGGTGGCTTCCTCGTAGGCCCGCACGGTTCCCGGGTGGAGGGCGTCGTAGTGGAAGGCGCGTCCTTCTTGGAGGGACTTGTCGAAGGGGATGACCACGCACCCGGCCAGTCCGATCGCCTCCGCGTAGTCGCGCAGGCGACTGATGCGTTCGGTGTTGTTGGTGGCGGTGTTGGAGACGACCAGCACGGAGCGGGCCAGCTTGTCGCCGTGGCCTTCGGCTGTGACGGCTTCGACCGTGGCTTCCAGCAGCCGGGCGTCGTCCTCGCGGTTGTGGGCGACCAGCACCAGCGAGTCGGCCACGTCCACGGCGGCGCGCCAGGTGGAGGACTGGGCGGAGTTGCCGGTGTCGAGCAGGATCAGGCTGTAGAGGGAGCTCAGGGTCTCGTGGGCGGTGCGCACGGAGCGCCCGTCCACCCGGGAGCGGTCGGTGCCCTCCGGTGGGGAGGCCAGCACGTGGATCCGGTCATCGCCCTGGGGGCGCACGTAGCGCACGAGGTCGGCGGTGCGACGGGTGACGGTCTCCAGGTTGCGGATCAGATCCAAGGTGGTGCGGTCATGGTCGGCAGTGAGGGAGCGTTCGGCCAGGGTGCCCTGGTTCTCGTTGAACTCCCCGGCCAGGATGTTGCCCCCGCGCACCCGACCGTAGGTCGCGGCGAGGTGGTAGGCCGTGGTGGTTTTCCCACCTCCGCCTTTGAGCTGGAGGACAGCAACGGTGTAGTGGGTCTGCAAGGGGCGCTGGATGCGTAGCCGGCGGGCTCTGGTGGCACGTTCGGCGGCAGAAGCGGCCAGTGACATTCCCAGGGTGTGGTTGCACCACCCGCGCCACCCGCCCCGTGCCGGTGCTTCGGGCTGGTCAGTGTTCTCCTCCCGCCGCAGATGCAGGCGCGGATCACCTGGTGCGGCCACCAGTACAGGCGATGCAGGGGTCCGGGAAGAAGGCGCAGCGCCAGCGGTGGGTCCGGAATCCAGCGAGGTTGTCTTCTGGGCTGGGCGCAGCGTGGTCACGTCCGAAGGCTGCGCGGTAGGTGCCCCCAGGATGGTGTCCTGGCGCGGCACCGGGGTGTCCTCCACATCGGGGACCCCTGTGGTGTCGGCCACTGGGCGTGTTTCTTCGCCCTGTGCGCGCTCGATATCCAGGTTTCCTGGCTTGTCAGGGGCCGCATCTACGCCCTCAGGGGTGGTGCTGGTAGCGGGAGTGGTCGGTGCGAAGTCATCGAGTGTGACGGCCCGTGAAGAGCCGCGCCGGACGGGTCGCTTCTTGGCGGAGGCACTGGGATCGGCAGCGACCGAACCTTCGGGATCGACAATCAGATGCGTCTCAGGTTCGGTCTCCGAGCTGGGATCGATCGCGGTGAGCTTGATCGGTCGCCCCAGGTCAGCGGCCACTGAGACCACATGCTTGATCGCCTCAGTCATCGAGGAGAACCCATAAGGAACTTGGTCGATAGTGACCTCCACGCTGTCGTCCGCGGCGATGGTGGCCGTGCAAACCGGCCGCTCCAGTGCCTCCGCCATGATGCTCTCCCTACTCGTCGTTAGCTTGCGCCCCGTCATTGTCGGTGGAATGGGGGACGTTGTATTGAGAGCGGAGGTGGGCCTTGACGTCGTCGCGCAAGATCAGCCAGGTCTTCCCCAGCTTGATCGCCGGCACGATCCCATCACGCAACCACCGGTAGGTGACCGTGCGGTCGGCAAGCCCGAGGACCCGCGTGAGGTCATCGATGCCCAGCCGCTCGGGCAGGCCCTCGAAGAGCTTGTCCAGCGCATCAGACACAACGACCATCTCCATTCTCACAGTTGCTACAATACACGACAATCTCTAATAACGGTTGATGATTCATGACAGTTGCTAAACCCCCTCAAAAGCTGTTTAATAGATACAGGGTCAAGTCTAGGTGAGGCCCTGCCACTGAGGAGATGTGATGGACAACCGTTGGGCTGAGCTGGTGTCACCCTTGACTGAGGAACAGGTCCGCCCGGTCTTCGAAGACGTCCCCGAGGAGACCGTGACGGTCCTACGCGGAGCACCAGGCCCCCAGCAGGGCATGGTCGGTCCCTCTGAGTCCGAGGGCCGCTTAGGACGTTTCCTCACCAACACCCATGGGGTGTTCTGGTTGGGAGCTCATGGCGGGGCCGGAGAATCCGTGCTGGCCGAACTGCTCGGCGGCACCGTTTGCCAGCATCGATGGCCGATGCGCTCGGCCGACGCAGGCCAGGAAGCCCCTGCCGCGATCTTTCTCGTGGCCCGTCAGAACCGGCGGGGACTCGACGCGGCCAGCCGCGCCGCCCGCGACTGGGCCTCCGGAACCCACCCCGATGTGGAGCTCCAGGGTCTCGTACTGATGGCCGATGCTCCGGGAAAAACCCCGAAGCCCCTGGCCGCAGCAACCCGGGTGGTCTCCGGCGGAGTACCGCGGACCTGGGTAGTGCCCTGGATCGAAGAGCTCCGGCTCACCGGGACCGTGGACTGGGAGTCCCTGGCCCGTGAGCCGAGAAAAGTCCTCACCGCCCTGGCTGAGGCAGTCGAAGAAATCAATCCCGAGAGGACCCCCCAATGATTGACCTCGTACTGGCAGCCTCCGACACCGTGCTGGCTCTGCCCGCCGCCCTGCCCGACTCGGACCCGCTGTCCCCTCCCGGCATTGGTGAAACCTGGAACCGCATGGTCGGAGTGGGCAAGTGGATTGCCCTGGGCATCGCTGTGCTGGGCCTTCTGGTGGTCGGCGGAAAGATGGCCTTCGACGCCCGCCGCGGTGAGACCACCGAAGAGGTCTCCGGGATCATCAAGATCGTGCTTGCCGTGGCCCTGATCTCTGGCGGCGCCTCGATCCTTTCCTTCATCTCCGGCGGATAACCCCTCCACAGCCACAGGACTACTACCCCCCACCCAGAAGGAGCAGCAGGTGACGGATCACTTCGAGACAGACGACAACAACACATGGTGGAGAACCCCCCGCTTCCTCATCTCAGCCGTCCTCGTTGTGCTGCTGATCGTGCTGGGACTCGTCCTGTGGCTGTGGCCCGACGGGGAGGAACAAGCGCAGTCCCTGCCAACACCGATCGCCACCACTGAAGTCACTACGAGCGAGGAATCTGCATGCGGCCTGGACGCCACCGGCGGCACCACCCTCACCAAGGCCCCTGACAACGTGGAGTGGGAGGCTCTCGGTGCGCTCTACGCTCCCTCTTCCGAAAAGCACGGTCCCGGCAAGGTAGACCCTGAGACCGGAGTCCGGTCTTGCTACTCACACACTCCCGAGGGAGCACTTCTAAGCGTCACGAATATGTTGACTTCCAGCAATGACCCCCAACTTCTGCTGGATACGAGCGAAGCCCTGATTTTGGAGGGGCCTGGTAAGGACATCAACAGTGGGCGCATCCAGCAGCGCATTGCAGAGGGCAGCGCATCTACCGTTCCGATGCAGATTGCAGGTTTTCGACTTCTCTCCTACACGGGTGACAAGGCCACGGTCGAGGTCGTAGCAGCGGTGGATGACGGGACCGAAAAGGCGTATATCACCAACAGCGCAGATCTCATCTGGCAGGACGGTGATTGGCGCTTTGCGTTCCGTGACAACGGGGATGCCGGACCTGTATCGGGGAACGTCTCCGACTTGAGCGGATACATCACGTGGGGGCCTCAGGATGGCTGAGGAACAAGACTGCGGGTTCGACCTTGTCTGCAGGGGCACCGAGGGTTTTAAGAACATGCTGTCTGGTGCGGCCGGGGATGCGCTGGATCAGATCGCGGACGGTGTGACCGCTGCCGTGGTTGAGACCATCGCTTCTCTGGGATCCATGTGGACACGCATTGGCACCGCCAACCTCACCAGCGATAACGGGGCCGGCACTCAGGCTCCGGCTCGGGGAGAGTTCAACGACCAGATTGACCTGCTGCTGAGCTACGCAAGCTGGATTGGATTGGGCCTGAGCGTGTTCGGGGTGTTGTTCCTGAGCATCGTGTTGGCCACCAACGCCCGCCGCGGTGACGGAGCCGGCCTGGTCAACACGGCCACCGTGCTGGCCTCCGGGGCGGCGTTGATCGGTGGGGCCACCAGCCTGATCGGCTTCCTCGTCCCCGCGCGGGCGATGAACCTCAGCGGGTCAGTGGGGTTTATCCAAGACCAGACCTTCTACCTCACCCTCGCGGTGGCTGCGCTGAGCGTGATGATCGCCGGGGCCCAGATGGCCTGGACCCAGCGTGCTGAACCAGCTCGGGACCTGCTCAAGGGACTGCTTACCTTGGCCGTGGTGACGGCTTCCGGGGTAACCATCCTCAACGTCCTGGTCCGGGGCACCGATGCCCTGGCCGTGCAGATCATCGACTCCGCCATCGGCGACGACTTCCAGACCGATGTGCTCAAGTTGTTGGCCCTGGACAACGCCACCAGTGCTGGGGCCGCTGACCCCGTCTGGCTGGGGGGTAACGTCATTATGATCATCGTCGGCGGAGTGGTGGCGATCATCGTGAACATCATCCAGTTGATGCTGATGGTGCTGCGCACCGGGATGCTGTTCCTCATGGCCGGGATCCTGCCGCTCTCAGCCGCCTTCCTGAACACCGAAACGGGGAAGAACTTCTTCCAGAAGGTCATCGCCTGGACGCTGGCCTTCGCCTTCTACAAGCCCGCTGCCGCCCTGATCTACGCATTGGCGATCAAGATGTCCACCACCGGGGTGTGGGAGGGCGGAGACAACGGGCTGATCCAGTTCGCCGCCGGGCTGATGATGATCGCCGCCTCCGTGTTCGCCTTGCCCGTACTCGTCGGCTTCCTCAGCCCCGTGCTGGGCTCGATGTCCTCCAGCGGAGGCGGTGGCGGCGGGGCGTTGGGCGTCGCGGCGATGGGAGCTGCGATCCCCCAGGGCGCGGCCCACCTGTCCCGGTCTGGGCGCGGGTTCGGCTCCGACTCTTCCTCCACAACACCGTCCCAGTCCTCTGCCTCGTCCAAGGGCGGGGCGAGCTCATCGCCTGCTGGGCCGGTATCCGCCCCCAGTGGGACCGCTGGTGGTGCTGGCTCTACTGGGACCACCACAGCAAGCACCGCTAGCACGGCAAGCACAGCAGCCGCCGGCGCGGCTACTGCCCCAGTGGCGGCTGGCATGGCCGCTGCCAACGCAGTGCAAAAGACCGGAGAAGCCGTCTCCGAGGCCACCGAATCCAGCGCGCATGGTGGTGTCTCCAGCGCTGGAGGCCCCACCTCCAGCACCGCACCGGCAGGAGCAACTTCTACCGGTGCACCGGGCCAAGATGGCACCGGAAAACCCTCCACCGGCACTGGGGCCCACCCCACTCCGGGCCGTGGCACTGGGGCCCAACCCACTCCAAGCAGCGGAGCAGCAGGGGCCGCGCCACGCACGGGCGCCCGGCCTGCTCCGAGTGCCGGTGCGCGGCCCACGGGCCCCACCGGCGCGGGACAGGCGGCGAAGGCCGTCCAGCAACAGGCACGTGCGTTCAAGGCGCAGATCGCCAACGAGACCGGAAACGAGGGCCGCCCTGATGGCGCAGACCGAAGCTAAAACCGAGAACCGTCCGCGGGTGTACGGCAACTTCCGCACCCCCACTTCCAAGGGCCTGGCCGGACTCTCGACCGCCGGCACCGTGCTGCTGATCGGTGGTGTGGTCGGCGGGATCCTGCTGATGATGCTCGATATGTGGCTGGTGGCCCTGGGGTTTGAGGCGGTAATCCTGACGCTGATCGCGCTGTCGATGCAGAAGAACAAGCATGGGCGCACCCTCATCGAGCGGATCCTGCGCCGGGCCGGGTGGGCCAACGCCCGCTACACCGGGGCCAACGTCTACCGGGCCGGGCCGGTGTCCCGGGTGCCGGAGGGCACCACGAAGTTGCCCGGGGTCTCGGCCCGGTCCAGGATCACCGAGCACGTCGACGGCTACGGCCGCCCCTTCGCGCTGCTCGAGGTCCCGCAGAAGCACCACTACACCGTGGTGTTCTCCTCCGAGCCCGATGGCGGGGGCATGGTTGATCAGGAGCACATCAACCGGTGGGTGGACCGCTGGGCGCACTGGCTGGGCATGCTCACCGACGAACCGGGACTGACCGCCGCCTCGGTGACGATCGAGACCGCCCCGGACTCCGGATACCGGCTGGCCCGCAAGATCGAGGCCCGCATGCACGAGGACGCCCCGGCGTTTGCCCGCGACGTCATCAACGAGACCGTGCAGATGCTGCCCACCGGGGCCACCGTCACCCGGGCCTACATCGCAGTGACCTTCAAAGCCTCCGTGCGGGCCGGCGGGCGCATCCGCAACGCCCAAGAGGTCGCCGATGACCTGGCGGCGCGGCTGCCCAACCTCACGCTATCGCTCAACGACACCGGGGCCGGGGTGGCCGCCCCGCTGACCGCTCAGCAGCTGTGTGAGGTCATCCGGGTGGCCTACGATCCGGCCGAGGCGGTGCTCTTCGACCGAGCGCATTCCCAGGGGGTGGCCCCGGAACTGGACTGGAGTGAGGTCGGCCCCCAGGCCGCCGACACCTTCTGGGACTGCTATCACCACAACAACTCCTGGTCGAAGTCCTGGGCGATGTCGGTGCCCCCGCGCTCGACTATTCAGGCCAACGTGCTCCAGGCCCTCATCGCCCCGAACCCGGAGCTGGTGCGCAAGCGCGTCACGCTGCTCTACCGCCCCATCGACCCCGCGAGGGCCGCGCAGATGGTGGAAACGGATATCAACACCGCCACCTTCAACGCCTCCTCCCGCAACCGCGCCACCGCCCGGGACACCCGCGAGACCCGCGCGGCCCAGGCCACCGCGGCTGAGGAAGCCGACGGGGCGGGGCTGCTGAACTTCGGGCTCGTTGTCACTGCCACCGTCCGTTCCAAAGCGGAGTTGGATGAGGCCGAAGCCATCATCGAGAACCTCGGCACCTCGGCGAGGATCCGCCTGGAGGAGGCCTACGGCGCCCAGGACTCCACCTTCGCCGCCGGCCTCCCCCTGGGTGTGGTCATCCCGGACCACCTGGCCCTGCCCTCGACCGTGAGGAACGCCCTCTAATGGCCACCACGAAACGCAACCAGATCATCCTCCCCGCCTCCCGGGGCGCGGCCGGCACTACCGTCCTGGACCGGGCCTTCGCCCGCGTCAAGGGCGGCAAGATCTTCGCCAAGCCCAAGCGCACCGGCAGCACCTCGGTCACTGCCGCCTCCGCCCGCCGTCCGGGCCCGCGGGGCCACAAGGGCCGGGGTCTGGGCGAGGCGCAGCTGCTGCACCCGATCCGGGAAATGCGCGGCACTAACTACCAGGTGTGCGGACTCTATCCCTTCCCTATGGGCGGGGGTTCCCCGTTGGAGGGGGTCCCGCTGGGGCGCAACCTGCTCTCGGGGGAGCCGGTGTGCTGTGACCCGATCTCCTGGTTCCAGAAGCTGCGGGTGATCGCCAACCCCTCGGCCTTCATCATGGCCAACCCGGGGCTGGGCAAGTCCTCCCTGCTGCGGCGGATGGCCATCGGACTGGCCGCCTTCGGGGTGTGGCCGATGGTCCTCGGAGACATCAAGGGCGAACACGTCGCCATGATCGAAGCCCTCGGCGGGGCAGTGCTGCCGCTGGGCCGCGGGGTCGGCCACATCAACCCCCTCGATGATGCCGGCGCGGTCGCCGCGGCCAAGCTGCTCTCTGCTGCGAAGGCGGAGGAGCTGCTGGCCGATCTGCACACCCGGCGGTTCGACCTGATCCGGTCATTGATCTCGATTCTGCGCAAGAAGCCGCTGGACGAGCGCGAGGATCAGATCCTGGATCGGTGCCTCACTGTCCTGGAAGCCCGCCACGCCGAGTCCGGCACGGTCCCGGTCATGGCGGATTTGCGCCAGGTGCTCAAAGACCGCCCCCAGGAGGTGCGTGAGGTTGCTCTGGATCGCGGCAACGATGCCCGCTATGACGAGATCACAGAGCCCCTGGAGTCCTCGCTGAACTCCTTGTGCGGCTCCGGGGCCTTCGGGCAGATGTTCGCTCGCCCCTCCACCAACAAAATCGACGCTTCCCGGCCGATGGTCTTCGACCTGTCGCGGATCTCCCAGTCCGAGTCCGATCTGCGGGCGGCGACACTGTTGGCGTGCTGGTCCATTGGCACCGGAACGGTGCGGACCTCCAACATGCTGGCCGATGACGGGGTGATCGCCCGGCAGCGGTTCCTGCTCATCCTTGATGAGCTGTGGAACACCCTGGCGGCCGGGCCCGGTATCGTCGATCAGGTCAACGCCCTGACCCGCCTGAACCGGGAGATGGGGGTCGGGCAGATCATGGCCTCCCACACCCCCTCCGACCTCATGGCCGTGCGTGGCGAAGAGGATCGCGCCAAGGCCAAGGGCATCATGGACCGCTGCGGGATCAAGATCCTCGGCGGGCTGGCCAAATCCGAGATGCCGCTGCTGACCGAGTCCGTGCCGCTGTCGATGCGCGAGCAGGAACAGCTCGCCGCCTGGCAGGACCCGCCCGCCTGGAACCGACGCGGGGACGAGGCGATGGAGTACACCAACGACGACGTATTTGCCTCCACCGACGAGCTCACGGTCAACGACGTCGAGCTGCGGGCCTGGCTGGAAGACCCGGAGAACCGGGAGTGGTACTTCGACGATCGCACCACCTCCCCGCCGCCGGGCCAGGGGAAGTTCTTCATCAAGGTCGGTGCCAGGGCGGGGATTCCGTTCTCGATGGAGTTCACCCCCACCGAACGCCGGAGCCAGGTTCACGACACCGAGAAGAAGTGGCACGAGGCCAAGTTCCGCGCCGCTCAGGAGAGGGGCGAACGATGAGCTCCCTGGACCGCAAGTACAAGACCGGTGGCGGGGAGGTTGCTCTGCTGTTGGTGTTGATCTTCGTCCTGGTCGGTATCCCTGCGCTCCTCTACGCGGTGAACACCGCCGGACAGGCCCTCACTCCGCGTGTGGGGTCCTTGCCGGATGGGTACTGGGAACGGTCGTTGGGCACCTTCACCGGGGCGGCCCCGTGGCGCACCACGGAGGTTGTCCTGGCCGCTACGGCTGCATTGGTCGTGACGGGGTTGTTCGTGCTGTGGGGCTTCAAGCGCCACCAGAAGGCCAAGAAGGTCGTCAAGCACGACCGCGCCGCACCGCGCATGGCCTCGGTGCGCGACGTCGCCCCCTTCACCGAGAAGCAGGCGCGCGCCAAGGCCGCTCGCTTCGGCGTGGAGGTCCCGGGGGTGATGCTCGGCAAGATGGTCCGCGGTGGCCATACTCTTTACGCCTCCTGGGAGGACACCCTCCTGCACATCTGGGGCACCCGCACCGGCAAGACCACCTCCCAGGCCGCCCCGTCCATCATCGAGGCCCCGGGCCCGGTGATCGCCACCTCCAACAAACGCGACCTCTCCGACCTCACCCGCGACCTCCGCGCCGCCAACGGCGACGTCTGGGTCTTCGACCCCCAAGGTGTGGCCGGGGAGAAACCGACCTGGTGGTGGAACCCGCTGACCTACGTCACCGACAGTGAGCGCGCCGCCGAGATGGCAAACAACTTCGCCGCTGGCTCCCGAGACGTCGGCGCCAAGGGCGATGGTCACTTCGACTCCGCGGGCAAGGACCTCTTGGCCGGGCTGCTGCTCGCGGCCGCCGTGGGCGGGGAGCCCATCGAGCGGGTGCACTACTGGCTGACCCGATCCACCGATGAGACCCCGGCACTACTGCTCGATGAGCACGGGTGGACCAAGGAAGCCGACTCGGTGGCCAGCACAATCCGCCAACCCGAGAAGTACCGAGGCAGCGTCTACTCCACCGCCCTGCAGATGGCCGCCTGCCTGAAGAACGAGAAGATCGCCGCCTGGGTCAACCCTTTGCGTCCGGACGACGATCGCCCGCAGTTCAAGCCGGAGGCGTTCGTGGCCGGCAAGCACACCCTCTACGCCCTGTCCAAGGAAGGGGCCGGCACCGCCGGGCCCCTGGTGACCGCCCTGACCGTGGCCACCGTGACCGCCGCCGAGGAGCACGCCGTCACCCAGGCCGGGGGCCGACTGGCGACCCCCATGCTCTGCGTGCTGGACGAGGCCGCCAACGTCTGCCGCTGGATGAACCTGCCCAACCTCTACAGCCACTACGGGTCTCGCGGCATCGTGGTCTCCACGTTCTTGCAGTCCTGGTCCCAGGGCGTGGACGTGTGGGGGGAGTCCGGGATGCGCAAGCTGTTCTCCACGGCCAACGTCGTCACCTACGGCGGCAACGTCAAGGAGGAGGGCTACTTGAAGATGCTCTCCGAGCTGATCGGCAAGTACACCTACACCTCCGTCTCCTCCTCGAGGCAGAAGGACTCCGGGTCCACCTCCCGCCAGGACGCCACCGACGACATCATGTCGGTGGCTGACCTGTCCGCCCTGCCCAAGGGTCGGGCCGTGATGTTCGGCTCCGGGGCGAGGGCCGTGCTGCTGCGCACCATCCCGATTGACCACCGCCCCTACGCGGAAGCCTCCAGGGCCTCCGAAGAGGCCCACAACCGCCCCACAGTGGACACCGTCGATCACGAGCCCACAGCGCCGGCCGCCGAGCCAGTGGTGCCTGAGCCTGCCGGGAACCGGTGGGCGGCGCTGGTGAAGGAGTAGGCCATGGACTGGGAAGAAAAATCGTCCAGTGAGGGTAACGAGGACGTGGAAGAGCAGCCTCCTGCGGAGCTGGTCTACGCGAACGTGGTGGAGTTCGTCACCGAGATGTTGGCGCCGATGTACCGGCGTCAGCTGGACCCAGCCGGTCGCTCAAACACGTTCACCTGGTGCGCCCAGTGGTGGCGGCATGATGAAGCCGTGAGCCGTCTGACGGGGCTGTGGAGGGCGTGGGAAAACCTGCGCCTGGACCCCACTACCGGGCTGGCGGTGTGGTGGCAGAACTACGCCGACCCGACCATGCGGGTCCTCTTTGAGGAGAAGGGTCCTTTCCACGGCTGCACTCCCAGGGAGCACCGCCCCAAGGGAGTTCCACTGACTTTGGAGCCACCTCCAGAGGGCCTGTTCGACTGAACCTCACGGCAAAAGGGGCGCAACCCGTCACGGGTTGCGCCCCTTTCGCTGCTGCCCTCATGGCATCAGCCGAGTTCCAAGCCTCTTTCTCGTCCTGCTGGGCGCCCGGTGTTCTTGCGGGCCTTGGGGCCACGCTTGGTGGAGCGCACAGCCTCTATGGGAGGCGTGCCCTGGTCCCGGTCAGCAGCCAGGCGTGCCCGTACCCCATCGCGGCCCTCCTCGGTGCCGCCAAAGGCCGCCATGAGGTTCTTGGCCAGGTTCGCCCGCCGGTCTCCGGAGTCCCAGAGTTCCTCGGCTTCGGCAGCCGAGTGGCGGGTGTCGGCGTCGGTTTGCAGATCCCCCCGGCTGGCCTCTGCGGCGTTGAGGGCGGCCTCGGCGTGGTCACGTTGGGCGTCCACGGCTTCGTGGGCCGCGGTTCCCTGCTCGACGGTCTTAGTGCGCTGTTGCTGCGGGGTGCGCTCTTCCAGGTAGTCCTCCACGGCCAGTCCGTAGCGGTCCTTTACCTGAGACTCGATCCGTCCTCGCGCGGTGCGGGCGACCTCGTCGTGCTGCTCCCACTGCCGGGCCAGCCCGTAGTGGGCAGCGATGTCTTCCGGCTTGGCGGACTCCCAGAAACGGTCCTGGTCCACCGGGGCGAGCTCGGTGCGCATCACTGCTCGTTCGGCTTCGAACCGGTCTTCCAGCTCCCGTCGCCGCTGCTGCTGCTCCATCAGGCGTTGACGCACTTGCTCGGCGCGCTGACGGGCCATCATCTCGCCCCAGCGCCCGGCCACAGCCATCACCGCCTGGAGGTCACGGCCGATCAGATCGTTCACGCCATCGGGTTGTGTGCTCATCTCTACAACTCCATTCCGTAGTCCGTGCGGGGGGTGTGATCTACGTAAGGGTGCTCAACCGTGGGCCCCTGGGTCTCGCGCAGCGCACCACGGGCACGGGCGGGTCCGGCGTGGGAGGCACTGCGCTTAGGAGAAGAAGGCTCGACTTCCGGTAGCGGCTCTGCCACCACCGAGAGGTGCTGCCGGAAGGTGTCCACGATCAACTGGGTCTCGCGCAGTTCTTTGTTGGCCTGATGCATGTCCTGGAACGCTCGGGTCATCCGCAGCATCTGGTTCATGATCAATGCCTGGGCCATCGGGGAGGGCGCTTTCGTGACCGCCAGCAGGAACGCCGTGGTGCCACTGGTACGCAGTGGGGCTTCCAACGGGGTGGTGATCTTCAGCCCCGACCGGTGCGCCGAGCGAGCCAGCGTCCTCGCGGTGCGCCCCAAGGGTCCTTGCCCGTCCTCGGTCGCGTGCGACCACGCCGCGAACACCCCAGAAGCTTCCCGAGCCGCGTGCGCCCACGCCTGATGGTCGTCCGGGGCGAGCTTCACCAGGCGCCGGCGAACCTCTTTCAGTTCATCCGCCAACCGCCTAGCGGTCACCTCGTCCAGGGCCGCACCGGGGGCGTCGGGATGCACGATGCGGCGGTGCCGCTTGGCCGCCATCCACTCCTCCGACGCCTCTTGGGCAGACTCGGGGGTGTCCGGCCAACGGGTCCGCAGGGACGGCAGCGTGAGATCCTGGGCGAGCTTGCCGCCCCCGAACCACAACGGCCGCATGCCCTTCGGCGGACGCTCCGCCACCGAGTACCCGGTCACCACCGAGTCGGTGCCGGCGGCGAACCGTGGGTGCACGAGCATGTTCGCCCGGCGCATCTGCCGCACGAACTGCGCCTCCGATTCGGCGGCCACCGCGCGCGCCCGCACGGTGCGCTCCAACGCGAACCGGGTCGGCTCCCTAGTGCTGTCCCGAGCGATCTCGCCCTGCTGCAACCACCGTTCGGAGTGGTTTCCGAGCTGGATCAGGTTGAAGTCCTTCTCGATCCCACGCGCAGCCTTCTGCGCCCGGGAGAAGTCGTTACCCCAGTTCCATTTGGTGCCGTCCCCACGGATGGTGGAGGCCACGATGTGGATGTGGTCGTTGCCCTTGGTGGAGCGCCCATGGTGCACCGCAACCCACTGGCACGGAGCCTTGGCCCCAGCGTCGGTGAAGTCCATCTCGTCCATGAACTTACTCGCGATGTCCGACCATTCCTGATCGGTGACCTCCCGGTCCTGGTACGGAATCGACAACGAGCAGTGCCAGATGTGCTTGGCGTCAGCGTCCACCCCGAAGGACCGCCGGTTCAGGTCGATCTCGCGGGCGATGGACACCGCGGCTTCCTCGTTGAGCTGCACGTCGTCGTGCCAGGCCATGATGAGCGGGGAGCCGCCCACCAGGTGCGGGTCGGTGTGCTCGTTGGCCCGTCCCGGACCCACGAGGTACTTCATCAGCCCGACCGGCTTGTCGCCCTTGGTGATGTTCGGGATCACGGGATCAACTCTTCGATCTTGGCCAGCACGTCCGCCCCAAAGCGGCGAGCTTCCTGCAAGGTATCGACCGTTTCGGGCAGCACCTCCCCGGTGCTGTTGGCGTGCCGAGCAATCTGGTTCACGTTGTTCGCGATCGTGGCCATCAGGTGCCGCATCTGGATCAGCTCGGCCAGCTGATTCCGCCGCAACTGCACTGCCACCGGATCCGCCGAACCGAACACCGCCTCGACCATCAGCGCCGAGGGCGACAGCCCGGTCTGCTGCTCCAGCACCATCAACTGAGCACGCTCGGACTCCGACATGGACACCCGGACGTACTGGGTCTTGCCCTCGATCCGCTTGCGCCTCGACTTCCACACGTGGCGCGGATTCTCCTGCTCCACCACAGCACCTCCTCTCTTTACGGCCCAGCGCAGCGCCCCCACCTTGTGGGCCCCACACGACCAGTGTGCCACCGCAAAGGCCGCGAGGCCAGCAGCGGTGCCCTTTTATGGCACATAAAAGATAGCTTTGCTCCGCCGGGGCACCACGGGTGCGAAACGCCGGCGGAGCGCCCGTGGACTCTGGAACGCACAGTGTGCGTCCGTTAAGGTGGGGGCATGGCTAAGCTCACTGACCCTCAGCAGGCAGAGGAAGCCGCGCAGCGGCTGCTCAACGACCGGATGGACTACGTCCGCCGGGCGATCACGGCACGTGGCGCCCTCGACGAGGCCCGCGAAGCTCTCAAGGAAGCGGAGAAAAACGACACCCAAGCCTTCCAGGCCGCCGTCAATAACGGCGGCTGGACCGAGGACGAGCTGCGCAAAATCGGACTCTCCGCACCCGAGAAGATGCAGCGCGTGCAGCGTCGACGGAAGGCCGCTCAGTCCACCCCAGACGCCCCCAACTCATCCGCGCAGAACGGTGGCGGCACCGAGTCGGAGCAGTGAAGACCGGCGGCTGGATCCTTGCCGCAAGCTACGTAGTGCTGCTCATTGTCTCCATCGTCCTAGTACTCCAAGGCTCAGTAATTGGATGGCTGACTGGTCTTCTTTTGGTCGTTGCGTTGCTCATGCTTTGGCGTGAAGCACGCCAGGGTCGTGCAGACCGCAACATGGATTACCGTGGCTGAGTTCCTGACCCCGTGCCCACATGGGCACGGCAAAAGCTCCATCGCTCCGCGGCTTTTCCCGCACCCATGATGGACACAGGGACCCCCACCGACCACCCGCCCACAGCCGGCAGGTCACCTCACGCACGACCGTTCCAGATCCGTAACCGCCGACTGTGGACGGCTTCCTGCCCCTGTAGTCACCGCACAAGAAACGGTGCCCGTTCCCCATCGGGGAGCGGGCACCGTTCGTCGTCGTAAGGCCAGCGGGGCAGCGGCTACAGCCCCAGGCCCTCCTCCGTGGGGCGCTGGTCATAAGACATACGAGCTGTCTCCAGTGAGCGGTCGGCCGTGGAAGTTCCACGCCCGGGAGCACTACGGCCGGTGGTGGGAGCTCCGGGGTAGTTGATCCGCATCCGCTTCTTCAACGCCTCCAACTCCGGGTCCAAAGTCGGTTGCGGTGTCTCCTCTCCGCGCATCGCACGGTCGATGCGCTCCACCTCCCACCGGGCAGCATCCAGGGCCTCCTGGTGCTTGAACGGCACCTCCAGTGCCGCCCGGGCGTCGACGACTTCCTGATGCGCGGCCGCCAACCGGGCCTCCCTCTTGGTCACTTCCTCGGGCAGCTTCAGCACCTGGTTCTCCAACCGCTGAATCATGCCCACACTCGGATTCAACGACGTCGCCCTCGTGACTTCCACCGCCACCCCGGGGGCATCATCAATGCGCAACTCCACCGGGGAGGCACTCAGATCAGCCAGGTTCCCAGACCGCTGCACCACCCGAATGTCGTGACCACCGATCCGCGCCGCGACCCCCAGGTCGACCTCCCCAGCACGGGGCGGCCGCGCGGTCGCGTGCACCCCCGCCCACCGTTGCCACGCCTCGGCGGCCTCAGTGCGCTTCTCCACGGTGGCTCCGTCGATGGTCATGCGGAACTTCTCCCCGCCCAACTCATCGGTGGTGCGCTGCGCGGCCGCACGCAGCACCGGCAGCTCACGCTCCAGTGCCTCCGCCCGCGAGGAAGCCGCGTCCTTGCGGAACACCAACGAGGACTGATTGCGGTGCCAGGCCCGGTTCAGCCGCTCCAACCGGGCCAGTTCCTGGTCGGCTTTCGACTTCTCCAGGATCAGCGGATTGCCACTGGAGATCGCCTTGACCTCCGCGAAGGACAACGTGTTGTCCCCGACGTCCTCGATCTCCCGCACGTCCAACCGCCCGCGCATGATCTGGTCGATGAACTTCGACTTCCGCTCCAGCGTCTGCCACATGAAGGTGTCGAACGAACCCTTCGTGACCACCTGGGAGATCGCGACTTCCGGGTTCTGATTGCCCTGTCGGATGATGCGCCCGTGCCGCTGTGCGATGTCCGCCGGACGCCACGGGGCGTCCAGGTCCACCAGGTGCACCGCCCTCGCCTGGATGTTGGTGCCCACCCCCATCCTCTGGGTCGAGCCCATCAGCACGGCGATGTCTCCCGAGCGGGCAGCGGAGAACAGCCGGCCCTTCTCGGCATCGTTCTTGGCCTCGTGCATGAACCGGATCTTCTCCGCCGGAATGCCCCGCTGGACCAGCTGATCCTTCAGCTCGTCGTAGACGTTCCACTTCTCCGTCGACGGGGTGCTCTGATCGCAGAACACGATCTGCAACGCACCCCGGGTCGGGTGTTCCTCGCCGCTGGCCGGATCCAGGAACACGTCGTCCTGGTGCTCCTGGTGCACCCGGGCGATCAGGTCCGCGGTCACGCTGACCTTGTTCTCCGCCACGATCGATCCCAGCTCGGGATCCACCAGGCGCACGTCCAGGGCCGCTTTGCGGCCGTCCGAGCTGACCTTGAGCATGTTGTCCTCGGTCCGGTCCACCATCCGGGCCTGGATGGCCTCAGCGCGACGGCCGATCTCCTCGATATACGCCTCGAGCTCCGCCGATGCCTCTACCGGGACCATGCGTGGCAGGCGCGCCCCGTCGTCTCTCTTCACCAGATCCGGGGTGGGCAGTTGCAGGTCCTCGGCGGTCTTCACGTCGGCGAAGGTGTGGAACATTTTCAGCAGCTCGGGCACGTTCTGGAACTTCGCGAACCGCTCTTTCAGCTTGAAGTGGTCCCCGCCGGCCACCGACAGTTCCATCTCGGTCACCACCTGACCGAAGGTCGCCGCCCAGGTGTCGAAGTCGTGGATCCCGGCCCGCTCCAACAGCTCCGGGCCCAGGTAGCGCTGCATCACGTACATCTCGGTGACCGAGTTGGCGATCGGGGTTGCGGTTGCACCGGTCATCACGCGGTCTCCGTGCTTGGCCCGCAGGTACTCGACCTTCATGTGCAGGTCAGTGGCTCTGCCGGATCCCGGGTCAATGGCCGCGTCTTGGATGTTCGACGGCGTGGAGAGGTTCTTGAAGTCGTGGAGCTCGTCCACCACGAGGTAGTCGATGCCGGTCTGCTCGAAGGTGATCCCTGGATCGGTGACCCGGTCCATCTTCTCCTTCAGCTTTTCTTCTTTCGCTTGCAACCGGGCTTCCATGCGCTTGATCGACATGGTGTCCGCCCCGCTGGCGGCTGCCCGTTCATTGGCGGCTTCCAGCTCGGCTCGCTGACGTCCGATTTCTGAGAGGTTGTAGGCGCTTTTCGACTCTTCCGAGAGCTCGATGCGCTCGAACGCGGTGCGGGTCATGATGATCCCGTCCCAGTCACTCGCTGCGGCGCGGGCGACGAACACCCGCCGCTTCTCGCCTTTCAGATCAGCCGAGGAGGCGGCGAGGATCTGCGCCTGGGGGTAGAGCTGCAGCCACTCCCGGGTGAACTGCTCGAGCATGTGGTTGGGCACCACCACGACCGGTTTGCGGGCCATCCCCAGTCGGCGCAGTTCCATCGCGCCCATCACCATCTCGGCGGTTTTGCCCGCCCCCACCTCGTGGAAGAGCCCCACCGAGGGCTCCGAGAGCATCCGCGCCACCGCCGCTCGCTGGTGGCCGCGTGGGGTGAAGTCCTTGACCAGCCCCGGGAAGCTCAGTCTCTCCCCTTCCACGGTGTAGTCGCGCAGCACGATGGAGTTGAACCGCCGGTTGTACTCATCCACCAGCCCGGCCGCCCGGGCCGGGTCCTCCCACACCCACTCGCTGAACCGCTCCTGCATCAGTGCCGCCTTCTCCTGGGCGGCGGTGGTCTCGGTGGCGTTGACCACCCGGCGATTACCCTCGGGGTCGGTCGGGTCCGGGTCGGTGACCTG
This sequence comes from Kocuria oceani, assembly GCF_029524215.1. Taxonomy (NCBI): domain Bacteria; kingdom Bacillati; phylum Actinomycetota; class Actinomycetes; order Micrococcales; family Micrococcaceae; genus Kocuria; species Kocuria oceani. The sequence goes on along the minus strand of NZ_JARAMH010000025.1, from coordinate 28,599 downwards.
CACCCGGCGCTGCTCGGCCAGGTTCTTGAAGATGTCGCCGGCGGCCATTCGGTCGGTGCCCCAGTCGTTGCGGGCGGCGAAGACATGGCGGCTGGCTTTCACGTCCCAGTTCGCGCCACTGATCCGGTCCACCCGGGCGGCTGGGTCCTTGATGATGTGGCGCAGGAACTGCTCGTGGATCTGAGGGGAGACCCACACCGCCCCGATCCGGGCCTCGATCTCATCGGCTCCCAGCGGGGCCGGCAGCGCTGCTTCCAGTGCCGCGACGTTGGCTTGGAACCGCTCATCGGCGACTGAGGCGGCGCGGGCCGTGTCCAGCTTCTCGCGCACATCACCACTGAGATACTCCGCACGGGTCTCATAGACCCCCTCCTCTCCGGGCACCTCATAGACCAGTCCTCCCAGGGACTCCCGCGCCCCGGCCTCATCGGTGCCCAGCAGGGCCGCGACATGGGCCAGGTCCACGGTGCCGACCGTGTCCAGGGTGACGGCCAGGGCCTCATCGGCGGTGTCCACCCCGAGCACGGGCTTGCGCGGCTGCACCTGCCGCTGCGACAGCAGACCAGCCGGAGCCGCCGTGCCGGTGCCCTCGTCGAAGTGCTCCAGGGCCAGCACGAGCGGCCCGAACGGATCATCCCCCAGCAGAGCCACCGCCGGTGGGGTGATGCGGGCCAGGATCTCCTCACCGGCCTCGTTGGTGCGCCCGGTGCGGCGTTCGGTGAAACGGTTGATCGGCCCGTAGCGATCCGCATAGGCCCGGTAGCTGGCCGCCAGTTGAGCCCTCAAAGCGTCCAGCTCCGGGGTGTCATCGACGTTGGCGGCCTCCAAGGTCAGCACGGCACGGGCTTCGTCTCGCAGGCCCAGCAATGCCCGCAGCTCACCGTGCCGGGTACGTGCCACCTTCAGCGGCGCGTGCACCTTCTCGATCGTGACCTGGGTGAAGCCTTCCGCACCGCGATCGGTGATGTGCCCGATCTGCTCCTGCTCCCCCGCCGGGATCAAGGCAGCGACCTCGAGCTCCTGCTCGCCACTACGTTCGGCCATCCCGCGCCCAGCCGCCACGGCCCGCTCGGTGATGCCCGCCAGCTGCTCGCGCAGCCGGTCCCCCGTGGCCGCCAGATCCTCCGCGCGCACGGTCAAAGTAGCGGCCCCGTACATCCCGTTGCCGATCATCGGCTCCCCGAGCACACGTTCGGGGTGGTCGATGAAGTAGGCGTTCATCCGCCCCTGCGCCCCATTCAGTTCGATCGGGGCGGTCTCCACCCACTCCTGATCCAACGGTTCCTCGCCGGGCAGTCGGCGGCGGAAGATCAGCACGTCGGTCAGCGCGTCCGTGCCGGCGGCTCGACGGTGGGCGCCGGTGGGGAGACGGACCGCCCCAAGCAGATCAGCGCTTTGGGCCATCTCCCGGCGCGCTGCGGGGTTCTGCGCATCCAGGGTGAAGGCGCTGGAGAGCACCCCGACCACCCCACCGGGCCTCGTCAGCGCCAAAGACTTGAGGATGAAGTGGTTGTGCATCGAGTGCCCGCCCGCGTTGTGCCGCGCATCGTGCAGGGTGTTCCGGGAGAAGGGGACGTTGCCCACCGCCGCGTCGAAGACCCCACCGGGCATCCTGGTGTCCGCGAACGACTCCGTGCGGATCGTGGCGTCCGGATAGAGGGCCTGGGAGATCGCCGCGGTGACCGGGTCCAGCTCCACCCCGGTCATCTGCGCCCCCTCCGGGGCCAACCCGATAAAGGTGCCGGCACCGGAGCCGGGCTCCAGCACCCGCCCGCCCTGGAAACCCAGGGCAGTGAGGGCGCCCCAGACCTCGCTGGCGATCGCCGGGTCGGTGTAGTGGGCGTTGATGACCGTCCGGCGCGCGGCCGCGTACTCGGTCTCATCCAGCAGCTCGTGCAGCTCCGCCCGGTCGGCCTCGTACTCGGGACGGGACTCGTCGAAGATTTCCGCGACCCCGGTCGCACCCCAGGACCCCCAGCGGGCCAGCGTGGCGCGCTCAGCATCGGTAGCGGCCCGCTCCTCGGCTTGGAGAGTGCGCAGCACGCGCAGCGCGGCGAGGTTGGCCCGGAAGCGTGCCTGGGCTCCAGAGGGGGCCAGCTCGTCCTGGGCGCGGGGGACGAAACGCCCCGAACCTTCAGACTCAGCCGGGATTACGCCTGTTCGGCGTCCTTCCGGGCCACCTCGTCCCAGTACTGGCGGTCCTCCCGGTTCAGCTGCTCCACGACCCGCAGCATCTGAGCCACCCCGGTCTCCTCCTCGTCCTCCTCCGGCTCCTGCTGCACCGACGGATCCGGGGTCAGCATCTCGGCCCGCACGATCTCCTCGGCCTGCATCTTCGACGCGTTCAACCGCCCCACCTTCTCCAAGTAGGTCTCCCCCACCGGATCCGGGCCGGCCAACTCCATCATCAACTCGCCCACCCGCTGGGTCGCTTCCTCTCCCAGTCTCTCGAACCACGCGTCCGGATCCGGGATCTGGGCGTACTCCTCGGGCGCGGTCGTCCTCCACGCTTCCTGAGCGAACTTGCCGTACGTATTCATCACGAACCTCCTCGGGTTCCGGGAAGAGAAAGGCATCAATGCTCAACTGCCCCTCGACTTGTTTCCTCTTGCGGGCTCGGGCCATGGGGGGTCTCCTGAGTGCGATCGGGAAGCTCTCACACACGCTACCCAGCCGCTCCCAAGCCTTCCTCGAGAACACGCACCAGCTAATATCGAGTTTGTTGATATGTCAACTTTTTGAAGGAGCTGGTAGCTCCTCACTTCATGCCTGCAGGACCAATCCCGTTCCCTGCCGGCAGCATTGCCAACCGCATGAACTTCCGCTGCCCCATCAGCTGGTGGTCTAGACAGTGTTTTCCGCTTCTGGCTCACCGTCCCGCGCCCAAAGGTGTCCGATCGCACCAGTATTCTCATAAGCAACCCACATCCCCCGGTGTGGCGCCCCGAAAGGATGACTCATGGCTCGCAAGGTGTTCTTTAGCTTTCATTACCAGCTCGACGCCTGGCGCGTGTCCCAGATTCGGAACATGGGACTCCTCGAAGGCCAACCCTTGCTGAGCTCCAACCATTGGGAGGACGTAGCCGCCGGCGGTGAGGCCGCGATCCAGAAGTGGATCGACGCAGAGATGGGCGGCAAGAGCTGCAACGTGGTACTCATCGGCAGCCAGACTGCAGGACGGAAGTGGGTGAACTACGAGTTCACGAAGGCCTGGGGCAGCGGCAAAGGCGTGCTCGGCATTCACATCCACAAGCTCCTCGATCACGACGGTCGCTCTGGCACTAAGGGCGCAAATCCCTTCGCTGGGTTCACTCTGAACAACGGCAAGGTGCCGTTCGACTCGGTTGTTCCGGTCTACGATCCCGCGGGGAGCACCAGCACCAACGTGTACGGCACGATCGCAAATAACCTCGAGTCGTGGGTCGAAAACGCCATCGCCGTCCGCAAGCAGTGGTGAGTGTGTCGCCTGAGCGGATCAAACATCTGGAGTTCATCCAGAACACGATCACGCGACAGGCCTCTCACTCCTTCGCGGTGAAGGGGTGGTCACTGACAGTGGCAGCAGTGATCTATGCCTATGCAGCAGCTCATCTGACTTGGTGGATGGCCCTTGTCGCCCTTCTGCCTGCAGTGGCGTTCGCCGGGCTGGACGCTTTCTATCTGCGGCAGGAACGCCTATTCCGGGCGCTATACCGGGGCGTGAGCCAGGAGTACACGCCGGTGCCCATGTTTGAGATGGACACCCGTTGCTACACCAACAAGGAAGCTTTCCCGTCATGCCGCTATTGGGGCAAGACGGGCGTGCTCCGCTCCCCCTCATGGTTGTTGCTACACAGCATGATCGTCGCCGTGGGGCTGGTTCTACTGGGGGTTGCGCTCTTCCAGGCCGCTGGTACGGCAGAACTGGCGCAATGCATCCGCAACATCTTCTAGGAGTGCCTCCGAAGTCGGAACTTTTGGCGGCCAAATTTCCCCGATTGCATCCCCGGCCCAACGCGGCACTAGGTGCACGTGCAGATGCATCACCGACTGGCTGGCAGCCACTCCGGCAGAGGAAATCATGTTCATACCCTCCGGCGCCAGAACGGCCCGTAGCGCACGCCCCACGGTGAGGACAGTGGACCCCAATTCGGGCACATCCGCTTCTTCAGCGTCGAGAAAGGTCTCTATGTGCCGCTTTGGAATCACCATGGTGTGCCCCCGGGTGGCCGGCTCCAACGGGAAGAACGCCAGCGTGGACTTCGTCTCGTAGACGACCTCCGCGGGAGTCTCCCGATTCACGATCCGACAGAACGCACACCCCTGCACGGCCGCCCCGTTCTCCTTAGATTGCTGTGAGCGTCAGCCTATGGGATTGGAGAGCTTGCAGCGGGCTGATCCGACGCTCATTTGTGGCTCAGCCGAGTCGCGGTCGTTCCATCTCCACGGCATGCCAGGGCTTGCCACTCACCTCGGTGCTACGCACTCGACCGGTCGTTTGAAAACCCAGGCTCTCGTACACACGTCGAGCCGAGACGTTATGCGCGTAGACCCCCAACCTCATGGCCGGTAGCTCCGTCGCTGCAAAACCCACGCGTACTGCTGCGGTGATCAAATCCCTACCCAAGCCGCGTCCTCGAGCAGTGGGGTCGAGGAGGATGCACCCGAGTCGCATCATGCGTGCCTCGTCGTCTACGAGCAACGACGCGTGGCCGACCGGCTCCCCGGAATTGGGGTGGAGCCCGGTCCAATACCGGCGCCGATCGTTGTGCAGATAGGTCTCCAACTGTCCTCGGTCCAAAGGCCAGGTGAAGGTGCGGCCAGACCAGAGCACCATGTCCGCCTCTGAGGTCACCCAGCTCAAGATGATGTCCAGATCCGCTGGGCGGGTCTCTCGCAGGCGCATATGCCAATGCTAGAGAGACCTCGGGCCATTGCCGCCGCTAACCAATCCGCATGTCCGGAGACAAACAGTCACCGCACTTCCCGCAGATGTCCGAAAACCGGGCCATATGTAAAGCGGCCCTTTTTCGTGACCCTTGCGGCATGACGCCTCATCTGACCTACTGACGCGGCAATCCGCTGCTCGAGAACCAGCCCAGTCCGGCTTGACAGGCTATAAGAGCATCCCCGGGCGGCTGATGTTATATGCGGGTCCCTAGCCTGAGGGCCCCGTACCCGATCTCCCCGATCGAGCGCCGGAATGCCCTAATCCTCTGTCGGGTGGGGCGCTTTCGTTATGGCCTGATGGTTTCTGTTGCGTGCACGATCAGCTCCCCCATCATGTCCACCACGACCTGCCGCTGGATCTGCGTCAAGGGCTGGGTGCTTTCTGCTAGTGCGTCCCGCAATAGGTCATGGAACCGGCTGATATCTTCGAGACGCTCGACAGTGATCACTCAATAACACTAATCGACGTGTCCCTTTCCGGGACGGACCCGTAAACGAGCACCCTGCCGGACGCTCCTAGCCCGCTGGGGATGTCCTGCCCCAGGACAGTAAACCCCTGATCTCGTCCGATCGCGAGGCCTCACTGGGGCGCTGATGGGGCGCTTCGGGCCTCTACCAGACAGCAGATCTTCGATCGGCTGGTCAAGGCCGGCAAGGACTGCCACCGCAAGCCCGCCGAGATCGCCGACGAGGCCCTCGACACTGGGAAACTGCTCATACCGCACAACCTCATAGTCCCCGTTACCTTCGTCGTAGCTTCCCCCTCCATCCTGCTGGACGGGGAAGCTACGACGAAGGTAACGGGATGGGCCCGGTCTGTTCTCGCCCCCTTCTTTGGCGTGCACGAGCACCGGGTTGATGCTGGGGCGTGAACACTCCGGTGCCTGCGCATCGGAGTGTTCAGGGGGCACCGTCTGGGGCCGGTGATCCCAGATACCGGCCTCTTGCCGCTTTCGTAGTCGATGCCAAGGGCGATCCCGCCGCCGGAGGCCTGGGGCAGTACGGCGAAAATGTCCTCCAGGGCGACCCGGTTGCGGATTCCCGCTTGTCCACCGGGAGCAGTACAGGCATCGATGCCCCGAGCCAGGTGGTGACGAGGGTGAGCGATGCTGCACCCAGAGTGTCGGCGAAGAGGCTTCAGGACAAGCACCCTGGTGAGGCTTCGGAGCGGGACGGCCGGCGGTCCGTCGGTAGTTGGAAACCCCGGACCAGTTTCGTTCCGGTGGACCGGTCTCTGACCGATCCGATAGTTGTATCGGTCAGGGGCATACCGATGCTCAGGTGGTCACCAGATGCGACCCCGACGGTGCGGCGCCGCCCCGAAACGGACACTTTCAGTCCGTTTCGGCTATGGTCTGGTCATGACGAACACGACGACATCTCCGGCCTGGTCGCTGGCCGACATCCCCTCTCTGGACGGGCGCACGGCCGTGGTCACCGGCGCGAACAGCGGCATCGGGTTGCGCACCGCGATCGAGCTGGACCGTCGGGGCGCGGTGGTGACCCTGGCCTGCCGCGATCCGCGGCGTGGTGAGCGGGCTCTGGCTCAGCTGGTCGAGGAGACGGGGTCGAGCACCGCCAGGCTCGGACAGCTGGACCTGGCCGACCTCTCCTCGGTGCGTGCGTTCGCCTCGGCGTGGGATGGACCGTTGGACCTGCTGGTGGCCAACGCCGGCATCATGGCCGTCCCCCAGGGCCGGACGGCTGACGGCTTCGAGCGCCAGCTGGGCACCAACCACCTCGGCCACTTCGCCCTCACCGGGTTGCTGTTGCCGGCCCTGCGCCAAGCGGAGGCGGGCAGGGTCGTGGTCGTCTCCAGCAACGCGCACTGGTTTGGGCGCATCGACTTCGACGACCTGCACGGTGTGAGCAGCTACCGGCGGTGGGCGCGGTATGGGCAAAGCAAGCTCGCGAACCTGCTGTTCGTCCACGAGCTGGATCAGCGACTGCAGGCGGCGGCCGACACGGTGACCGTCGTCGCGGCGCACCCAGGTGTTGCCAACACCAACCTCTCCAGCGGATTCATTGGTCCTGCGGGCCCGATGCGCACGGTGGTGCGTGCCCTGCAGTCGCGCATTTCGCAGCCCGCCGCCGCGGCGGCCCTGCCGTCCCTGCGCGCTGCGACGATGCCCGACGTCCGCGGCGGCCAGTACTACGGGCCTGGCGGCCTCGGCCAGGGGCGCGGGGCCCCGGTGCTCGTCAGCCGCTCCCGTGCTGCATACGACGACGCCGTTGCCGCCCGGCTCTGGCAGGTCAGTGAGGACCTGACGGGAGTGACCTACCCGGATCTGCCGGCCCCTGGCGAGGCCCGTTGATGGACGTCGAGCCCAACCCAGCGCCTCCTGCGACGGGGGCACGAGGACGGTCGGACGCGGCACGCAACACCGAAGCCGTCCTGCTCTCCGCGCGTGCGGTGTTCGCCGACCGGGGTGCGAGTGCCACCATTCCCGAGATAGCCCAGCGGGCAGGAGTCGGGAACGCCACCGTCTACCGGGCTTTCGGCTCCAAGTCGGGCCTGCTCGCCGCGGTGGGTCAGGATCTGCTCAGCTGGGTCTCCCAGCGGATCGCCGAGGCCATGGCGGACGCGACCCAGCACGGCGCCGCGGCCTGGCCTGCTTTCCTGGAAGACCTGTTCGAGCGGCTCCGGACGGACCGCATGACCCTGAGCCTTTTGTGCGGAGAGCTCATTCCAGGTCTGGGCACGGCCGAGGTCGAGGTTCGCGCGGCGATGGGCGCTCTCGTATCTCGGATGCGCGAGGTCGGAGCGCTGCGCCCCGACGTCAACGTGGACGACGTGACCATCCTCGTCACCGGCTGCGCCACCGGCCTCGACCACGCACGGCAACAAGACCCCGCCCAGTGGCGGCGCTTCGCCGATCATGTGCAACGAGCCCTAGCACCGTCGACGCCGAGCCGTGGGACGACGCCTGCACCGTCAGGTTGAACCGGGTAGCCCGCGACGTCGCCGGGCTCGCCCGGGTCTGCCAGCCGCCACGGGCGCCAGACGTACCGCGGGCCGACGGCGCCCCCGAACGGTCGCCTTGTCGGGATCACTCCGTGACGGACCTATCTGCGAGACCGGTCCACCGGGTCTCCTCGCGCCGGAATAAACGCTTTGCCGCGTGCCGGGGGCTTGACCGCGGTATCCACCAGATCACCGAGGAGAACTCTTATCCTCCGCACACACCTGGCGGTCCACCACGATGCAAGGCCTGCGCGAAAGCTGCTCAACACCGCTACTACCAGAAGACCAAGGACAAGCAAAAAGCCGCCAGGGACGCCCGCAAGGTCTCTCTTGGACAAACTCTGGAGCACTTCGGCGGTGATAACACACGCCCTTCATGAGCCGTCTCATATTCCCGGACTTACACGACTCACCGAGAATCCGCGCTCCATTGCGGGGCTGTCGCTGGAAGTCGCCCCCCCCCCCAGGGCATCCGCCCACTGCTGCACGGGCAGTGAGCCCATGCGAAGGTGGTAGTGGCCACCGGTTGACCGAGGCAACAGCGGTCATCGCGTTGCGGCGTGGTGAGACGCAGGGAATACTGGCGCACCGGTCTGATGACCGCCGGGATCCTCGGTGACCGAGGCCCTGGGGTGGAGGGTCGCTCGCGTTCGACAGTGCCGGCCGAGCCGGTGGGTCCGGTGGAGGCACCGGAGCCTGCCCCGGACGTTGGGCTCGGGATGTTTCCGTTCCCTCAGGTGCGGACCTCGATCTTGTCTCGATCGGTGGCCTCGGGCTGCTGGTTGAGCATGGCCAGCAGCTTGTCGCCCTCGATGTCGAGGTCCGGCAGCAGGCGATCGAGCCAGCGGGGCAACCACCATGCTCGTTCGCCGAAGACGGCCATGAGGGCCGGGACGAGGGTCAGCCGGACGATGAAGGCGTCGATGAGGATACCGACGGCGAGGGCGAAGCCGATCTGCTTGATCATGACGTCGTGGCTGAAGATGAAGCCGGAGAACACCGAGATCATGATGATGGCGGCTGCGACGACGACCCGGCTGGCCTGGTCGAAGCCGTGGACGACGCTCTGCCGGGCTTCCTGGCCGTGGATGTGGGCCTCGCGCATCGAGGAGACCAGGAAGACCTCGTAGTCCATGGCGAGTCCGTAGAGGATGCCGGTCACCATGATCGGCATGAAGCTCATCAGCGGACCGCCGGTGTCGACCCCGAAGAGGCCGCTGAGCCAGCCCCACTGGAAGACGGCGGTGGTGGCTCCGAAGGTGGCCAGGATGCTGAGCAGGAACCCGGCCGTGGCCTTGATCGGAACGATCACCGAGCGGAAGACCAGCAGCAGGATCAGCACGGACAGGACGATGATGATGCCGAGGTAGAGCGGAAGGACGCTGGCGAGCTTGTCGGACATGTCGATGCCGATGGCGGTGAACCCGGTCACGCCCAGCTGCACCTGATTGTTCTGGGCGATCGCGTTGTCGGGCTCGCGCAGGGACTTCACCAGGTCCCTGGTGGCCTCGTCGCTGGGGCCGGAGGTGGGAATGACGCTGAACACCGCCAGATCTCCGGCCTCGTTGACGCCCACGGGGGCGGCCAGCACGATGTCGTCCCGGTCCTGGAACTCCCCGATCAGTTTCGCGGTCAGCTCGGGCGTGACGCCGCCTGCGGTGTCGGTGGGTTCTGCGGTGACCAGCAGCGGGCCGTTGAATCCTTCACCAAAGCCTTGGGAGACCGCCTCGTAGCTCTGCCGGGCGGCGGTGTCCTGGTTCGCGGTCGCCCCGGAAGGGATCCCCAGGTTCATGTCGGCCGCGGGGATCGCCATCACGCCCAGCAGCGCGACCACGCCCGCGATGACGGGCCACCTGAACCTGATCACACCCTTCACCCAGTGGTCAGCCACACTGTGTGATTCCGCTTCCACCTTGGCGCGGCTTCGGGCTCGGGCCTTGTCCGAGCAGATCCGTTCCCCGACCAGCCCTAACAGCGCCGGCAGCAGGGTCAGGGCGATGAGCACGGCCAGGGCCACCGTGGACGCCGCGACCAGCGCCATCGTGGACAGCATGGCGATGCCGATGACGGTCAGTGCCGTCAGGGCGATAATGACGGTCAGCCCGGCGAAGAAGACGGCGCTGCCCGCGGTGCCGACCGCTCTGCCGGCTGCCTCCTGAGCGGTGAGTCCCCGGTCGAGGATCAGCCGTCGCTGCCGGTTGACGACGAACAGCGCGTAGTCGATGCCCACGGCCAGCCCGACCATCAAACCCAGGACGGGGGTGGCGGAGTTCATCTCCACCACCGTCGAGAGCGCGTACGCCCCGCCCACGCCGATGCCGACACCGATCAGCGCGGTGATCAGGGGCAGGCCGGCCGCGATCAGCGAGCCCAACGTGAGCACCAGTACCAGGGCGGCGACGGCGAGACCGATCACCTCGCCCATACCGACCGGGACCTCCAGGGCTTTGAGCGAGTCACTGGGCAGCGCAGAGATCTCCGTTCCCTCCTCGGCGCGCTCCACCACCTCGACCACCGAGGTCACGTCCTCGTCGGTCAACGAGGTCGAAGCGACCGTGAACTGGAACTGGAACAGCGCGACCTGCCCGTCAGAGGACACCAGCACGCCAGGCACCGGCGCCCCGTCCACCACCAGCGGCTGGTAGGGAGGCGCCTGCCCCTGCTCCGGCCCAGCCGCGGGAGTGCCCGGGGCGTTCTGCTGCCCAGCACCGGCAGCACCTTCCCCAGGGGCGCCCGGGGCGTTCTGCTGCCCAGCACCGGCAGCGCCCTCCCCGGGGGCAGCCGGGGCGAGGTCGAGGGGGTTGACGACCTTTTCGAGGGCGTAGACGTCGTTGACGGTGTCGCTGATCGCTGCCAGTCGCTCCGCTGTGTCCAGACGCTCACCGTCCGGGACGGTGAAGACCACACTGGCCTGACCCCCCGAGGCCTCGGGGAGCTCAGTGGATACGCGGTCGAGCACGCTCTGGGCCTCGGTGCCCTCGATCTTCATGTCGGAGCTCACGCTCACCCCGTTGACGGCCACAGTGCCGATGACCACCGCGAGGACTGTCAGCCAGCCGGCGATGAACAGCCACGGCCTGCCGAACGCGGTTCGTCCGAGCCGGTACAAGAAAGTGGACATGGGTCTGGTTCTCCTTGAGGGCGAAAGCGGCGGCGTCTAGAGGCCGCGGCGCAGGTAGTCGAAGGTCATGTCGAGGAACGAGTTGTAGTCCATCGACGCGGAACTGAGGTCGCTCTCCCCGCCGAAGCGCACGTCGAGGGTCCCCTCCAGGGCGGCCATCACGGCCCCGTACACGGCACCGAACAACAGCGGCACGTAGATGGCCGGGTACCGGTCCCCCGCCACCGACCCGAAGACCTCTTGGGCGGTATGGCGCATGCGTTGCTGAACCCGCAGGACGTGGGGCTCCAGGGTCGGGTACTGCTGTGCCATCGCCATCAGCTCGCGCATCTTGACCAACGTGTCCTCGGTGAACTGCGCCCTCATCACGGCCAACAAGGCATCGAGCAGGGGCAGATCGGCGGGCAGGCCGGCCAGAATCGCGCTGGCGTCGTCGACACCACCGAAGGCGACCGAAGCGACTGCCTCCTCCTTGCAGGAGAAGTGGTTCGCGAAGGTGCGTCGGGAGTACCCCGCCCGCTCCACCACATCCGCGGTGACAAACCCGGACAGCCCGCGCTCACGCGTCAGCTCGAATGCCGCCTCGGCCAGCGCCTGCCCCGTCGCCTCGCGCTTGAGGTCCCGCAACCCACGATCCATGCCCATAGTGTGAACCACACTGCCCAATAAGCAAAATTGCCCAACGGGCAGACCGGTCTTCGCCTCGCCCCGTACTCCCAAGCTGCAGTCCACCGAGGGCAAGCCGGTAGCGCGAGAGGTGACATCGGATCAGGCAGCCCCGGCCCTCGGTGCGCTCCAGGCCGAGGGAGCGGATCCGGCCGGCTCCGCTGCTCGTGGCACCCCCACGCCCCCTCACTCCACTGGGCTGGTTTTCCCTCAGTTCTTCGCAGCGGTACCGCAGCGGCGACCACGACTCACCGGCGGGCGGGGCCGGCTCTGCCGCGGCGCGAGTCCTTGGTGCCTCGGTGCCTGAGGATCCTCCCGCGACGCGGGGAAGATGACACGGGTCCGATAGAGTGTCGCCATGTCAGCAGGGCGCACAATCCTGAATGTCGTTGCTGGGGCCACCACGGTGGGAGGATTCGCCGCGGACTGGAACCGCACGCACCTGTTCAATCCGAACTGGCCTGCGCATGCCCGGTTCCACGATGCGATGACCATCGCCGTGGCCGCGCTGCTGGGGGCTGGGGGACTGTATGCGTTGAACCGCAAGGGGCCGGACCCGGACCGGGACACCACCATGGGCGCCCTGTTGCCGGCGGTCTTCTGGACCTCCATGAGCGCGGCCTTCGCCTTTCCCGGCACCCAGGGCCTCCAAGCGGAATTTCCCCACCTGGTGCCCCGGGTTCGAGGAGTGTGGATCGACGAGCGGTTCGCCAGCGCGGGAATGCTGGGGCTGACCGGCCTCGGCTATGCACTCGAACGACGCACACGCCGGGGTCATCGGGCCCAGGTGTAAAAAGGCAACGTTGCTGTCAGGTTCTGAAGCCCGCTGCTCAGATGCCCGGAGTCCTCTGCACCGGGGGCTCAGGTATCGCCAGCCAGAGCCCCATGGAGCGCCAGGCGGGCGGCCTCGATCGGAGTCGGTGAATCGTCGAGGCCATCGGCCCACGCGGGACGGCGTCCGCGGTCGCCGCGGATTGTCCTCCAGGGGCGCCGACGAGGTGGCCTCCGCCTGCAAGCTTCTGCTGACCAGGATTCCGCCTCCGCCGTAGAATCCCACCACAACACGGGAATCCTGTGGCTACTGGACCAGCATGGCGGGCCCCCGAACTCATGGCGCATCGGTGAAGACCTCGGCGGCGCAGAGCCGGGAGGGGTTCTCTTCCGGCTGGGAATCGGTAGCCTCAACGGGAGGGTGTCGTTCCGCGGGTTCCCGGGACCGACGCCGCAGTGGTACCAACCCTCAAGACCCCAGGAGATTCTTATGGTGCGCATCGCGATCGTCGTCGGCAGCACCCGCCCGAACCGCAACGCCGCGGACGTGGCGGACTGGGTGCACGAGCACGCCTCGGCGCGCACCGACGCCCGGTTCGAGCTCGTGGACATCGCCGACCAGCACCTGCCCCTGCTCGACGAACCCCTCCCCCCGTCCCTGGGCCAGTACAAAAACGAGCACACGAAGGCATGGTCGGCGAAGATCGCCTCCTACGACGGCTTCGTCTTCGTCACCCCCGAGTACAACCACTCCGTGCCCGCGGCGCTGAAGAACGCCGTGGACTACCTCTACGCGGAGTGGAACAACAAGGCCATCGGCTTCGTCAGCTACGGCAGCGCCGGGGGCACCCGCGCCGTGGAGGCCTGGCGGCTGATCGCCGCCGAGGTGCAGATGGCCGACGTCCGCGCCCAGGTGTTCCTGCCCTTCGGCTCGGAGTTCGGAGAGGACTTCTCCTTCCAGCCCACCGAGGGCGCTACCGGCGCCCTGCAGGCACTCTTCGATCAGGTGGTGGCCTGGGCGCAGGCCCTGAAACCGCTACGCGGGGCGTAAGAGGTCATTTCAGCAGGAGTTGGCCGTAGATCTTGATGGCGCCCGGGGTGCTCGGCGACCCTCGTGAGCATGATGGGGAATCCCGTGCCGGATTCGCTGTGGGAGCGAGCCGAGCCGTTGCTACCAGCATGCCCACCTCGGCGGTACCGCCACCCAGGGCGCCGGCGCGCAGATGACCCCGCGGTTCTGACAGGGGTCGTGTTCGTGCTCAAGACCGGGATCTGCTGGAATCAGCTGCCGCGCGAGTCACTGGGCGTTCCCGGGGTTGGGTGTGCGCTGGTTCTGAGCACTACAGCCGCGTTGAGCGGGCATGGCCGAACGCCCGGTAGTGGTTCACTGCTTGGCGTGGTGCCAGGGCTGCTGCAGTGGTTCCACTGAAAACTGGACCGGCCCCGGATCCCGGGTCGCTGTCCTGGTCCTTCGGCGCCGCCGGCGGCCGATCACCGCCCAGGGGCGGGGCTTCAACGGTCCTCGCTCACGCGCGGTCCTGGTCGGCGCGGGCGCGCAGGAGGAGCTCGAGCTCGAAGCGGGCCTGCGGGTCGTGGAGCGCCTCCCCAAAGACCTCGCGCAGCTGATTGACCCGGTAGCCGACCGTCTGCTCGTGGATCTCCAGCTCGGCGGCCATCGCCGCGCGTTGCCCATGGTGTTTGAGCCAGGACAGCAAGGTGGAGACCAGTCGTTGCTGTTGGGCCGGGCGGAGATGCTCCAGCGGGGCCAGCCGCTGGGTGGCGAGGTCTTCGACCAGGGCGCGGTCGCTGTGCAGCAGCAGCCGGGTGAGGTGCTGGCAGACCCACAGTGGTTCCTCACCATCGTGCTCCAGCAGGTCCCGGGCGGCCACGGCCAGGCGCAGGGAGTCCGGGGCCGCCCGCCAGGGTCGTCCCGGGCCCACCACCGCGGTCCGCCCGGTCAGGGACCGCCCCAGCTCCCGCCGGGCCGCAGGCGTGGGCGGTTCGGGGAGGACCGCCACGACGTCCCCGGGGCGGGAGGTGAGCAGCGCCCCCGGTCCCAGCCGGGACCGCAGCCCCGAGCGCCGCTCGGCGGGCAGGAGCACCACCACGACCCGTTCGGGCAGGACCCAACCTGCCGCGAGCACCGCGGCACGCACGGACTCCTCCTCGGCGTGACCGCGGATGAGCATCTCCGCCACCATGTCCAGCAACCGGTCGCGTTCCCCGGCACGCTCGGACTGCTCGGCAGCGTAGCCCTGGGCGCTGGCCGCGGAGAGCTCCTCGATGTAGGCGAACACCGACTCCGCCAACACGATCAGCACCGAGGCCTCGAACCCGGCTTCCATGGCCACCTTCGACATCGCCCGCAGGGTCGTGCGCCCCCCGGAGCGGTAGGCGGTGAACAAGGCGTCCATGGGCCGGCCCTGATGCACCTCGGCCCGGCCCAGCCCCTCGTAGACGACCTGGTCCACCTCGAGCAGGGCCGGCTGGTCGGTGCCGGCCAGATCCAGGAACCTGGCCAGGGCGTCCTGGACCCCGTGCCGGATCTCCTGGCCCAGCGCGCCATCCATGAAAGCGGCGTAGACCGGGACATCGTGATGCACCCCCGCCAGCAGCTGCTCGGTGATCACTGGCAGATGCACGCTCAGCAGCGGAGCGAGGGCGGGCGGCAACCCCGTCCACGGCAGATCGCGATCCACATCAGACACCATGCACCTCCTTCCATGCTGTAAGCACAGTCTCTCCGGGACGGCCGAGGGCGGGCAACGCCGACCAACCCGGCCGGACCGCGGGATAAGGCGGTCCTGGGCAGGACCGTATTGAGGCTCACCGTCAAGGACCGAGATCGGGTGGAACCAGCCGCGACGCGGGTTGCTGAAGTTCGGAAGGACATGCCGGCGGCGAGACACTGCAAGAAAACGGTGTGTGAGGGTCCGGCCTGATCCGAAAGAAGACGGCCGTGTCAGAGTCCACGACCGAGACGACGGGCACGCATCGATCCCGTGACCGGAAAGATCATCAATCAGAAGGACCTCGTCGAACGGCCTCTCGCCCACGCGAAGGAGCGGGGCGTGAGCCTGATCGAGCCCGGCGGGGCTGCTGAACCAGCTCACGAAAAACGTGCTGGAGGCCGCCCGGGAAGCCGAACTGCCCGAGCACCCCGGTCATGACCACGGGCAGACACCGATCGCGGCGAACATGCGCAACGAGACCCGGGTGATGACCGTGCTGAGCGAGATCGGCCCGGTCGAGATCGAGGTTCCCTTCGGACCGGACGGGACACTCACACCGGTGATCGCGCCCCAGCGCAAGCGGCGCCTGGACGGGATCGACCAGATCGTGCTCCACGTTCTCGGCCAGCGGATTGATCACGGGGAGATCGCCGCGCACTTCGAGGAGATCTGCCGGGCGAAGCTCTCTCAGGACACCCTGAACCGGATCACTTCGGAAAGTCGCCGGCGAACTGGCCGAATGGTCCTCTCCTCCGCTGGACCCGCTCTATCCGGTGCTCTTCGTCGACGTGATCGCTGGTGTTGATCCGCGACAGGCAGATGCGCACCACGCCCTTCTACGTCGTCCTGGGCGTGACCACCCACGGGGAACGCGACAGCCTCGGGAACTGGGCCGGCGACGGCGGGCGAGGGCGCCCGGTTCTGGCTGCAGGTCTCCTCTTCAGCTGAAGACCCGTGGTGTCCAGGACACGCTCACCGGAAGCCGGCGACGGGCGCAAGGGCCTGCCGGAGGCCATCACGATCACCGGGCAACCGACGGTGGCGCAGCAGTGCGTCGTGCACCTGATCCGCAACTCCTTCCGCTACGCCAGCCGCCGGCACCGCGACGGGATCGTCACGGCGCTCAAACCCGTCGACACCGCCTCGTCCGAGGCCGCGGCGGCAGACCGGTTCCCTTCAGGTCGAGGCCGAGTAGGCCCGCGGTATCCGGCGATCGCGCAGCGGTGGGGGCTCCTGAGCGTCAGTTCGTGCCCTTCGAAGGAGGACGACGTGGAGATCCACCTCCGTGATCCACACACGCTGCGCGGCATCCTGAAGAGGCTCGAGCGATCCGCAACGACGTCCGATGACGTGGCGGCCCCGCAGCTGCAGGAAGAGCCCGAGCGGCTCACCGGGGTGATCTGCCCCGCCGCTGGCTGACTCGATCGAGCTCTTCCCAGACCCTGCCGGACCAGGAATCGCCACACCCGCCCCACCCACCGTGGGCCATATACGCGCCGCTCTCGATCCGTAGGAGGCCGCCGCCCACCGGTAATGCGGTGTTGCAGGCCCAACCCGGCCCTAGAGCATGCGACCAGGCATGGACACGTCGGCTGCACCCGGAGACGATCCGGGGACTCGGCGGGAAGCGTCTCCGGGTGCAGCCGTGCGGATTTCTACCGGTTGATCGTGGACATGTCCTCGTAGCGGTCCCCGGCCGGGGCGGCGACCTGGTCGAGGGCGGCCAGGTGCTCGTCGGTGAGCTCGAGGGCGTCCGCGGCGGCGTTCTCCTCCAGGTAGCTCACCCGCTTGGTGCCGGGGATCGGGGCGATGTCATCGCCCTGGGCCAGCAGCCACGCCAGGGCCACCTGCCCGGGCTTGGCGCCCAGCTCGGCGGCCACCGCGTCCACCTGCTCCACGATCCCGATGTTGTGCTGGAGGTTCTCCCCGGCGAAGCGGGGGTTGTTGCGGCGGAAGTCGTCCTCGTCCAGCTGCTCGATGGAGCGGATGGTGCCGGTGAGGAAGCCTCGTCCCAGCGGGGAGTACGGTACGAAACCGATGCCCAGTTCCCGCACCGTGGGCAGGATCTCCTGTTCCGGGTCCCGGGACCACAGGGAGTACTCGGTCTGTAGCGCGGTCACCGGGTGCACCGCGTGTGCCCGGCGGATCGTGGCCGGGGCCGCTTCGGAGAGCCCGATGTGACGGATTTTGCCCTCCTGGACCAGCTCAGCCAACGCGCCCATGGTCTCCTCGATGGGTGTGTCCGGGTCCATGCGGTGCTGGTAGTACAGGTCGATGTAGTCGGTGTTCAACCGCTTCAGGGAGCCCTCCACCGACAGCCGCACGTTCTCCGCGCTGCCGTCCAACCCCGGGGTGTCGCCGGCGCGGTGGGAGATAGTGCCGAACTTGGTGGCGACCACCACCTCCGAACGACGGGAGCCCAAGGCCCTGCCCAGCAGTTCCTCGTTGGCGTAGGGGCCGTACATCTCCGCGGTGTCGAAGAACGTGACCCCCAGATCCAGGGCCCGGTGGATCGTGGCGATCGACTCGGACTCGTTGGCGCCGCTGCCGGTGTAGAACGCCGACATGCCCATGCACCCCAGACCCAGGCGGGAGACCTCGAGTCCTGCGGTGCCCAAAGTGACGTGCTTCATGGTGTATCCGTCCATTCCTGTTCCGTTCTGCTCGGGGACCCCGAGCCCGGCAGGGCCCGGGTCTGTGGACCCGCCCGTGGAGGCAATGGGGACCACCCCGACTGCCGTTGACTCTGACCCGACGGTCTGCCCCGCGACCGCGCCGAAGGACACCTCCTCAATCACGGTGGTGTCCCCGAAGGCCCTCCGGAAGTCCCGGATCTGCACCCATGGCTCCCTGAGGATCTTCTCCTCCCCGCCTCTTCCACCCGAGAACGGCTCAGCCTACTGACAGCAGACAGGGTACGCCCCCGCTCCCGGCACCACCGGAAACGGTGGCACGCCTCTGAGTCTCTCCCGGAAGGCGGATCCGAGCCACTCACCTCGCGGTCTCGACGCCCCCCCTTCCCCTGCGATGCATCAATGCATGTTCTGCAGTTGTGCAATGATGGGGGGTGTGAGTACGACATCCAGTTCCTCGCTACGCCAGCGGAGAAGAGCCGACACCTGGGCAGCCATCCACGAGGCGGCCGCCGCGCTGGTCCTGGACCACGGGATCGAGGGCACCACCGTGGACGCCATCACCCAGAGCGCCGGGGTGTCCCCACGGACGTTCTTCAACTACTTCCGCACCAAGGAGGACGCGGTGCTGGGCCTGCGCGCCCCGGCCCTGGACCCGACTCTGCTGAAAGGCTTCACCGCCGAGGGCGACCTGCTGGGCCAGACCTCACGGTTGCTGCTCGCGGTGGCTCGCAGCGCTGATGCCACCGGTGACCCCGTGCGGCGCCGGGCCCTGCTGCGGAGGTACCCCCATCTGGGTCAGCGGCACAAGGAATACATGCTCGAGGCCGAAGAGCTCGTGCGCCAGGCCCTGGCCGGCCTCCTGGCTGCGGACCCGCAGTGCTCCGCCCAGGTCCCAGGATGCGACGCGCAGGAACTGGCCCGGATGCTCGTCATGATCGCCGGCGTCCCGATCCGCTTCGCCCTGGCCTCCCCGGCCTACGACACCGACTCCGGTGTAACACCCGAGAACCTGACTTCGGCCCTCACCCTTTTCCACCATGTCCAGAGGAAGCTCTCATGACCCCCGCCCCTGCCCACCGGGCAGAACCCACCGACGCCCACCGCCCGGAACCGGCCGAGGGGAAGCAGCACATCGTGCTGCTGTTCATCGGGCTGATGCTCTCCATGCTGCTGGCCGCCCTGAACCAGACCGTGCTCAGCACGGCCCTGCCCACGATCGTGGGTGAGCTCAACGGCGTCAACGAGATGCTCTGGGTGATCACCGCCTTCATCCTGGCCTCAACCATCATGATGCCGGTCTACGGCAAGCTCGGGGACCTGATGGGCCGCAAGGCCCTGCTGATGGCCGCCATCGTGCTGTTCATGATCGGCTCCGTGATCGGGGCCCTGGCCGGCACCATCGAAGTCCTCATCGCCGCCCGCGTGGTCCAGGGCCTGGGCGGTGGCGGGCTGATGATTCTCTCCCAGGCGGCCATCGCCGACGTCGTCCCGGCGCGGGAGCGCGGGAAGTACATGGGTGTGATGGGCGGGGTGTTCGCCGTCGCTTCCGTGGCCGGGCCGCTGCTGGGCGGCTGGTTCACCGAGGGACCCGGCTGGCGGTGGGTGTTCTGGATCAACATCCCCCTGGGGCTGCTGGCCCTGGCCGGGGCGTTCTTCTTCCTGAAACTGCCCCGCCACCCCGGCCGCCCGCGCGTGGACGTGCCCGGCATGATCCTGCTGGCTGTGGCCACCACCTGCCTGGTCCTGTTCGCCACCTGGGGCGGCGGCAAATACGCCTGGACCGACCCGGTGATCCTCGCGCTGATCGCCGGGACCGTCGTGGCCGGGGCCGCGTTCGTGGCGCAGGAACGCCGCACCGCCGAGCCGATCATCCCGATGCGCCTGTTCGCCGAGCCGAACTTTGTGCTCACCACTGTGGCCGGGTTGTTCATCGGGGTCGCGATGTTCGGGGCGATCGGCTACCTGCCCACCTACCTGCAGATGGCCTTCGGTGTCGACGCCACCGAGTCCGGGCTGCTGATGATCCCCATGATGGGTTCTCTGCTCATCGCCTCGGTCATCTCCGGGCAACTGGTCAGCCGCACCGGCCGGTACAAGTGGATGCCGGTCACCGGCAGCATCATCGTCGCCGCCGGCCTGGGGCTGCTCTCCACCCTCACCCCGCAGGTCTCGCTGTGGCAGGTCTGCACCTACATCGCGGTCATGGGCCTGGGACTGGGGCTGTCCATGCAGATCCTCGTCCTGATCGTCCAGAACACCTTCCCCCTGCGACAGGTCGGCACCGCCACCGCCTCGAACAACTTCTTCCGTCAGATCGGGGCCACTCTGGGCTCGGCCGTCGTGGGCAGCGTCTTCGCCGCCCGCCTGACCGACCTGCTCACCGAACGCCTGCCGGCAGCCGCCCTGGAAAACGCCTCGGGCGGAGCCAACTCACTGACCCCGGCCGTGGTCGCTTCCCTGCCCGAGGCCCTCAGGAACCCGATCATCTCCTCCTACAACGACGCCCTGACCCCGGTGTTCATCTGGATCACACCACTGGCACTGGCCGCAGCCGTACTGCTGTGCTTCGTGAAAGAAAAGCCGCTGGCCACGACCATCGAGCACGACGTCAACGCGGAGGCGATCTCCGAAGGCAACATCCTCATCACTGCCGACGACCCCGACGACGCCGAGGCCCAGGACCCCGCCGGTGACCGCTACGAAGACATGTCCACGAACAAGCGCTAGAAGAACACCACGCCACCTACCCCCGGAGACGAACCCCCGAACCCACCGATCGTCTCCGGGCGGAGGCGGACACGGCGTGCTCACGCACTGCCCCACGCTCCGGCACCCGTGCCGTCGAGTCCCCCCGATGGATGTCCATCGATGCCCGCCCCCCTGCGCCGCAGTCTCATCCCCCTGCTGGCGGCCCTCGGCCTGATCCTGGCCCCCACGACCGGTGCCACCGC
Organism: Kocuria oceani; assembly: GCF_029524215.1. Taxonomy (NCBI): domain Bacteria; kingdom Bacillati; phylum Actinomycetota; class Actinomycetes; order Micrococcales; family Micrococcaceae; genus Kocuria; species Kocuria oceani. The sequence goes on along the minus strand of NZ_JARAMH010000025.1, from coordinate 7,828 downwards.
CACCACCGCAGAGGCCGAGCAGCCGGTCAACCTCAGCCTCCGTCCCGTGGACCACCCCGGGTCCTACTTCGACCTCACCATGGAACCGGGCGAAGGCCGCGACCTGACGGTGGCGCTGGGCACCAACGGTGATGCCGCCATGGACGTGAGCACCTACCCGGCCGATGCCTACACCATCATCAACGGCGGCTTCGCGGCGAAGGAGAGCGGCACCAAGCCCACGGGCACGACCACCTGGCTGGACTATCCCGCGCAGGAACTGTCATTGCCGGCAGGCCAGGCCAATGAGCGCACCATGACCGTGAGCGTGCCGCAGGAGACACAGCCGGGCCAGTACATCACCAGCCTGGTGCTGGAGAGCGCCGAGCCCGTGGAAGGCTCCGGGGAGGTCGCCCTGAACCAGATCGTCCGCCAAGCCCTGCCCGTCACCGTCCAAGTCCCCGGGCCGCTCGAACCGGCCTTCGAGTTCGGTCGAGCCGGCCACATCGACACGGCCGGCCGTTCGGTGGTTCAGGTGGGGATCACCAACACCGGCAACGCCCACGTGGAACCGGCCGGGGACCTCACGATCCGCGACGACAGCGGCGAGACAGTGAGCGAGGCGGAGGCCACCATGAGCAACTTCTTCGCCGGCACAGAAACCCAGGTCGAAACCACCCTCGACGGCGCCCTGGACTGCTGCATCAGTAGGTGTCTCCAGAGCGACCTGTTCTCGCTTTCCCAGACACGGAGGGTGACGCCGAACGACGGGAAGGGTGTTCACGGGCGACGGCCGGTCCTGGGCTGAAAAACGGACCAGGCGGGTCCGGAGATGTTCGACCGCAGCACCCCAGAACACTGGAGCCGAAGCCCATCACCGACATGCAGCCCACCACAGCCGACATGCAGTCCGCCACAGCCGTCGAGGAAAGGCCTCTGCCATGAGCGTCACCGATGACCTTCTGCACCACGCCGAGGCCTATGCCGCCGGCTTCACCAAGGGCGATCTGCCCATGCCCCCGGCCCTGCCGGTAGCGGTGGTGGCCTGCATGGACGCCCGGCTCAACCCCTACGGACTGCTCGGATTGAGCGAAGGCGACGCCCACGTCATCCGCAACGCCGGTGGGGTGATCACCGACGACGAGATCCGCTCCCTGGTGATCAGCCAGCGGCTGCTGGGCACCCGGGAGATCATCCTGATCCACCACACCGACTGCGGCATGCTCACCTTCACCGACGACGCCTTCAAGGCCCAGATCGAGGCCGACACCGGGATCCGCCCGCCGTGGTCACCGGAGTCCTTCGCCGATCCCGACGACGACGTCCGCCAGTCGATGGCACGGATCGCCGCCAACCCCTTCATCGCGCACCAGGACAGCGTGCGCGGATTCGTCTACGACGTCACCGACGGCTCGCTGCGCGAAATCCATTGACCCACGGCCAAGACTGGCAATTGGTGCCGCAACAGACATAGCGGAGACGCCCGACAGCCTTCCTGGCCCAAATGATCGTCCAGTTGAAGAAGTATCGGCAATAGGTAGCGGACAACTCACTCCCCGCCAGAATCTTTCAGCGATGGCAGGCATGGGGGCACTTCCCACCGGTGACCCTCACACCTCATCGTGACCGGTTCAAGCACTCATGGACGCTCATCGAAGCGCAGGAGAACCCCAGACCTGGCTCAGCTGGGGAGAGCTGTCGGCAGTTCCCGGATCCGCCGGTAGAAGGTGGCCCTGGACATCCCGAGGTCTCGGGCGACCTGGGTGACTGGCTCCCCGGACTCGATGAGCCGGAGAGCGTTGCGGATCTGGGAGTCGGTGAAGGTCTGGCGGCGACCACCGAGGTCCTTGCCGGCGGCCCGGCGCTTGGCCACGGAGTCGGTGATCCGCTCACGCTTGATCTCCAGCTCCATCTGCGCCAGGGCGGCCATCACAGTGAAGACCATCGAGCCCATCGGGGTGTGGGTATCCACGTCTCCCCCACCCAAGTTGAGTACCCGCAGCCCGGCACCTCTGCCCCGCAACGCCTCGGCGAAGGCCAGCATGTTCTGCGTCGACCGCCCCAACCGGTCCAGCGTGGTGATCACCAATGTGTCCCCCTCCTCGAGCGCCGCCACGGCCTTGTCGAACTGCGGACGCGAAGCACGGCCTCCAGACACTCCATGATCGACGTAGAGGTCATCGCGCCGCACGCCCGCATTCCGCAGGTCATGCACTTGGCGGTCGGCGTCCTGCTGCCGCGTCGACACTCGGGCGTACCCGATGAGCTTCCCCATGTCTACCTCATCTGTCTCGCAACTAACGTTGAGTATCCGATTCTAGGGGTACGGATAAAGCACATAGATGCGAGACGCGCGGAACCGCGGAAACATGCGGGCGCAAATTTCCCGGACGAGACGTCTCGCATCCCTTGGGATGCGAGACGCGCCATGCGGCCCAGCGTCAACGGAGTAGGTGGATGGAAGTGGTGGGTAGCCTTCGTCGTGGGTGACGTACCGGATCCCCCGGCGTGTCATCTTGTCGGTGCGCAACGTTCGATGCGCTATGGTTAACGCACAAACGCCGGCCCCACTGTTCTCCCCTTCCGCATAACGGAGGGGTGCCACAAGGGCCGGATTTCTTTTAAGTCGATGTGATGGAGCCCCCCGCCATGACGCCTCAAAAGCCGTACAAAACGTACGCCGAACTGGTGGACATCATGGAAGAACGGGGCATGGCCATCCCTGACAAGGCCGCAGCCCAGCAGCGTTTGCGAATTGTCAACTACTACCGTTTCTCCGCCTACACGTACCCGTTCCGCATCCCGCACCCGGATGGTGCAAGTCACGGGTCAGTTCGCGAGTACCGGAGCGCCCAGTTCCAAGAGGGCGCTCACTTCGAAAACGTAGTTCTGCTTTACGACTTGGATCGGAAGCTGCGGACTATTCTTCTGGAGGGAGTGGAACTGATCGAAGTGGCGCTCCGGACTAAGGTGTCCTACACACTCGGTCGGACTGACCCGTACGGATACCTAAACGGATCGAATCTGCACCCGCGGAAGATTTTGTACCGGCCTGATGTCACTGACATCGATGGCACGCGCCGACCCGGGCCCACCAGGCACGAATCGTGGAAGCAGCGGTTCAATGCCCTAGTGGACCGCGCTGCCAAAACAGAGGATTTTATTGTCCATTACAGGCAAAAGCATCAAGGTGCTCTGCCGATTTGGGTAGCAGCGGAGGTGCTGGACTTCGGCGCACTGGCAGACCTGTATCAGCTTATGGACAAATCAGACCAGAATCAGGTGGCATCTGAGCTTGGCATCAAGGGTGGTGGTGAGCTTGAGAGATGGCTAATCCACATAAAGCCGGTACGGAATCATGCTGCACACCACGCCCGATTATGGAATCGACGCTACTCCCACGACGTCCCGACCATTGCGCCTCACTTTCTACTAAACCCCCTTCCTGAGGTAAATCACCATGAAGCGGCGCGAGGTTTGTACTACCGCGTCTTGCTCATGGCCTACCTCATAAAGCACATCGATCCTCAATCACAATGGCTAAAGTCGGTAAAAACACAACTCCGCAAGTTTGCCAATATCAAATTTATGGACGCCTGCAACGCCATGGGGATGCCCAAGGACTGGGACCAAGAGACATTCTGGGCCTAAGATCGGCGAGCATGCCGCTAGTGAGCCTGAAGCTAGTCGACTAAGGTCGGCGATCGTACCCACCGACCGCCTATTGGGACGACGACGGCCCCTCGTTCCGGCACCCGCCCCAAATACTTCCCCGAGAATCCATACCTCTTGCAAGTTGTCATATCATTTGCAGGATGAGCACAAACAGTAGGACTCTAGGATCGCTGAACTCTTGGGAACGACACAACAGCTCCGGGCCAGTAACACACGAAGACATAGTCCGCTTTAGAATGATGACAGAGGCGGATCGCATCGAACTACTAGGCAGCCTGCGTCGACGAGCGGAAATCGGCAACCTACCCGACTTGGCACCGATGGGTGTAGCCTCCCTAGCCCTCCTGGCAGCATTGGGTGGATCCATATCAAGCTTCGCACCGGGGGTGCAGGCGCTGATGTGGCTGAGTGCATTAGCCGTCATCGTCTTTGGCCTGTCTTTCATGACCCGAATGCATAATAATTCCGCGGGGCAAAGAGCAAGAGCGGACATATACACGGAATACCTGCATAGCCCATTGGGACACCCTTCGGCAGATAGCTCGAAAATCATTGAACAAGCATTACTTCCTGACCGTCCTGAGAACGGCACAAGTAAACGTCGAGCCCTGATATTTCGGTTGGTTATGCTGGCAACAGCACTTGCTGCCGTGGCCGCGGTAGGAGCGACACTATTTACCTTTGCCATGGATTCCGGGCTCGAAATGGGGCTTTTAGGGACTTCTGCACTGGGAGCTCTTCTAGTTGCTTCAAGCGCCTTTCCAGACCTAGCTACTCACCTTTTTAAAGACTTTAATCCTGAGCAAGCTGACAAACATACTGAAGCAAGATTAGCCCTGGTTATTATTGGCGGCATAATGCTTGCCGTAAGCCCGTCAGTGCAATATGTCAGTGCACTATTTTGATTTTTGTGCGAATTTGAAAAATCAAGCATGAGATACTCAAGTTCCCCACCAGAAGGTGTAGAGCCCAGGCGCCCAGAAAGGGATGACCGTTTCTTCTTCCAGCGGGATATCTTGAATTCCTCTAGGCCCATGGAATCGCACTAGTCACGGTCACCGGAGGTCAATTTGTCTTTGACCTTAGAGCTGCGATGCCCGGTCTTCTCATGAGGCGGCAGGAGGCCGCAACTTGATTCGGCCTTCCCACCTTCGTCGCACAGGCCTGCAGGCCGACAACTGAGGGTAAGGGCACCAGAGTGACCTTGTTGGACCCGATGCATCCCAAGCACCTCATGGAGGTGCTTACCGACCTCTCTGCCCGCATCTGAGCGGGCTGTCCGGGTCCGTGCAGGAGGCCAGCGGTCTTGTGAAAAGCTGACTACCAGACAGTTACAGCATTTGAGGGTCACGTTGCTCCAACGTGGCCCTTGCGCGGCCCAATGCCGCGTCAGGGATTGGTTTGAGTTGAAGGGTGGGCATGAAGTCACCGAAGGGTCGTCTTGAGCTGACGTGGATGGGCAAAGATCTAGCCTTAATTCCTGCGGAGCACGGGAAGTACGACTACCAGTGGGTGGACCGCAGTGACCCGCGCGCCCGCGAGGTCAAGAGCCTCCAGGTCACCGACACGGTAGGAGAGCTCGAGGGACCCACCGGGGCCGGCGAGAACCTTCTCATCGCGGGGGAATCCGCAGATGCCCTGCGGTCTTTGGGCACCGTGCCGGAGTGGTCGCAGAAGTACCGGGGCAAGGTGAAGCTGGTCTACATCGATCCGCCTTTCAACACTGATCAGGCGTTCGAGCACTACGCCGATGCGCTGGAGCACTCCGTGTGGCTGACGATGATGCGCGACCGGATTCGTCACCTCAAGCCGCTCATGTCCGGTGATGCCTCCATTTGGGTGCACCTTGACGATGCAGAGGTCCACCGCATGCGCGGCCTATTGGATGAAGAGTTCGGCGCGGAGAACTTCGTTGGCGAAGTGGTCTGGCAAAAGGCCGATTCCACCCGGAACGATGCCAAGGGACTGTCCATCGACCAGGATTTCATCTTGGTCTACCGCCGCAGCGCAGCGTGGGCGCCAAATCGGCTGCCCCGCACTGCCAAGTCAGACGCCCGGTTCTCCTCCCCCGACGGCGACGCCAAACCTTGGTTTGACGGTGACCCCACCGCACCAGGCGCCAAGACGCATCAGGGCATGGTCTACGCGATTCAACACCCCATCACGGGAGAACTGCACTACCCCGCACGGGGCCGGTGCTGGTGGACCGAGCAGGCGACCATCCTGCGTGAAATGAACGGTTACGCCCCCTATGAGTTGCGCGACATCGAGGACGCTTCTGCTCGAGCGACCCTCTGCGGGGTGCCTGCAGATGCGGTACGGCAAGGTGTCCAGGCGGTGATGCTGGCCATTCCTTTGGAGGAGGCGCAAGGCATCGCCCGGCAACGGTATGAACAAGGCGACTGGCCGATGGTTATCCTCCGCTCCGGAGGGACCGGTGGATTGGGCCGGAAGTCCTACGTCCCTTCCACCGGCCTGGCCGTCTCCACCTGGTGGAGCAACGAGATGGTCGGCCACAACCGGGAAGCCAAGGCGGAGATCAAAGCCCTGTTCCCTGGACAATCTGCTTTTGACACCCCCAAGCCGGAGCGGTTGCTCTCCCGCATCATCCAAGTCGCTACGCAGCCAGGTGACCTTGTGTTGGACTGCTTCGGTGGATCAGGCACTACTGCAGCAGTCGCGCACAAGATGGGACGTCGGTGGGTGACGGTCGAACTTCTGCAGAGCACGGTAGAGAAGTTCATCCAGCCACGCCTGAACAAGGTGGTCCGAGGAGAAGACACCGGAGGCATCACCATCCAGAAAGAACGAGTGGACGTTGCCGGTTTGCCGGAAGGCATGACCCCAGAAGACGCCCAGCTCTTCACCACTCTGCTCGGCCGGGTGACCAAGTCCATGAGCGGTCTTGATCCGCAGACGGTCAAGGCACTTCGAACAGCTACCCGCACCAGGGAAGAGACCACGGCGCAGTGGACTGGCGGGGGCGGGTTCACCGTGGCCCGGATGGGCCCGTCCATGTATGAGGTCGACGACGAGGACGGGGAGGTGTACCTGTCCGAGGCGGCGACCAATGGTGCGTTCTCCCAGGCCGTGGCCGGCCAGCTGCGGTTCTCCTTGACCCCGGATCACCCGGTGTTCTGTGGGGTCAAGCGCCGGTTGCGTCTGGCGGTCGTGGACGGGGTGGCCGATGAGCAGGTGGTCCGCACCGTGGTGGAACACCTCGGTGACGGGGAGAAAGCGGTGGTCGTGGCCAAGGGAGTGCTGCCGGAGGCCGAGCAGTTGTTGAGCGAATTGTCCCCCGGTTCCCGATTGCGCAAGGCCCCCGAAGACCTGTTCCCGAAGGCAACGGTGAAGTGATGTTCGAGATCACCTACGACGAAGCCCTGCTGCTGGAGATCGCCGCCCGCTTCGACCTGCGCGAACCCAACCGGTTGGCCTTGGCCGAGGTCGTGCAGGCCATCGTGGCCGCCGACGGGTCCTTCACCGAGATGGTGGCCGATCTGGCGACCGGAGTCGGCAAGACGTTCCTGATGTCCTCGCTCATCGACTACCTCGCCGCCCAAGGAGTGCGCCACGTCCTGGTGGTGACCCCCAACAGCACGATCCAGACCAAGACCCTGGCCAACTTCGATGAGGCCTCGGCCAAGTACGTCGCCGGGGCGGAGACCGTCCCGTTCGTCATCACCCCGGAGAACTTCCAGCGCGCCGAGGTCGGGACCGTGCTGCGGGATCCGGAGCGGCTGAAGGTGTTCGTCTTCAACGTCCAGCAATTGATCCGCCCCAGCGACAAGGTCAGCCGCCGGGTGCGGGAGGACGACGAGACCCTCGGCAATGCGCTTTATGCCTACCTGGAGAACACCGAGGACCTGTTCGTCATCGCCGATGAGCATCACATCTACCACGAGAAGGCCAAAGCCTTCTCCCAAGCCATTCGTGCCCTGCACCCGGTGGCTCTGGTGGGTCTGACCGCGACCCCGGATGCGACCGACATCCCCAAGATCGTCTTCCAATACACCCTCGGGGAAGCCATCGCCGACGGGCATGTGAAGGTCCCGGTCATCGTCTACCGCAAGGACGGCACCAAGGACGAACGCACCCAACTGGCCGATGCCTGCCAGCTGCTACGGGCCAAGGACGCCGCTTACAACCAGTACCGGGCCGTCGCCGGAGACGC
>NZ_JARAMH010000024.1:0-55221 GCF_029524215.1 Kocuria oceani | reverse complement strand
GGTCGCCCGCGGGTTCCGGAACTTCGAGAACTACCGTCTACGCGCCCTGCTCGCCGCCGGCGGACACCGGCCGTGGAGAAAGACACCTACCCATGCTCATTTGTGAAGGGCCGCTTTCCCATGGTCGGAGAGGAAGGAACCCGGCTCACCGTTGCTGGTGGGCCGGGTTCTCTTCTTCTGGTGACAGGCGGCGGGATGGGGCGGGTGGTCCGGTGGGTCTTCGAACGACGCGGGTGCCCGCGCTAGGTCCGAAAGCTGCCAGGGCTAAGCCCCAGAGAGGCTCGTTCCCGGGCGCCAAAGGGACGACCAGCGCTGTCCAGATGGACGCGGGGCGCCCCGGGGGCACCGTGGCCGGAAACTGATCATCAGCCCGTCACCGGCTGCTCACCGTGCGGAGGGGCCACGGTGAGGGCCCCCGTACTCGAGCCCTGCCCCGAGACGTTCCCCGGTAATGCCACGGCCGTAACCGCCGGCATCAGACCCCCCTGACGCGGAGCACCCGGACGGCCCGAGGCGGTGTCCGGGTGGGGGAGTGGGTCTACTGGGCGGCGTAGTAGGCGTCCTTGACGGACTGGTGGATGCGGCCGCGGTCGGAGACCTCGTACCCGTTCTCCTTCGCCCAGGCCCGGATTTTCGCCGTCTCCGGGTTACCACCGGAGGAGGAACGGGGCCCGGTGGTCCGGGGGGACTTGCCCTGGGCCCGCCGGCCAGCGGCGGCGTAGGGGCGCAGGGCCTCCCGCAGCTTCTCCGCGTTAGCGGTGGAGAGGTCGATCTCGTACTGCCGGCCGTCCAGGCCGAACTGGACGGTCTCCTCCGCCGGTCCGCCTTCGAGGTCGTCTTCCAGAATGATTTTCACGCTCTGCGCCAACTCAGCACCTTCTCATTGATTTCATCATGGCTTGCACCGAAGAATATACACGGCCGCAATAGCCTAACTGAACCCACATTCCGTCAGCTAGCAGGAATCCCACCCGAAGGCCCTATTGAGAACGTTTGAGGAATCTCCTGGGTTCCTCGCACGTCTTCTACAACGAATGGCCGGCGCATGACACTAGCGCCACAGTGTCTCGTAGGTGGCCATTCCGCCGTCCTGTGTATAGATAGCCACCAAATCGAGGCTTTGAAGGGCGGGATCATCAGGGTGTGCTCGGAGTGCACTGGTGACATCCGTGAGGACGCTAGGAGCGTAGGTTTTGGTGGCGTTTGTTTCAAGGTCGGTGACAAAGGTGACGATCACGTCGTCGCCCTCAACCACCACTGTGTCCACGATGGAGGTGCCCATTTCCTGCGGCCCGTACCAGGGCTCGGCAGCCAGGTAGCGGTTTACGGCCTCTGTTGCTGTTACGGGGTCTACGGGTTCCGCAGGGGAAGCAACAGCCTCGGGGTTTGTTTCCGGCGTGGGGACCGCCTCAGGGGTTGGCATAGGCGTTGGGACAGCCTCGGGGAGAGTTGCCGCATCGCTGGGCTCCGCACGACCTTGCTCGGGAGGGTCGGCTGCTTGAGTAGCATTCTCGTCGTTGGAAGTCGCCTGGGGCTGCTGTGTAGTGATTCCGACGGCCTCCAGCGCCGGGTCCGACAAGCCGAAGGCCTTCAGTCCAATAAGCAGAGCGACGAGGATGAGGACGACCGCTACAGCGACGACCAGAACATTTCCGAGATATTTGAGAACGCGCATGGAGACTCCTAAGACTGGGGTTACTTGTCAGTATGATCGTCCCAGTAATACTTGCCCTAATCGTGCGAAGTGGTTATTACGTCGTCTCTGTCCACTGCAGGTCTGGCGGGCCACCTGTTGAGGGATTGGTAGTACTCGGTGGCTTCGGCTTGTTCGTTGAACTCCAGCAGGTTGCCGACCTTTTCCGCGAGGACTTCGCGAACCTCGGAGGGGGAGGCGAAGAAGAACTCCTTGCGGGGGTTGGCCTGGTTCAGCGCCCGTGATGCAAAGTGCTTGTGGAGTTCGTTCTCCAGGGTGACGGCGTCTTCGGAGAAGTACAGGGTGTGGATGTCGAAGCGGAAGGGCACCGCGGCGCCGCTGAGTTCGTCCACGCGTTCGGTCGGTTCCAAGCGGCGCGTGAGACCGATCTTGACCACGTCCTCACCGAATGCCCCGCGATTGGAGATGACGTAGATGTAGCCGGCTCGGATGTTGGCCGCCCGGAAGTCGTTCTGGGCGATGGCCTCGTCGATCGACTCCAAGCGGTGCTCGAGGTCAGGATCCGTGACGCCCGAGGAGCGGATGGCGTTGAGCGCGTTCAAAAGGTGAGTGCGTTCCTTATCGAGGCGGGCGCGTTCTTCGGCCAGCTCGCGTTCCACCCGGCGTTCCTCGCGCAGGCGCGCACGTTCTTCGCGTTCGGCTTCCTTCTCCTCCTGCTTCTTCATCAACCAGTCCGCGGTGAGCTCGATCTCATCGAGGCGCCGTTGGTGGAACTCGTCGCTGATGTGCATCTCCATCAGCGCCCCCAGCTTCGCGATGGAAGCCCGAGATGCCTCGAGGCGGCGCTTGGCGGTCTGGACGTTGCCCAATCTCAGGGACCTGATGCTGTTGTCGGCTTCGGCGTTGTAGGCCCGCAGCATGAGCTTGGCCAAGTCATTGGTCATCCGCCGACCCTTGGCCAGGGAGTTGTCGAAGGTAAAGGCGTTCGACTTCACGATGGCCCGGTCGGCGGCGACGAGCTCAGCGATCCGGGCCTCAAGGTCGGTGAGACGGTCGCGGAAGGCGGCGGCGTTCTCCAGGGGGTGGTGGTAATGGTAGATGCCAACGTCCTGGAGCACCCGGGCGTCGCTGAGCTCGATGAAGGGTTCGGCCGAGGAAGACGCCTCGGACAGCTGCTGCCGCAACTGGGCGTTCTCCGCTTCGAGCAGGGCGATCCGCGTGGCCTCCGGTGTCGTCGACGGTGCGGGCGGGTCGGGTGCAGGAGTCTCCTCCGCTGGTTTCGGGACAGCCTTCGTGGGCTCCGGGGCATCGGCGGGCACCCACAGTTGCCAACCTTCCGGAGGGGGCGGCCAGGAGGGGTCCGGGCTCCAGCTAGCCGGCGGACGCCACCCCGCAGGCGGCTTGGGCCAGCCCGGGGGCGGATTGAAGACCGGCGAGTCGTTGTCAGCCATCAGGAACGACGCACTCCCGCCGTGTTGGCAGCCACCAAGCCCAGAGGATTCTTCGAGACCGACGCACCGAGATACTCCAGGGTGGCCGCGGGCACAACGGACGACAGATCAATCTCGGAGAAGACCTCCCGGGCGGTGCCGACGGCCAAGAACGGAACGTAGACCCTCTTGCCGGTAGCCGGGTCGGTGGTCTGCGTGCCGACCTCCAGGGCGATGCTCTGGATGAGGCCTCGCCGGTCGGCTTCAAAGACCTCGTGCAGGGAACGCAACGCCACCTGCTGGACGATCCCCAGATACCGGTCCCTGGCGTCCTTCTGCGACAGCGCCACCGGGGTGATCTCGTCGCTGGCCCTCACATAGCGGTAGGACTTGATCGTCGGGATGGTGCTCGGCTCAGGGATCAGGACCCGCAGGGACAGTTCCGCCGTCTCGGGGTCGAACTGCGCCTCGTGCTCCACCGTGAAACCCTCGGGGTACACAGAGTTGGCCAACACGATGCCTACGTACTCCTGCACCGCCTCCACCGAGCCGTAGCCCAGATTGGCGATGAGCTGATCGAGGTCGGCGTTGTGCTCTGCGACCTCCTTCTCCCGTTCAGCACATTCGGCCTCATAGCGGGCCAGTTCCGCGGACAAAGCCCGCTTCCGGGTCTCCTCTGCTGCTGTGTGCCGAGCGGCGAGCTTCTGACGGCGGGCGGGCAATGCTCGCATTTCTTCTTCCCACTCGGCCTGTGCATGGGCGAAGTCGGTTTCGGCCTGGGCCTGCGCCTGCGCCATTTTCTGCTTCCGCCCGAATAGCCCCGCTGGCGGCGCGGGCGGCTGAAAGACCGGGGCGGGGGGATCGGGGATTGGCTGAGGGGGTGAAAGAGGCCTCCTCAAGTTCTCACGCTCAAAGGCCGCGTGGTTGACCGTCTGACGGAGCTTCTCCAGATCGACGTAATCATCCACGTCCAGGGTCGCCTCGAGAAGGCTGTCGACGCGGTCATAGACCGCCGTGAGCTCGGAGTTGAGTTCCTCCACCTCCGCCTGCCGCGAGGCTACATGGGCTGCTGCCGCCTCCTTCTCCAGTCGCTTGCGCTCAGCCTCCGATGCACGTTGCGCGGCGAGCTTTGCCCGCTCCTCGGCCTTGCGTGCCTGCTCAGTACGACGGATAGCAGCTTCCTGTTCTCGGACTGCCGCGCGCTGGCGTTGCTCAGCGAGCTTGGCCTGGTGTTGCATCTCAGCGAAAAAACCACGGCGACGTGCCACGAAAACTCCTAAAACATACGTACGAACTATCGAGGTCCTGGATATATATAAAGTCAGTCAATTTAAATAAAAAATCCACCGGATGGACGTGGTTGCTGCACGATCCATTTGAGCCCTTCTCAGGAAACGTGGCAGACGACATCGAAGACGGGCCACTAGGTCCCGTGCACAACCTCAGCTATCTCCTCGGCGATTTCAGACACAGTATTGATCGCGGTGTTGCGTGCGATCTTGTCGACGAGTGAAGGTGATTGCTTGGCGATTTCGCTGCGGGAAATCTCGTGCCAGATGGGCAGCATGCGTTGTTCGCCATTGACGCTCATGCCGATGATTCCGTCCAGCTCATACTGTGGCCAGCCCTTGGCGAAGAACGATTTGGACAGGATGACCACGCCAAAGGTGCTGTGAGCGAGGCCGTAGTCGATCTTGCGGCGCAGACTATCCCCGATGCGGAGCTCGGTCTTGTCGAGCCACACCTTAAGGTTTCGTGCATTCAGTTCAGCGGCAAGTGGTTCGGCGACGGTTTCCTTGTCCTCGCTCGCGTGTGAGATGAACACGTCCCACGTCTGTCCGTCCTCATCGGGTGCCACCGGCGGACGTTCGTGCTGGATACCGCTGAGCGAGCGAAGCGGCGCCGATTTCGCGGTGGGCAGTGGGGGAGGCTCGACCGTGGCCGAGTGGCGAACGTTCGTCCCTTTCAGGCCCATCAGGTCGATAGTGAGGTACCAATTTCCTGTCTTAGGGACTGTGATTCGGAACGGTGACTTCCGGACCAGGCCACCGGCGTAACGGTGCCGCCGGCCGTTCTTGTAGGCGTTAAAGTTTGTGCTGTCCATGAGCCGTACATTCGCGGCCGTGCTGAGCGATACGACGATAGTTGCGCCCTTCTCTAGACGGTTCCAATGGTATTTGATGAATTTCACTCCGGCCATGTGGACGTCACTTGCTCACTTTCTCGAGTAGCTCTCGCAACCGCCTCGCTCCCTTATCTGACACTCCCTGCGCCATGACATATGACGCGGCGTGTTGCGGGGCCAGCCGTCCCGTCCGCACATGGTCAGCCAGGTGAGTGCGGGCGTGCTGCTTCTCATGTGGGCCGGTCCAACCGTTGTTTCCGCCGAAGAAGACCGCATGGTCGAGGTCGCTCCGGATGTCGTCGGGGAGCGAGCTTGAGGTGGTGCTGCCATCCAACAAGTTGATTGCTGCCGCCTCGGCGGCCCACTCGGCAATCGGGAAGCGGGCAGTTTCGACGACAACGAGTGAGTGCCCGCGGGCAAGATCAAGCGCGAAATTTAGTGTCTTCTCAGTTGGGGCGTAGGCAAGAACGGGGCCGGGGTCGAAGCGCTCCTTGCCCTGCGGCGTTGCGTGTCCGCCGTGATGAACAATGTCATCCAGCGCCCCGATGCCGGTTCCGTTCTGGAACGTGTTGGTCACTAGTAGCGGCGCTACGCTTTTGACTTCGCTGCGTTGCCAGATCCAGTTCGCGGCGAGATCTGCCGCTTCGTCCCATGGCCGCTTTGGGTTGTCGTCGGGTACCCAGGCAGCCACCTGCAAGTGAGTCTTGGGATGAAACTCGACCACCGGGGACACCCTCCTACTGCAACTCATCTGGACACGAGATGATCGTCCCACGCGGCACGCCGTAGCATCGATGCGACGTGCCGCGCGGGGTTCCAAGTCGAGCCAAGACCGTTCGGTGCATCGTTGCCCTGGATTGTCCAAGCATGGGGATCTAGGTTCTACGTACTACGTATTGCGCGTAGAGATGAGTATGAGGAGGCCCCTGTGAACGTTGATCGTGACCAGCTGAAGCGGCAAAAAGTGCACAGGGTTCTGCAGGACCAGGCTCACGCCCGTGAACTCGAAGTGTTCAGGCGCGCAGCTGAGGAGATGGTCCAAAAGATGTTTCCAAGGATGTCGACAGCTGACTTTGCTGCACAGGTCCTCGGCTCACACCCTGTTCCTTTCAGTTCTAGATTGTTCGGCTCCTCATCTGTCCCGCCTGCCCTCGGTGTAGCGGCTCTTCGGGCTCTGGCTAGTGAGCAACCGAGAGAGGTGACCCCCGAGGAGGTGTACCGAATGATGACCCCATTGCCCTCCGATGACGGTGGATGGGAAGAGGAGTTGGCGGAAGACCGACGGACTACCACGACGGACGATCCCTGGTCCGAGCGGTGAGGGCATTACTCGACACCAACGTGCTTATTGCCCTGCTCAAGGCCGATGAGGTCACTCCTAATTTGAGTGGGTTCACTGGACTCATGATCAGTTCGCTCTCCTTCTCAGAGCTTTACATGGGAGTGGCTACCGCAGGAGCGAACTCCCTTGTACGGAGAGCTAGGGAGGACAGGATTGCCAAGATCAGGGCTACTTTTGGTGCCGGCCTTCCCTACGACGACACATGTGCTCTAGCGTTCGGAGTGGTGTCGGAGGAGGTGCTTCGGAACGGCGCCTTACCCAAAAGTCACGTCGTCGACAAGATGATCGCGGCGACGGCGATGGCGCATGGATTGGCTTTGGTTACCCGCAACCTGGCGGACTTTAGGCACCTGACCAATCTGGTGCAGGTGGAGGAGTGCTGATCGGAGTATTTGACCTCCCGGTCCATGGATGTTCCCTTAAGAATTATGATCACCTATTAGACTGAGATGTGAACAGGCCCCCACCTCGACTCCACCCCACAGGGAATTGATCAGTGACCCCTAAAAACGTCAGTCAACATGCCCAGGAACTGCTGGACCTCGCCAAGCAACATGGCTGGAAGGCCACGGACACCAGTATTGGGTTCCGGCTGACTCATTCCTCTGTCGACGTTCCCGTGATCCTGCGAGCTGACCTCGATGGGGACAGAGGGCGGGTATACGAAAACATCAAGACGCAGCTGGAGCGACCCTCTCGTCGAGGGCGAGGCAAAAATGCCACCATTCAGAAGAATATGGCATTCAGTCCGGTCAAGCGCATCACGGACATCACCACACTCGATGAGGTGTTTGGAGACTCGCAGCGGCAGAACAAGATGCACCAACGGGCGATGAAGGGCGTCATCCTGGATCGCCACCAAATGCCCACCTACTTGTTCGAGGCATCTCTACTGGTCCAAATGAGCCATGGAGTAAAGATCGACCAGTACACCCCTGGGGTGTTGGAGTACCAGTACGGCAGCCGTACAGCGCAGCTCCAGGAGCCGTACCGAACAGATGTCCCCTCCTTCATCAGAGGGCTATGCGAGCTGGAACTGAACCCAGGTAAGCCGGTCCCGCGCCTCGGAGACACGAACGAGTATGTGCATCACGGTCCCGGTGGATACGGGATGCGTAGCTTGGTGGATGACGAGCCGGAAGGGCAACCTCTTGCTGGGAGTCAGCTGACGCCCGCCCCAGAAGAGATCCCACTCCCCGCTAATACTGCACTTGTGAATGAGCGCCTCAGCATTCCTGTAGAGGAGGATCTACCTTCTGATAATGCCATTGTCGTTGAGACCACCCCGTACAAGTCCCGGTCGCACATGTCTTCCAAGGGCGGCACGGTCTATGACTCTCCCTACATCAATGTGGTGACCTACTCCGACGGCACGGTCCGCTATGCGTGCGCCAAATGTGGCTATGAGAGGGGCAGTATCCGCCCGATCATTCCTCACCACCGCTCCCACGTCGATCGCACTAAATCATCCGAAGAGCGGCAACGGGAAAGAGAAGATTTGCGTCGAGGGTTGCAGTACGTGGACCCGACCGCGCAGTGGCAACCCACCTCGCGACAGCATGCGGTTGCGGCCAGGCTGGCCAAAGAAATCCGGGAGGCCATGGAGAAAGGTGCCGTATCGCCTGAGGATATTGCCTCACTCATTGTGGAGAATCGCGTCCGCACTAACCCCGGTGCCTCTCGCCCCGAGGACGAGCAAAACGTGCTGACGGCTGACGAGGTGCTTGCCCGTATTCGGCTGCTCCTGGACGACGGGACCTCATCCAAGGTTGAAGACGAGTTGGTAGACACTCGACAACGTTTGGAGGACGAAGCCCTGGCAAACCTGGAAATGGAACAAGCGATCGAGGAGATGCGTCTTGGCATGGCGCGCATCGAGGAAGAGCTGAGTGAGACGCGTCGCACCGCAGACCAGAAAAGTCGTATTGCTAAGTCCTATAAGGACAAGCTCAAGGAAGTCCGCTCTTCCATGGCCGCTTCCATGGCTGCACTGAGCTTTTCCATCGATGGTGAAGAAAAATGAGAGTCCTGACTGTGCGGAGAGGGCACTCCACGTCTCGTAACGGGTCCGAGTTGCGGCTATCCGTACATGGGCGATGTGGCTGAATGTACCGGCTGACGCCGGGGTCAGTGGGTAGCGTTGTAGGTATCTTGCACGGTCTGGTGAATGCGGCCTCGGTCGGAGACCTGGTAGCCGTTCGCCTTCGACCAGGCCCGGATCTTCGCGGTGTCTGGAGCGCTGCTCGAGGCGCGGGTGCGAAGGGGGCTGCTGCTGCGGGTGGTCTTGCGGCCGGCCTCCGCGTAGGGGCGCAGGGCCTCACACAGTTTCTCGGCATTGGTGGCGGAGAGGTCAATGTCGTAGTCCTTGCCGTCCAGGGTGAAGATGATGGTGTCTTCGGCGGGTCCGCCGTCGAGGTCATCCTCGAGGTGCACTTCGACTTTCTGGGTCATGGGTGGTGTTCCTTCCGATGCCCGAGTGGAGGAGTGGGATTAGTTGCGATCGGGGTCATCGGCGGGTACTTCAGTGCATGCCTCGTCAGCGGGGACTTCCACCGGCTCCGTGGGGTCCGTTGGCTTCATAACCTTAGTGCGGTTGCCGGTGATCACGATGCCTTCGGTCGTGAGGTCCACACGGAGCATCCCATCCTCCATGAACGGCTTGCATCGGCGGTGGCGGTGGTATCGATGCCGTAGTGGGCGGTGTGAAGGCCGTGGCAGACACAATTGCCTGCCCGGAACCGCGCTGGGACCCGCTCCGGACTGCATAGGCATGCGGGGAGAAGTCATCAGTTGCGCGCAATGCCATGACCTGACGGTCGCAGTTGTAGAGCAACTTCACCGTCTTGGCGTTGCCGACCAGGTCGTGGGCGGCCTTGTTCAGAGAGATCACTCCGCGCTTCTGGACGGTCACGCTCGGGGCCTTGGCCAGCGGAGTCATTCCCTTGTCGAACACTTCGAACGGCATCGTTCCCCTATGGGTCGCGACTAGCACGGACGAGTTTCATCGTAACCATTGCACGCAGTTGCTTGACAATCACGCATGGTTCATTCGCGATGTCTTTTAAGGCATGGTATGCGAGACGTCTCGTCCCATGAATTTTACCGTTGTGATTTTTTGTCAGTTTCCGAAGTCGGCTGCACGGTCGGGTCTGTGATGGCGGGGGTGTGTAGTCGGGTTCGGTCATTTTGGGTTTCCGTGCTCGTGTGCGCGACCGGTGGTGTTGTTCCATAGTTATATGCACGACGAGACGGTCGAGGGTGACCGGGTGGTTGAGCGGGGTCTGCTGAGCGTTCCTGGTGAGGTGTGGGCGGTGGCGGTCCGGCGCGCGGAGGTGATCGGCCCGCTGGCGGCGGCTGGGGCGGTGGGGGCCGCTGCTGCGGGTGCTGCCGCTGGGGAGTTGGGGTTGTCGCGGCGGCAGGTCTATACGTTGCTGGGCCGGTGGCGGGCCGGGGAGGGTGTGGTTTCGGATCTGGTCCCGGGGGCTTCCTCCGGGGGCCGTGGTGGGCGGCGTTTGCCGGAGGCTGTGGAGGCGGTCATCCAGGATGTGCTGGGCCGGTCCTACCTGTCGCGGCAGCGTAGGTCGATCGCTTCGGTCCGTCGGGAGGTCGCCCAGGTGTGCCGTTCCCGGGGGTTGGCGGTGCCCTCTCGTGGGGCGGTGGCCCGGCGGATCGCCGACCTGGACCCGGTGGTGGCCAGGCGGGCGCGGGCGGGCCCGGATGCGGCACGGGCCCTGGAGCCGGCCGGCGGACACGTCCCACCGGTGAGGTCGGTGCTGGAGCAGGTGCAGATCGATCACACGGTGGTGGATGTGATCGTGGTCGACGCCCGGCACCGGCTGCCGATCGGGCGGCCGTACGTGACGGTGGGGATCGATGTGTTCAGCAGGTCCATTGTCGGGATGGTGTTGACCCTGGAGGCGCCCTCGGCGCTGTCGGTGGGGTTGTGCCTGGGGCACATGGTCACCGACAAGCGCCCGTGGCTGGAGCGGTTGGGCGTGGAGGCTTCCTGGCCGATGGCGGGCAAGCCGGGGCAGTTGTATGTGGACAATGCCTCGGAGTTCCATTCCGAGGCGTTGCGCCGCGGCTGTGAGCAGCACGGGATCGCGCTGGCCTACCGGCCGGCGGGTCAACCCCACTTCGGCGGGGTGGTCGAGCGGGTGATCGGCACGCTGATGGGGATGGTGCACGAGCTGCCCGGCACGACGTTTTCGGATCCGGGGGAGCGGGGCTGCTACGACTCCCAGGCCCGGGCCGTGCTGACCCTGGGGGAGTTGGAGCGGTGGATGGCTCTGGCGGTGGCCGGCTACCACGGGCGGGTGCACACCACCACGGGTCAGACTCCGGCGGCGGCCTGGGCGGCTGGAACGGCCGGGGGACCGCCGGGGACCGTCGGGGATGAGGCGGCCTTCTTGATCGACTTCCTGCCGGTGATCCGCCGGTCGCTGACGCGCACCGGTTTCGTGGTCGATCACGTGCGCTATTTCAGTGACGCGCTCAAGCCCTGGATCGGACGCCGCGATCGACTGGGCAAGTTCGTGCTCCGCCGCGATCCGCGCGACATCAGCCGGATCTGGGTGCTCGAGCCTGAGGGGGGTGCTTATCTGCCGGTGCCCTACCGGACGCTGTCGCATCCGCCGATCAGTGTGTGGGAGCACCGTGGTGCGCTGGCCCGGTTGCGGGAGCAGGGCAGAGCGCAGGTCGATGAGCAGGCGTTGTTCCGGGTGGTGGAGCAGATGCGCACCATCACCGACACCGCCGCCACCACCACGCGCAGGGCACGCCGCGACGCCCAGCGCCGCCGTCACGCCAGCACGGGGAGCTCGTTGCCCCGCCCCGGCCTGGTGCCTCCGGCGGGGGACGGTTCCCTTTCCGAGGTGGATGTGGGCGACACCGATGTCGGCGGCGTGGACGCCGCTGCGCCGTTCGAGGAGATCGAGCAATGGTGAACGAGGCCGAGATCGGTGACATCGACAGTGGGGACCTGGGGCACTTGCATCCGGGGGCCCGGGCGGTGGCCCGTCTGCCCGGGACCGAGCGGCTGCACTATGTGCGGGCGGACCGGTGGATCGGCTACCCGCGGGCCACCGCGGCCCTGGGCCGGCTCGAGGAGCTGTTGGCGTGGCCGGGCAAGCAGCGGATGCCGAACCTGTTGCTGATCGGGGCGACGAACAACGGCAAGTCGATGATCATCGAGAAGTTCCGGCGCCTCCACGCACCGGTCAGCGAGGCGGACCGGGAACGGATCCCGGTGCTGGTGGTGCAGATGCCCTCGGAGCCGACGGTGATCCGTTTCTACACCGGGCTGCTGGCCGCCCTCGGGGCCCCGCTGCGCCCAAGGCAGCGGCTGGCCGAGCTCGAGCAACGCACTCTGGGGCTGCTGCGGGCGGTGGGGGTGCGGATGCTGGTGATCGACGAGCTGCACAACGTGCTGGCCGGCCGCGCCGATGCCCGCCGGGAGTTCCTGAACCTCATCCGGTTTCTGGGCAACGAGCTGCGTATCCCGCTGGTGGGGGTCGGCACCCGGGAGGCCTACCTGGCGATCCGTTCCGATGATCAGCTGGAGAACCGCTTCGAACCGTTCACCCTGCCGAGGTGGGAGCCCGACGGGCTGGGGTGTTCGTTGCTGGCCAGCTTCGCCGCCTCCTTCCCGTTGCGCCGCCCCTCGCCCATCGCCACCCCTCAGATGGCCCGGTATCTGCTCACCCGGTGCGAGGGCACCATCGGGGAGCTGGCCCACCTGCTCACTGACGCGGCGGTGGCGGGGATTGAATCCGGGGAAGAGGCCATCACCCAGACCACGCTGCTGATGGCCCCCTATGCCGGGCCCACCGAGCGGCGCCGGTTGTTCGAGCGGGAACTGGCATGACCACCATGCTGCGGTGGCCGTTGCACCCGCGCCCCGGTGAGGGCGAGGCCCTGTCGTCCTGGTTGGATCGGGTCGCCGGCGCCTACGGCATGGACGCCCAACAGCTGCTGGGGCACAACCTCGGGGCGGTCTCCCTGCAGCTGGACGCCCACAGCCTCGACACCTTGGACGTGGATCCGCCGCCCGGGGTGCTCACCGCCCTCACCGAGCGCACCGGCGTACCCCGGGCCCAGTTGCACCGGATGACGGTGGCCGGGCAGGTGCCCTGGCTGCTGGACCCGATGGAGGCTGAGCCGGCACCCGGGGTCGGCTTCGAGACCTACGTCGGGCAGCACTCGGTGCTTCTGGCGCCGGGGCAGATCCCGCACCGTCGGGTACCGGGTTGGCGGGCCTGGCTGCCGACCCAGCAGAAGTCTGCGCCGATGCACCGGGCCTGCCCGGTGTGCATCGACAACACCGCACCCGAGGCCCGGCAACTCACCCTGGTCTCCCAACTGCCGGTGGGACTCTCCTGCCCCGACCACGGCTGCCGCCTCGAGGACATGATGGGCATCCGAGGCGCTTTCCTCTCCTGGACGCACCCGGACACCGGCCCCACCACAGTGCCGGGCCCGGTCGCGGCGATGGACCGGCGCACTGAAGAAGCTATGCGCACCGGGATCGTGTCCCTGCCGGGACGACAGGTGCACGCCGGGGTGTGGTTCCGGCTGCTGCGAACGCTGATCGAGGAGCTCTCCACCCCGATCTCCGCACTGGGCTGCAGCGCTCAACGCGCGCTGCGGGAGATCTGGCAGCACACCGGTCGCCTGCTGCGCGGCGGGATGACCCGGTGGCGGCCCTACGAGGCCCTACCCTGGCCCCACCAGCAGTCGTTCCTAGAAGCCGCCGCCACCGCAATGCACCTGATCAACACCGGGCAAGTACCCGCCGCGGGCACGCTCGGGGCGCTGCTGCGTTCTGAGCCCCACCGCCCCGTCATCGGCGGCACACCACCGGCCGAGGGGACGAGCGCCCCAGAGACCACCGCGGCCGGTAACGCCCCTGAGCAGGGCGCCACACTGATGGAGGAGCCGGCCGGGTACTGGAGGCAGGCCAGGGACTCCATGTACCAGGTGATCGCCGCCGCCCAGGACGACCCCGCCGTCGCCTCCCAGCTGTTGGCCTTCCTCACCGCGTGGAATCGGACCCCGGAGCACCGGAAGCGTGTCCGCCAGGACATGATCACCCTCGGGGTCCCCGAACACCATCTCCCTCCCGGGCCGTGACCTCAGAGCACTTCGGGCAAGTGCCCGCCGACTGGTTCCGGGAGCCATGAGCGCGGTTCTTCTCCTCGCCCTCGGTGAGGGCACCGTGGCGCCCCGGCCGAGGCGGGCACTCAGGCGTGGTCGGCGGAGTGATCCGTCGGTGAGTCGGAGGCGGGAGCCTCGGCAAGAATGTCGTCGGCCTCCTCCGGCTCCGCAACGGTCGCGACCTTGGTGCGGTTGCCGGTGATCACCACACCCTCGACGGTGAGGTCAACGCAGAGCATGCCATCCTCCACGAAAGGCTTCCATCGCCTCGTGGCAGTGGTGTCAATCCCGTAGTGCTGCGTGAACGCGGTAGCCGAGACAATGGCTTGCCCGGGCCCGCGCTTGGAACCGGTGCGGACCGCATAAGCATGCGGAGACGAGTCATCAGCTGGGCGCAGCGCCATGATCTGACGGCCCTGGTCGTAGAGCAACTCCACTGTCTCCACGTTGCCGAGCAGGTCATGGGCAGATTTGTTCAGCGAGATCACACCCCGTTTCTGGATCGTGACACTGGGTGCCTTCGCCAGCGGAGTCATTCTCTTGTCGAACACCTCAAAAGCCACCGAGCTCTCCCATTCATCGAGCGTCTGTAAACCACGTCAACAATGTCCAGCGTACTCATTGCTCATCACGTTCGAACCCGTACGTCGCTCATGCTGTGCACGCGGTGCACGACGCGCATTTTCTCGGACGCTTTGAACGCCTCTTGCCTGTCACACAACACCGTAATGGGATCCTTTGTATGACCTAGGATAAGTAACGGGTTAAGTGACACAAAAGGGTGATCGGCGGATTCGCGACCACCGTGTCACGCAAACGGTCGTATAAGTGATGGAGAGTGAGCCATGCTGGTGGGCTACATGCGGGTGTCGAAGGCCGACGGGTCTCAGACCACCGACCTGCAGCGCGACGCGCTGCTGGGCGCCGGCGTCGAGGCGGAGGCGTTGTACGAGGACAAGGCCTCCGGGGCCAAGGACGACCGCCCGCAGCTGGCCGCATGCCTGAAGGCTCTGCGGTCCGGGGACACCCTGATGGTGTGGAAGCTCGACCGGCTGGGCCGGAACCTGCGCCACCTGGTCAACGTCGTGCACGAACTCACCGAACGCGGCATCGGGCTGAAGGTCCTCACCGGCCAAGGCGCGGCGATCGACACCACCACCGCCTCCGGCAAACTCGTCTTCGGGATTTTCGCCGCCCTGGCCGAGTTCGAACGCGAGCTGATCTCCGAACGCACCACCGCCGGGCTGGCCTCCGCCCGGGCCAGAGGCCGCAAGGGCGGGCGCCCCTACAAGATGACCCCCGCCAAGGTAAGGCTGGCCGCGGCCTCCATGGGCCAGCCCGGCACCAACGTGGGGGAGTTGTGTAAAGAGCTTGGCGTGACCCGTCAGACCCTCTACCGCCACGTCTCCCCCACCGGGCAGCTACGCGAGGACGGGCGCAAGCTGCTGGCCCAGAGGCGGATCAAGTGAGCGTTGCTGGCCGTCGTGGGACAGGGGGCACCATGGAGGGCATGATCCGTCTGACCGTTCCTGACGACGCTCCGGCGCTGCTGACGCTGCAGCAGCGCCTGGACCACCAGTCCTCGTTCATGCTGTTCGAACCGGGCGAACGTGACCCGGACCCTGGCCGGCTGCGGCACCGCCTGGCGGGCCAAGGGAATCGCGGCAGCTTCGACCTGGTGGCGGAAGCCCCTCAGGGGCCATCCGGCGGGCCGGCTGAACTCGTGGGGTGGCTGTCTGTGGCGGTCACACCTTACCGGCGGGTCGCTCATGTGGGATCCCTGGCGCTTGGCGTGGACGCCGCCCACGCCTCACGAGGGCTGGGCTCGGCTCTGCTGGAGGGCTGTCGCGCCGAGGCGGCCCGGCGGGGCCTGAGGCGTCTGGAGCTGACCGTGATGGCCGACAACCTGCGCGCTTTGAACCTTTATCTGCGTCACGGCTATCAGGTCGAGGGTCTACGTCGTGGTTCCTTGGAGCGGCAGGACCGATGCATCGACGAGTACCTCATGGCCCAGCTGCTGGAGCACTGACCACCAGCCGCAACGGTGCACGGGCCTACCGGCTTACGCGGACGACGTGGCCAGTCCCGGAGAACAGCACCGTCGCCTGCTGCCCGGATGTGTCATCGCCTGTGCGGTGACGACGGCTCGGTCACAGGAACGCCACGACGGCGTCTACCTGGACTTGCGGCGCCCAGGGGTAGTCCGGCGACCTGCATAGTGGTCCGTGCAGGGTACGGAATGCTCAGCCGGCGGCCATGGACGGTGTTCAACGCACCGACGTCGGCGTAGTCCGTCAAATACAGCACCGTGCGCACCAGGTGCTTCGGCTCGAGCCCGACTTCGCCCAGCAAGGTCTCCACGTTGTCGAGCATCGTTTCGCACTGTGCCGTGACGTCGGCGGAAATGAGGATCCTTTGACGGGACCTTCCTATAACGCTGCGGAGGACTTCGGAAGTCTGTGCAGCCGACTTCGGAAACTGACAGCCCGCATGATTCCGCGGTTCTGCCTGTCTCGCATCCTTGTGCTTTATCTATGCCCCTAGAATCGGATATTCAACGTTAGTTGCGAGACAGATGGAGTGGACGTGGGGAAGCTGATCGGGTATGCGTCGAGTTTTGACGCGACAGCAGGATGCGGATCGTCAAGTGCATGACTTGCTGGGTGCCGGTGTGCGGCGCGATGACGTCTACGCCGACCATGGAATGTCTGGGAGCCGTGCATCTCGTCCGCAGTTCGACAAAGCAGTGGCCGCCCTCGAGGAGGGCGACACCCTGGTGATCACCACGCTGGATCGGCTGGGCCGCTCGACGCAGAACATGCTGGCCTTCGCCGAAGCGCTGCGGAGGAGAGGTGCCGGGCTGCGGGTGCTCAACCTCGGCGGGGGAGACGTCGACACGGCCACCCCGATGGGCTCGATGGTCTTCACCGTCATGGCCGCCCTGGCCCAGATGGAGCTAGAGATCAAGCGAGAGCGGATCGCCGATTCGGTGGCCAAGCGCAGGGCCGCCGGCAAGGACCTCGGCGGGCGACGCCAGACCTTCACGGACTCCCAGATCCGCAATGCGCTGCGGCTGATCGATTCGGGGGAACCGGCCACCCAAGTGGCCCGCGACCTGGGCATGTCCCGGGCCACCCTCTACCGGCGCATCCGCGAGCTTCCAATGCCTACTGCCTGAGTTTCCGCTCCTGGAAGGCCCGAGGAGCCGGAGAGTGCTGGTGAGACGCGTCAGCTGCCGAGGCACTCACGGACGAAACTGCGCAGCCACTGCTGGGCCGGATCGTTCTCGCGCTGGGGGGTCCAGGCCATCGAGACCGTGAACCGGGGGAATGGGATGGGGGGCTCGGAGAGGACGAGGTCGGTGGTCGCGGCGAAGGCCTGCACGGCGTGGCGCGGCAGGGTGACCACCACGTCGGCGGTCTTCAAGGGGGTCAGCGCCCCGGAGAAGTGGGTGGTGGACCCGATGATGCGCCGGCGCAACCCCCGGGCCTCGAGCAGTTCGTCGACGATCCCGCGCCGGCCGTCGTAGGAGACCAGCAGGTGCGGCATGGCCAGGTAGTCCTCCAGCCCCAGCGGGGTACCCAGCCCCAGGCGGTCCCCGTCGTAGAGGCAGGCGTAGCCGGAGGTGAACAGTTCCTCCCGGTGAAAACTTTCGGCCAACCCGGGCAGGGCCCCGATGGCAAGGTCCACGGAGCCCTCCGTTATCAGGGACTCGGCGGTGTAGCGGTTGGACTGGCGCACCAGCACGGACACTCCCAGCTTCTGCTCCTGCAGGTGCTGGAGCATCCGGGGCAGCATGCGGGCCTCGATGTCGTCGGACATGGCCAGCACGAACGCCCGGTCGCTGGCGGCGGGGTCGAAGACGGGCTCCTCGAACAGCACCCCGGACAGTTCTCGCAGCGCCCACCGGATGCGTGGGGCGATCTCCTTCGCCTTCGGGGTGGGGGCCATTCCGTCCTTGGTGCGGGTGAACAGCTCGTCGTCGAAGAGCCGGCGCAACCGGGCCAGGGCCGCACTGGCGGCGGCCTGGCTGATCCCCAGGGCGTGGGCGGTGTGGGTGACGTGGCGTTCGCGCATGAGCACCTCGAAGGTCACCAGCAGATTGAGGTCCACATTCCGGAAATCACGTTCGTCGATGGTCATTATCGCCCATATTAGTTTCCCTTCTGATGGGGTGGGGAGGACGATTACGGGTATGACATCTGTGAGAGTGGCCGTCGTGCAGGCCGGTTCCGTCCTGTTCGACACCGCGGCCACCCTCGAGAAGGGCGAGCATTACATCCGTGAGGCCGCCTCCCAAGGGGCTGAGCTGATCGTGCTGCCCGAGGCGTTCGTCGGCGGTTACCCCAAGGGCCTGGACTTCGGGATCACCGTCGGCTCCCGCGCCCCTGAGGGGCGGGAGCTGTTCCGCCGCTACTTCGAGGCGGCCGTGGCGGTGCCGGGGCCGGAGACCGATCGCCTGGCCGGGCTGGCCGCCGAGCTGGGCACCCACCTGGTGGTCGGGGCCATCGAGCGCGACGGGTCCACCTTGTACTGCACCGTGCTGTTCTTCACCCCGGCCGAGGGCCTGGTGGCCACTCACCGCAAGCTCATGCCCACCGCCGCCGAACGCTACCTGTGGGGCCAGGGGGACGGCTCCACCATGCCGGCGGTGGCCACCGCGGTGGGGGTGTTGGGGGCGGCGATCTGCTGGGAGAACTACATGCCGCTGTTCCGTCAGGCGATGTATGCCAAGGGCGTGCAGATCTGGTGCGCCCCGACGGTGGATGACCGCGAGCAGTGGCAGGCCAGCATGGCCCACATCGCCCTGGAGGGGAGGTGCTTCGTGCTCAGTGCCAACCAGTTCCTCACTCGGGCGGATTTGCCCGGAGACGTCCACCCCGTCCAGGGCGAGGACCCGCAGACGGTCTTGATCAACGGAGGCTCCACCATCGTCTCCCCGCTGGGGGTGGTGCTGGCCGGGCCGCTGCGCGGCACCGAGGGCGTGCTGGTCGCCGAGGTGGACCTGGACGAGCTGACCCGGGCGAGGTTCGACCTGGACACTGTCGGGCACTACGCCCGACCCGATGTCTTCACCCTGAGCGTGGACGAGACACCCCGAGCCTCCGTGCACGCCACGAGCGGGGAGACCCGCGAACTGGCGGAACAGCCGGTGCGGGCCTGAGTGGACGAACGCCCACTGCGCACCCGGAGGGCCCACCGGCCCACCGATCACGACGACCTAGTACGAGGAAGACCATGAGCAAGCGACCCCGCCCCGAGAACAACGAGCCCGTCCCGCCCAAGCGCAGCCTGTTCCGTCGCTTCGACGACCTGTCGATGCGCATCTACGGCCCGGCCGCCCGCAGCCGCCGGGACCTGCGGGGCCAGGACCAGCCCAGCGAACAGACCAAGGCGTGGTATCAGAACCTCCAGCAGGAGTACATCACGGAAAAGGACGCCACCGGCCGCACCTATCTACGGCCCCGCCGCCCCGAGGACGGTCCTGCTACCTCCCCGGAGAATCCCCAGTGACCTCGCCGACCGCCCTCCCCGTTGCGCCCCTGACCGATGCCGAGGTGCGTGTGCTGCGGGAGGACTTCCCGCTGCTGACGAACAGTCCGTCGGTCTACCTGGACTCGGGGGCCACCTCCCAGAAGCCCCTGGCCGTGCTGGACGCCGAGCGGAGCTTCTACCTGCACCGCAACGCCGCGGTCCACCGCGGGGCCCACGCCCTGGCCGTGGAGGCCACCGACGCCTACGAGGAGGCCCGCCGGGTGGTGGCCGGCTTCGTGGGTGGCACCGAGCGGGAGCTGGTGTGGACCTCCAACGCCACCGAGGCGATCAACCTGATCACCTACTCCTTCTCCAACGCCTCGGCCGGACGCGGGGAAGACGCGGCCGCCCGGTTCCGGCTGGGCCCGGGTGACGAGATCGTCACCACGGAGGCCGAGCACCACGCCAACCTCATCCCGTGGCAGGAGCTGGCCGCCCGCACCGGGGCGACCCTGCGCTGGATCCCCGTCGACGACGCCGGGCTGCTCGACCACGAGGCCGCCCGGCAGGTGATCGGGGAACGCACCCGGGTGGTGGCCTTCAGCCACGTCTCCAACGTCACCGGCGCGATCACCGACGTCGCGGACCTGGTGGGCCTGGCCCGGGAGGTGGGCGCCTTGACAGTGCTGGACGCCTGCCAGTCGGTGCCGCACCTGCCGGTGGACCTGCCCGCCCTGGGGGTGGACTTCGCGGTGTTCTCCGGGCACAAGATGCTCGGGCCCACCGGCATCGGGGCGCTGTGGGGGCGGGCCGAGCTGCTGGACGCGATGCCCCCGTTCCTCACCGGCGGGTCCATGATCACCAAGGTCACGATGGAGTCCGCCCGGTACCTGCCGGCCCCCACCCGGTTCGAGGCCGGCACCCAGCGCATCAGTCAGGCCGTGGCGCTGGCCGCGGCCGTGGAGTACCTGCAGGTGATCGGGATGGAGCGGGTCGCCGCCCACGAGCGGGCGCTGGGGCAGCGGCTGGCCGCCGGGCTCGCCCAGCTCGAGGGGGTCCGGCTGATCGGTCCGGCCCCGGGCACGGAGCGGGTGGGGCTGGCCGCGGTGGACGTGGCGGGGGTGCACGCCCACGACGTCGGCCAGGTCCTGGACGTGGCCGGGGTGGCCGTGCGGGTGGGCCACCACTGCGCCCAGCCACTGCACCGGGCGCTGGGACTGACCGCCAGCACCCGGGCCAGCGCCTATCTCTACAACACCACCGAGGACGTCGACCGGTTCCTGACCGAGCTCGCCGGGGTGCGCACCTACTTCCGCGTGGGGAGCACCCGGTGAACGGCCTGGACGCGCTCTACCAGGAGGTCATCCTCGACCACGCCAAGCGGCGGAGCGGGGAGGGCCTGGCCGCCCCGGCACCCGCGCACGGGGCCGGGGAGTCCCACCAGTACAACCCCACGTGAGCACCAAGCCCACCCCCGGCGCCGCCCGCGGCCGTCGCACCCCCGCCCCGGCCACTCCGACCGACGGCCCGGACATGACCCTGGCCTACGCCGCCCACGCCCAGGCCGCCACCGAGCCCATCAAGGCCACCTCCATCCGCCTGCCCGAACGCCTGCACAAGCACCTGCGCCGGCACAGCGTCGAGGCCGGGGTACCCATGTCCCAGCTGATCATCCAGGCCATCGAAGCCCAGCACCCCGAACAGTGACCGCACTACCGCAGTAACGCAAGCGTGAATGCGGTACTGCGGTAGTTGCACTGCTACCCCGGTCTGAGCAAGTGTGATGCCCGGTGGGGGCTACCGGGTGGCCGCGCGCGGCCCGGGCGGAAGTGAAATGCCCCCGCCCCCTATATCGATCAAGACAAGGGCGGGGGCGCCCACACTAGAACGAGAGAACAGGCGGCTCACTCACTGTCGCGGCCCTTAACACCTGGTCTCATAACTCGGTTGCCGGGTTCAGACGGCGGAGGTTGATGAGGGTAACCGCAAGCAACAGCAATGGGAGCAGGGTCGCCTCGGTGCGGTCGTAGCGGATGCCGAGGCGCTTGAAGCGCAGGACCCAGGAAATGGTGCGCTCCACCACCCAGCGGTGCCGACCGAGGTGGTTCTTGTCCTCGATGCCGCGCCGGGCGATGCGGACCTTGATGCCACGGCGGTGGAGGTAGCGGCGGCAGCGGGGATAGTCGTAGCCCTTGTCCGCGTGCAGCTTCTCCGGACGGCGCCGTGGTCGCCCCGGGCGTCCTCGTCGGGGGCGCACCCCGGGGTTGGTCTCCAGGAGTGGTTCGAAGAGACGACTGTCATGGGTGTTGGCCGCCGAGACAAGCACGTGCAGCGGCAGGCCGTTGCGGTCGGTGAGCAAGTGGTACTTCGTGCCTGCTTTCCCGCGGTCAGTGGGGTTCGGGCCGGTCAGCTCGCCCCCCTTTGGGCCCGTACGGACACCGAGTCGATGCTGGCCCGGGACCAGTCGAGGATCTCCTCCTCGGAGAGCTCCTCGAGCACGGCTCGGTGGAGATGCTCCCACACCCCGGCTTCCTGCCAGTGGCGCAGCCGGCGCCAAGCGGTGTGCCCGGACCCGCAGCCCAGTTCCACAGGCAGGTCCCGCCATCGGCAACCGGTGTGCAGCACGAAGAGGATCCCCTCCAGGGCTGCGCGGTCGTCGATCCGCGGTCGCCCACCGGGACCCCGGGGCGGTGGCGGTTCCGGGATCAGCGGAGCGATCAGCTCCCACAGCCGGTCATCGACCATCCACTGATGCTTCCTCGTGGCCATGCAGGCATGGTCAGCCCTCCGAACGAGGGCGAGCAATGACCGACCAGGTTTTGAGACCAGGTGTAAAGAAGGACATCGCGACGGGTCTCACCCTGCGGGGAAGAACCGGCCCGAACCGCGGACATCCACAGGGCGCGGGCCGTTCAGGGCTGGCCGGCCTTGGTGGTGTCAAGTGCCTTGTAGATCGTGGGCCGGGAGACTCCGAACGAGCGTGTCACAGCGGCCACGGGCTGCCCTCCGGCCACCGCGGCCCGGACCGCGGCGGTCTTCTCCTCATCCAACTTCGGCTTCGGCCCCGGACGCCGTCCGGCCGCACGGGCCCGGGCCACGCCCTCGAAGGTGCGCTCACGCAGCAGATCCCGTTCCCACTCGGCCAGCATCAACAGCATGTTCAGCATCAGCCGTCCCGAGGCCGTGGAGGTGTCCAGGTCCACGTCCAACGCCTGCAAGCCGATCCCCCGATCAGCCAGGGCCTGCACGGTGCGCAACGCATCCGGCAGGGACCGGCCAACCGGTCCAGACGCATGACGACGAGGGTGTCCTCCCCATCACGCAGGATGGCCGGTCGCACTGATCCTCTACGGTCGAGACGGCGGGGATGTCACACCGTTATCGGCAACGGCATGCCCATCTCGGCCCGGTGCATCCTGGGCATCGCGCCATTGTTGGGCATCGTGACGACGCCGCCAGAGCGGACCGGGCACCCATGCGGCACCGCGCACCCCACTTTGGCGGAGTGCGCGGTGCGGTGGAGAACCACCCAGACTGAGCCTGACGAAACAGGCGGCGTCGCTCAGCGGGCGATCATCCCGTGGGGGTCGATGACGAACTTCTCCACGGAGCCCTGGTCGAACTCCGCGTAGGCCTGGGGTGCCTCGTCCAGGCTGATCACGCGCGGGTTGACCATCTCCGTCAGGTACGGCATCCGGTCCCACAGGATCGACATCATCAGCTGGCGGTTGTAGCGCATGATGGGCGCCTGGCCGCCGATGATGTGGGGCGACTTGATCCAGGCCTTGCCGAAGTCCACCGGGAAGGTGCCCTCCTGCTCGGCCTTCGTCTCCGCGATCGGGTCCGGCCCGTAGATGCCGATGATGCCCGTGGCTCCGCCTGGACGGGTGATGTCCAGGACCTGGTTCACGGCGGCGATCGGCTGCATCTCATCGGCCGCGGAGCCCAGGCCGTGGGCCTCGGAGCCGACGTAGTCCACCGCGCAGTCCACCATCGGCTCGCCGAGGATGTCGTTCACGGCGTCCTGCAGGTTCTCCGTGGCGGAGAGGTCGATAGTCTCGCAGCCGTGCTTGCGTACCAGCTCCAGCCGCGAGGCGTCCTGGTCGCCCACAATGATGCACGAGGCGCCCAGCAGCCGAGCGGCAGCCGCGGCACACCGGCCCACGGGGCCGGCACCGGCGATGTAGACGGTGGAGCCGGGCTTGGCGCCGGCCGCCATGAGACCGTGGAACGCCGTGGGGAGGATGTCCGAGAGCACGGCCAGATCCAGGATCTTCTCCATAGCCTGCTCCTGGTCCGGGAAGCGCAGCAGCTGGAAGTCGGCGTACGGCACGAACAGGTACTCGGCCTGTCCGCCCTGGAAATCGCCCAGATTGAAGCCGTAGGCGGCGCACGCCTGCTCCGGGTTGGCGGTCTCACACACCTCGGTGCGGCCGGCGCGGCAGTTGCGGCAGCGGCCGCAGGCCACGTTGAACGGCACGGAGACGAGGTCACCCTCCTTCAGGAACTGGACGTCGCTGCCGACCTCCAGCACCTGGCCGGTCATCTCGTGACCCAGCACCATGCCCTCGGGCACGGGGAAGGACCCGCGGTAGATGTGCAGGTCGCTGCCGCAGATGTTGGTGGCGACGATCTTGAGGATGACGCCGTGCGGGGCGGCGGAGCCGTCGGGCATCTCCAGCTTGGGGAAGTCCAGCTCGTCGACGCGCACGTCCTTGATGCCGTGGAATGCCACGGCGCGGTTCTTGGTGGTCATGGAAACTGTTGCCTTTCTGTCTCCACCGAGGCCCCTGACGGGGCGGGAGGAGGGGCGAACCCGAGGGGGAGTCCCGGTCACGGGCTGTACGGAAACACTAGGGCGTGTCTGACAATGAGTCCAGGGGCCGGCTGACACCTTGGAAGGCATGTCCCGGTTCCACATCCTCTCTGATGCTCAGTGGGAGCTGATCGCCCCGATGCTCCCTACTCGCACAGGCCGGCAGGGCAGGCCGTTCTCGGATGCGCGGATGATGGTCGAGGCCATCATCTACCGGTACCGGTGCGGGATCGCCTGGCGCGATCTGCCCAAGGTCTTCGGTCCGTGGCAGACCGTGTGGACCTGGCATCGACGCATGGCCGAAGAAGGCACCTGGGACACGGTGCTGGCAACACTGACCGCCGCCGCGGACGCGGAAGGCCTGATCGACTGGTCGGTGGCGGTGGACTCCACGATCGCCCGGGCACATCAGCACGCCACGAACACCACCCGCCACACAGGGGGATGGATCGAACTACAAGAATCCGCGTGAAGAGCCGGCCGATCACGGCATCGGACGTTCTCGCGGCGGGCCGAGCACGAAGATCCATCAGCTCGTCGACGGTGCAGGGCTGCCACTGGTCAGCCTGATCACCCCTGGCCAAGCAGGAGACTCGCCCATGCTGCTGCCGCTGCTGGAACAGCTGCGTGTGACCCGGCCGGCAGGTCGGCCCCGCACCCGCCCGGACGCGGTCCTGGGCGACAAGGCGTACTCATCACGGGCGATCCGCACCCATCTGCGCACTCGTGGCATCAAGACCGTGATCCCCGAGCCGGCGGACCAACAGGGCCACCGGAAACGCCGGGGCTCCCACAGTGGGCGGCCCGTGGGCCTCGACGCGGCCGCCTACAAGGGCCGCAACGTCATCGAGCGCCAGTACGCCCAACTCAAGCAGTGGCGCGGGCTGGCAACCCGGTATGACAAGTACGCGATCGTCTACCGGGCCGCGGTGATCCTGAAGGCGGTGCTCGCGTGGTCCAAACGATTGTCAGACACGCCCTAGGGGCGAGAAGTGGCGATACTGGGCCGGGCGTGGTGGTCCCGTGCCAGTTGAACCAGATCTCCGGCTGGGCCCATCAAGCGCGGCGGGCCTGTCCAGACAGCTCGCAACGCACGGTGCAGTTCCAGGCCGGGAACCTTGATGACGCTCAGTTCCCCGGTTTTCACCTGGTCGGCCACGGCCAGCGTGCTCATCACCGCGGGACCGGTTCCGGCCAGCACGCTGGTACGGATCGCTGCGGCACTGCCCATCTCCAGCAGCGGATCGGCGCGGTCGTAGGAGTGCAGCGCCAGGTCCAGTGTGGTGCGGGTCCCGGAGCCCGGTTCGCGGACCAGCAGGGCGGTTCCGGCCAGTTCGGTGATCGTCAACGGGCTGCCCCGGTGAGCCCAGCGGTGGGTGGGGTGGACGACGACCACCAGCTCGTCGCGGGCCACCACCAGGTGGTGCAGCGGTGATGGAACGAAGGGGGATTCCACGAACCCGACGTCGCAGGTTCCGGTGGCAACGTCGGTGAAGACCTGATCGGAGTTGTGCACCTGAAGGTGGACCCGCACCTGGGGGTGGGCCCGGTGGAAGCGGCTCAGCCACTCGGGCACCAGGTGCTCGGCGACCGTCATGCTCGCGGCCACGGCCAGTTCTGCCTGCCGGTGAGCGCGCAGACCCTCCGCTGCCTCGAGCAGCCGCTGGGTCTCGCCCAGCACCCGTCGCGCCCAGTGCGCGATGACGGTGCCTTCCGGGGTGAGAGTGGAACCGGCAGGGCTGCGCCGTACCAAGGCCACCCCCAGCTGACGTTCGAAGAGCTGGAGGGCGCGGCTGGCATTGGGTTGAGCCAGCCCTGCGTGTCGGCCGGCAGCGCTGAGACTGCCATGGTCGTCGATGCCCACCAGCAACTCCAGCACCGTCGGATCCGGCCACTGCGTCATGCTCGCACCATATGCCCAATGTGCTGGCCATGCATCCTTGATATGCCCTCGTGCTGAAACGCCGTCTATCGCACCGGGTGATCCTGCCGGAGGGTTGAGACCATGAGCGCCCCACCGAGCATGCCCAGGACATCGTCTCCTTCCACCACGGTGACAGCACTTCTTCCCGGAGTGGTCCTCTGCGCCGCGACGACCGCGCTGGCGCTGGGGGCCGGGAGGTGGCTGCCGGCGGTGAGCCCGTTGCTGCTGGCCATCGTGCTCGGTGCCGTGGTCGCCAACCTGCTTCCGCTGCCCGCCCGGTTGACTCCGGGTCTGTCCTTCACCGCCAAGGAATTGCTGCGCGTGGGCATCGCCTTGCTGGGGCTGCAGCTGGTGCTCGGTGATCTGCTGGGGCTGGGCCCGGGCATGCTGGCTGTGGTGGTCGCCGTGGTGGGGTTCGGTGTTGCGGGTACAGCATGCCTGGGCCGGCTGCTCGGGCTGTCCCGGGCGCAGGGGTTGCTGATCGCTTGTGGTTTCTCCATTTGCGGGGCCGCCGCGGTCGCCGCCGCCGATGAGGTCGTGGAGGCAGAAGAGGAGGAGGTCCTCACCTCCATCGCGCTGGTGGTGATCTTCGGGACCGTGATGATCCCGCTGGTGCCGTTGCTGGCCCAGGCCATGGGGTTGGAGGAGACACAGGCGGGGCTATGGGCCGGTGGGTCCATTCACGAAGTCGCTCAGGTCGTGGCCGCCGGGGGAGCCATCGGTGGAAGCGCTCTGACGCTCGCCACCGCGGTGAAACTGGCGCGGGTGCTGATGCTCGCCCCGGTCATCACCATCTTGAGCGCCCGTCAGCGCACCCACTCCACTGCTACCGGCGCAGCTGTCAGGCGCCCTGCGGTGGTTCCGCTGTTCATCGTCGGGTTCCTGGCCTGTGCGGGACTGCGTTCCACCGGGCTGGTGTCAGAACCTGTGCTCACCGCCGCCCACGGAGCGCAAACCGGTTTGCTGACCGCCGCCATGTTCGCCCTGGGCACCGGTATCCGCGTGTCACTGCTCACCAGGGTGGGCGCCCGAGCGTTCCTTCTCGCGGCAGCGGCCACCGTCTGGGTCGCCGGGCTCGCTCTGCTCGGCGTGCTGTGGGTCGGATAACGAGACCGGTAAAGGAAACTCTGCTCCCGGTGTGGCCACTCATGCTCGCTGGGCGAGTGTTCATGCGTGGCCATGTCGCCGCACCTATCGGCTCCCATGCGACACCTGCGCAGTAGGCCACCACACGGGAGTGTGGCTTGCTGCTTCTGCGAGGGACAGGCAGGTCAGAGGATGCGGTTGGTCCGGGCTCGGTCGATGGCGGCGGTGCGGTTGTCCACGCCGAGTTTGTCGTAGATGTGGATCAGGTGGGTCTTGACCGTGGCCTCGGAGATGAACAGGGCTTTGGCCAGCTGCCGATTGGTGGCTCCGGTGGCCAGGTGCTGGAGGATCTCGATCTCGCGGACGCTCAGGGCCGTGGCAGGGGCGGTGACACGTTTCAGCAGTTGCGCAGTGACCGTGGGGGAGAGGACCGGTCGCCCAGCGGCGGCGTCCTGGACGGCTTGGCTGATGCTCTCTGGCGGGGCGTCTTTCAGCAGGTAGCCGGTGGCGCCGGCTTCGAGTGCGGCCACGATGTCCGCTTGGGTGTCGTAGGTGGTCAGGACCAGCACCGGGGGACCGTTGAGCGCCTTGATGCGGCGGGTCGCTTCGATGCCGTCCATGCCGGAGCCCATCTGCAGATCCATGACCACTACATCCGCGGACACTGCCGGATCCGCAAGGATCTCGAGGGCTTCCTGTCCGTCGGCGGCTTCGGCGGTGACGGTGATGTTGTTGAACCCTTCCAGGACGGCACGCAGTCCTGCGCGGACCACGGGGTGGTCGTCCACCAGCAGCACGCGGATGTCTTCGGCGTTCATCGGTTCTCCTCGACGGAAGCGTTCTCGGCGCCACGGTGGGTCGGTGCGACGGTCGGGCGCGTCGAGGGCAGGCGGATGCTGATGACGGTCCCGTTGCCGGGCTCGGATTCCAAGGTGAAGGTCCCGCCCACCTCGCGCACCCGGTGCTGCAGCTTGGTCAGCCCGTAGTGCTCCTCGTCGTTGTCCCGGTCTGCCGCGTCCGGCACGAACCCGATCCCGTCGTCGAAGACGTCCAGCGAGACGGCGTCGTCCCACCCGGCCAAGGTGACCACCGCGGTCCGGGCCCGGGAGTGGACGGCCACATTGGCCAGGGACGATTGGGCAGTGCGTAGCAGCACGGACTGGTACTCGGACGGCAGGTCGGGGATCTCGCCTTCGCAGCGGAACCTGCAGGCCAGATCGGCGCCGGAGGCTCGGACCTGCTGCTCGGTGTGCGCGCACGCCTCCCGCAGCGCGGTGAGGAGACTCGAGTCCAGTGCCGGAGAGCTCAAATCGCGCACGAAGCGTCGCGCCTCCGCGAGGTTTTCCACCGCGGTGGCCTCGATGATGGCGATCCGCTCCACAGCCCGGGCGGGGTCGGCGTGATCGAGGGACTGCCGGGCGGCCCGGGACATCAGCACGATGGAGGACAGGCCCTGGGCAAGGGTGTCGTGGATCTCCCGGGACAGCCTCTCGCGCTCTGCTGAGCGCCCGGCCTCGCGTTCTCGGTGAGCCAGTTCCGTCCGGGCGGCCTCCAGGGCACGGATGACCCGCCGGTGGTGCTGGGCGTCGCGGTACAGCCTGCGGTATCCGTGGCCGACGACGACGGCGAAAACCGCCCCCACGACGGGGCCCACAACCATGGCTGCGCGGAATCCGTCGGGTCCGGTGTGCAGCAACTGTGCCACGATCACCACGGCCGTCAGCACCACGATGCACCCCAGAGCCACGACGCGAGGCAAAAGGACGAGGTAGACGAAGAAGAGCGGGAACACCACCCAGGAAAAGTCCGGGCTCAGCAGCGTCAGCGTGCCCCACAGCACCGTGACCACGATGAGCCAGGGGAGAGCCAGGGGCCGCGGGTCCCACCCCGCCTGGCGCCGGGCGGCCCTGTTCTCCGCGACCGTCCCCACCAGATAGACCGCCGCCAGCAACATCGCCAGACCCAGGAGCAGAACCAGTGGCCGGACCCCTGTTCCGGAGGCGTGCGCCTGGAGTACGGCCCGCCCGATCCCCAGCAGCAGCAGCGCCGCGAAACTCACGTGCAGGGTGATCCGCAGGGCGCCCAGGACAGCGGGGGTCGAGGTGTCCTCGTGCACTTGTCTCCCTCGTCCTGGGCCACCGTCCGGCCGTGGAACCGCCCGATGGCCAGGAAGTGATCGATGCGGTCTGTGGCCATGCTACGGAGCGGACGGTTCGTGCGGGTCCACCAGACGGTTGATCCCCCGATCCATGGATCAGTGCCCGCACATCGGCCGGCGGGGCGATCCCGCGCGGGCCCGTTCTCGCGATGCTGGGAAGCACGCCATGCCTCCACTATCAGCAGCCACAGGAGCTTCCCCATGTACCTGTCCATCCGCGACATCACCTTTGCCCGAGGGCGGTTCGCCCTCATCGGCGCTGTGGTGGCCCTGATCACCCTCCTGCTGGTCCTGCTCACTGGCTTGACCAACGGGTTGGGCCACCAGAACACCTCTGCCCTGGAACGCCTGGACGCCGAACAGTTCGTCTTCAGCGCTCCGGCCGACGGCTCCGGCCAACCCACCTTCACCGAGTCCCAAATCACCGGCGACCAGCTCCGGATTTGGCAGGGCGCGGTCGGCGACACCGACGTGGAGCGGATCGGGGTGACCCAGACACGGGCCCAAGCCGGCCCCAACACCGGTGCGACCAGCGTGGCCGTGGTCGGGCTCGAGACCGGCACCGTCCTGGCCCCCGACCTTCGGACCCTCGACGGGGCGACGCATCCAGGACCCGGGGAAGCAGTCCTCAGCCAGACCGTGGCCGAGAACCTCGGTGCGGCCGTGGGAGACACCGTCGAGCTGTCCACGACCGCGCTGACCGTCACAGGGATCACGCAGGACGAGTACTACAGCCACATCCCCGTCGTGTGGGCCGCCATGGCCGACTACCCCGACATCGCCCACCTCGACCAGGACGTCGAAGCCACCACACTGGCCCTGACCGCGGACACCCCTGCTGCCAACGCCGGCACCGAGACAGGAACCGTGACCACCGACACCCGCGGCGCCTTCGCCGCCCTGCCCGCTTACCAGTCCGAGCGAGGGTCCCTGCTGATGATGCAGGGATTCCTCTACGGGATCTCCGCCCTGGTCGTGGTGTCCTTCCTGACCGTGTGGACCATCCAGCGCACCCGCGACATCGCCGTGCTGCGCGCCCTGGGCGCGTCCCGGGCCTACCTCGTGCGCGACTCTCTGGGCCAAGCCGCTGTAGTGCTTTTGACCGGCGTCCTCGCCGGGGGAGTGGCCGGTGCCGGCATCGGCGCCATAGCCCGCACCGCCGTCCCATTCACCCTGTCACCGACCACGGCCCTGCTGCCCGCCGCAGGCGTGTTCGCCCTCGGAGTCGCAGGCTCCCTCCTCGCCGTCCGCCGCGTCTCATCCATCGATCCCCTGCTCGCCCTCGGAGGCAACTGACCATGAAATCCGCCCACGTCACCGACCCCGCCACGCCCGCCCTTCGGTCCGCTGCTCCTGCAATCGCTGCGCTGCGGCTGGAGCACGTCACCCTGGAATACGCCGACGGCACCCACGAGGACGGCAGCCCCCGCACAGTCCGCGCCCTGGACACCGTGGACTTCTCGGCCGAGACCGGAACCATCACTGCTCTGGTGGGACCGTCCGGATCCGGCAAGTCCTCACTGCTGGCCGTAGCAGCAACCCTGATCCGGCCGAGCACAGGGAGGGTGGGCCTGGCCGACCGCGATCTCACGCACCTGCCCGAGAAGGAACTGGCCCGATTGCGCCGATCCGAGATCGGGATGATCTTCCAGCAACCCAACCTGCTGCCCTCCCTCACCGCACGAGAACAGCTCGTGCTCACCGCTCACCTGCGCGGTGCCCGCGGAGCAGAACTGAAGACCGCCGCGGCCGAAGCAGGCGATCTGCTCGAACTCGTCGGCATGTCCGGCTCCGCCGACCGCCGCCCGCACCAGCTCTCCGGGGGCCAGCGCCAACGAGTCAACATCGCCCGAGCACTGATGAACCGACCCCAGGTGATGCTCGTGGACGAACCCACCGCGGCACTGGACCACAACCGGTCCCAACAGATCATGGAGCTGCTCGTGGAGGTGACTCGGCGCTTCGACACGGCCACCGTGGTAGTCACCCACGACACCGAGTTCGTCCCGCTGGCTGACCGAGCCGTGACCATGCGCGACGGCCGACTGAGCTGACGGGACTGCCGCACGAACAGGTCACCTGTTCATGCGGCAATCCCCCCTAGGTTGCGTTAGGGGTTGATGTTCGGGCGGCGTCTGAGGCGACGACGTTACTGGGGGCGGTTGAGCGCGTCGCCGTCCCAGGTGAGGTCCGCGTCGGTGCGCAGGGGCAGTACCTCCAGACCCGGGGTTCGCACGAGCTCGCGCACCAGTGCCGTGGTGCCGGCCACGAGAGTGGAGTCGAAGTCGATCTCGGTGGCCAGCACCCAGGCGTGGTCGTCCGGCCACAGGATGCTGGGGGAGGGCGCCCACAAGGGTTCATCGACCCAGGGCGCACGGGCCGGCCATGTGGGGTCGGCGAAGTCGGCGGCCCCGGCCTCGAACAAGACGTAGCTCCGCCCGGTGCCCCCGTGCAGTGCGAACCGCGGCCCGGCGGCGATTTCCGGTGTGAGCACTCCGGTGCCGGGTGCGGGGTCGTGGTGGGCACCCCGGGGACGAACCTGCAGCACCGCCTGCGCCCCGGTGAGCCCCTGCCGCAGGGCCGCAGCCAGCCGTTGGCGCAGCGACCGTGCGGTGACGGTCCCCGTGTCCTCGTCGATGTCTGGGGCTGGCCACTCGGCGCTGGGCACGAGCACGAGACGGGCGGCTCCGGCCGAGCTGACCAGCCCGCCCCAGCCTTCCCAGATCGCGGCGATCCCAGCCTCCGGGGTGCTGGTGTGCCGGGTCAGCACCGCTGCGGCCGCCGCCAGCGAGGCGGTGTCGAGGCGGCCCTCGGATGTGTCGCCGTAGCGCCAGCCGTCAGCGGCGATCACGCCGTCGACCTGGCCGTAGTCGGCCCGGACGAGACGTGCATATTGGGCCTGGGCGTGCATGGTCGTGCCGAACGATGCCGCGGCCTGGGCCCAGGTGGCACGCTGCGTCTCGAGTGCGGCCTCGATGTCACGGACACCGGCGAAGTAGGTGGCCTCATCGAGGCCCTGCCAGGTCCTTGTCGCCCGTGGCCGGTCGCGCTCGACCGGATGGAACAGGCGCGCGTAAGCCTGGAAGCCTCGCGGTACCACCGACAGGACACTGCCCAGCGGCTCGGCTTCCATTGGGCGCAGCCACTCACCCCGCTCGAGGTCAGGCACCCACCTGAACATTTCCGACATGACCCTCATTCTCCGCTTGGTGCCCGATTCTCTGGTTTGGCGCCCTTGGGAGGCTGGCGATCCCGGGGTGTCACGTAGCGGTTCCACTCACGAAGCATCTGCCCGCTGAATCGGGCAGGAAGCCGTGCTGGAGGCCGATGCTAGGCTTCACGGACTCAACGGAAGTGATGTCATGCACACCAAAGTCCGGGTCGCAGCGATCGTCGTTCTCCTCCTCGCGCTGGGCCTGTTCGTCGTCACCGAATGGGTGCCCGCCCTGCTCTTTCTGCCTGCGGCAGCAGGTGTGCTGCTGGTGAACGAGTCCGGGATGCTCACCCCCGGCCGACCCCGCAGCAACAGGGACCGCCCACGCACCTGACCGACACCGGCCCGGGGCACAGCATCACCGCGCTGATGAAGTTTCACCGCGGGCTCCGTTGGAGGGATGGCGAGACTCCGGGGTCTACTTCCTGCCCTTCTCCCGCCCTCTCAGACGAGACCCGTGAGTGCTCCTTACCGACAGGTCGGCCATCCCGTGGGGCGACCCTAGCTGAGGCATCCATGGGCGCGGAAGCAGATCATCTGAGGGCCAAGGCGGACCGCTCGGGGCCGTGTCGATGCTCCGCGCCGCCAGGGTCCTCGGCCCCTACAGTGGAAGGGCAGACAGCATCGTGGGCCCCGATCGAGAGCGAGGATCGTCATGCGCCGGTCACTGGTGACCATGCTCCTCACGACCGCTGCGCTGAGCCTGGCCGGGTGCGCCGATGCCGGGCCCGGCGTCTATGACGGTGAGCAGAGCGAGGCCGATCTGCTGCCGGCCCAGGTGCCCGCCGGGCAGTACGACTTCGATCCGGACAGCTCCCGGTTGCTGGCCACCCACGACGGGTACCAGTTCCTCGCCGTGTCTTCACCGAGCCAGGGCGACTGCCTACTCAGCTTCGACCCCAACGCCCCGGAGACCTGGGTCGCCGGGTGCGGCTCCGGTGGCCGGGTGGGCACCGGTGGCCTGATCGGCATCCAAGCCGACTACGACCCCGACGGGCTGCCCGAAGAGGACGCACCGCAGGGATGGACCCGGCTCACCCCGCAACTGCAGGTCTCCGGGGGCTGAGCGGGGCGGGAATGAACCCGCTGATCCCCACCAGCTGGGAAGTCCTCGCGATGCTGGCCGGCGCCGCGGTGATCGTGCTGTTCGTCGTCGCGCTGCTTTCCCTTTCCCGCGATGAGCACTACACCGGGACCCAGCGCCTGCTGTGGCTACTCGTGCTGCTGGCCGCCCCGTTACTGGGGCCGATCCTGTGGCTGACCCTCGGTCGACGCCACGCGCTCGAGCCCCACAACGGGCCCGTCCGATAAAGGGCACAAGAGGTCCAGTCCGCGGAGACCAGAAAGGGCGGAACGGCTGGAGCCAGCCAGCCTCCGTCATCCATTCCCTCGCCCGTCCAAGGCCTGCACTTTACATATGGCCCGGCTGCCGGACACAGCCCACGAGAACAACATTGCAGTAGGGGTTCCTCCCCCAGGGCTCAGATGGAGGGTATGGCGAAACTCCGGGGTCTACTTCCTGCCCTTCTCTCGCCCTCTCAGACGAGACCCGTGAGTGCTCCTTACCGACAGGTCGGCCATACCGTGGGGCGACCCTACATGAGGCCTATATGCGTGCCAGAAGGAGATCAATTGACGGCCGCGGTGGCCTCATCCGGAGTGGAATCCGGGACCCACTGTGATGCGGTTGGGGTTCCGATATCGCAGAGTGACTGTTCCGCAGGCCGGGGTCATCGGCTGACGTACCCAGCGGGATGGGTGGGCTCCCTAGCAACGTGGGTCGCAGAGGTTACCCAATCCCAGCGATCACGGGACACCACCGAAAGGGAAGTTCATGGAGAACGAAGATCTCCAAAAGCTCGAGCACGAGCTGCGGGAATACAACGAGATCGATTGGGTGTCGGTGGGCAACGTGATGCAGGAAGCAGGCGCATTGGGGTATCCCGCGACTGAGGACACAGCTATCGACTGCATCGTCCGGTTCCACGAGCAGGACAAAGTCCGCGTCGGCACCTACATCAACGGCGCCCCAGGAGGATTCGTGCCCTGGGAGGAACCCATCCATGACCTGCGTGAGCGCTTGCGCGCAGCACTGGTTCCCACGGACCCCGCAGATCCGCTGGGGCCGGTGACGAACACGATGATTGACTTCATCGCCTGACACTGAGGCGTTGCAGAGGGGGTTCCTCGCATGTGGTGTTCTTCTTCGGTGCGGTTGATTGATCTCAAGGGTCCGTCGCGCGGGGCGGGGATGTGCTCTACTCGGTGGCATGAGCAGCGAGTCCTTGCCCGGCATCCCCACTGCGGCTGACTTCTGCGCTCTGGCGTCCAGCTCGCCGTGGCGGTTCACCACGGTGCACCTCACCCACCGGTGCCTGCAGGACAACGGGAGCACCCCGATCGGCGGCCCGGTCGAGGTCTGGCTCGACCGGGGCGCCGGACGGCTGACCGTGCGCTCCGGCGCGGGGGTCGAGACGGCCGAGGGCGTGCCCTACGGAACAGCCGTCAGCTTGGTGAGCTGCAACGACCACGACGGCGACGGCGGCGCGGTGTGCGCTGTTCAGCCGTCCCGGGACACGGGGGTCGTGCTGCGTCCGGACGGGCTGGTCGCCCAGCGCCCGGAAGGGTGGCACTACGACCACGGCGATCCGATGTGGCGTGACTACCAGTTCACGGCGATGCTCGATCCGGCAGAGCTCAGCCAGGGGGTGGAGGTCAGTGATGTCGTGGCCACTGTGCTGCGGGGTCGTCCCACGTGGTCGGCGACCTGTCGGCCGCTGCTCGAAGAGGACGAGGAATGGGGCGGCGGCTACGACCCGCGGTGCGGTTGCTGCCCGCTGCTGCTCAGCCCGGCCAGCCTGATCTTTGAGTACGGCCCCGAGGACCCGGCCCTCACCACCGGCGAGGTCCCGACGGTGTACTGCGTGCATCTGGACGTGCAGACGGGCGTCGTCGTGGACATCACCCCGCTGGACGGCATCGGGGGCAGCAGCCTCACCAACGTGATCCACGCCGTCGACGAACCCCTCGACCCACCGCTGTGACGCATCAGGACCGTCCGCACCGGGTGCCCTCTCCGTGGTGTTCCGGTCGGTAGGGTCCAGGCATGAATGAGCCCACGACTTCCGCCGCAGACGGACCTGCCCCGCGGGTCGCGACCGTCCCGGTGCCCACACCCGGCCGGGTTGTGGTGCGGGCCATGCCTGCCGCCGCAGTCCTGGCGATCGCGATGCCGGGGGTGCTGTGGTGGTCGTCGGCCACGCCCGCCGTACTGGACACACCGTGGTGGGTAGCGTTGCTCATCGGCCTCGTCGTGCTGTTCCATGTGCTGGCCCGTCTGGCGCGAGCCCCGCGGCCCGGCCTGCAACAAGTGCCTGCGGAGCGACTTCGGCCCGCGCTGGTGTCGGCGTCTCGGGACGGTACGGTGCCGCCGGATCCGCAGGTGCGCACGGCGGCCGGGGTCACGGCCTGCCAGCGTGTCGAGGCCGCGGTCTACGCTGTGGCCGCCACGGTCGGCATGGTCTTGGCCTGGCTCCTGGTGGCGGAGCCGTCCTGGGTGTGGTGGGTACCCGTCCTCGCCGGTCTCGCCGTGATCAGCCTCGTCCGGGCCCGGCACTCCTGGGCTTACCTGCGCGTGTTGCGTTGCGCCGACCGTACCGGCTGACTACCCACCCGCTGCACGAGAGACATCGACACTCCACCCCGGGGCCAGGACGTTGCAGTGAGGGTCCTCGGCGCACGATTTTGCTCGGTCGGTGCGTTGCTGGAACTCCGGCCAGTGGGGGAGCCCTGGGCGGGGCCTCCAGGGAAGAATGGGTAGCTCGTCTTGCCGTCGAAAGGCTTGTTGTCCATGAGCTCCGCCCCTGTCCTGTCTGTCCGTGAGCTGGTGTGTGGTTATGCCGGGGTGCCGGTGACCGCCGGGGTCAGCTTCGCGGTGCGTCCCGGGGAGGCAGTGGTGCTGCGCGGGGTCAACGGGGCGGGCAAGTCCACGGTGCTGCGCACGGCCGTGGCCCAGCAGGCTCCGGTAAGTGGGAATCGGTGGCTGAAGGGCGGGCCGGTGGTGGAGAACTCACTGGTTTATCGCCGGGCGGTGAGCTGTCTGTTCGATGAGGACGCCTTTCTGCCCGGGGTGTCGGTGGGGCATCACCTGGAACTGGTGCTGCGCGGTCACGGGGTGGCCAATGCGCCGGAGGTGGCGGCCCGTGCGGTGGAGGAGTTCGGGTTGCAGGACCGGGTCGAGGCCTCGCCGTTCGCTCTGTCCTCGGGTCAGCGCCGGCGGGCGCTGCTGGCTGCGGCACTAATCCGCCCGTTTGAGTTGCTGGTGCTCGATGAGCCCGAACAGCGCCTGGACGCGCTGATGCGGTCCCGGCTGGCCGACCGTCTG
This sequence comes from Kocuria oceani, assembly GCF_029524215.1. Taxonomy (NCBI): domain Bacteria; kingdom Bacillati; phylum Actinomycetota; class Actinomycetes; order Micrococcales; family Micrococcaceae; genus Kocuria; species Kocuria oceani. The sequence continues at coordinate 18,458 of NZ_JARAMH010000024.1, read as the reverse complement.
GTCGTCGCCCGCGAAGCGGGGGCGGGGTTGCTGATCGCCACGCACGATGCGTCGCTGGCGGCCGCGGTGGGCACCACGGTGCTGACCATGGACTCCGACGGTGCCCTGCCATCGGTTGTGGCTGACGTGCCGTGGGAGGGCCAGTAGTGACGATTGGTGCCGGCCTGAAGCCTGCAGGGCCCGTCGAGATTGAGGTGTTCCTGCGGGGAGCCCGGGCCCAGATCCGCGGACGGGCTCCCCTCGCGGACCGGTTCGTCGATGTGTACACGGGGCTCTTCGTGACGGTGGTGCTGGTGGCATGGGCGGTCGCTGGGGTCGTGGGTCTCGGTGCGTCCCTGGGGGATCTGGTGGACGCCGGTTCCCCCGGCGGGGTGCTGCACCACCGGGCCGCCGCCTGGGTGGGGGCCGGGGCGCCGGTGCTCGGAGCAGTCGTGCTGCTTGCGGTCGCCTGGGTCGGTGCCGTGGACCTGTTGCGCGGGCTGGGACCGGTAGGGGTGTCCCCGGAGCGGGCGGTGTGGGTGTGGCCGCTGCCCGGGGCCGGGGCGCAGGAACCGGTCCGGGCAGTGCGCCGGATGCTGTGGCCTGCTGCTGCGGTCGGAGCGCTGTTCGGTGGCACTGGTGTGCTGCTGCTGTGGGGCGCCGGGCTAGCGACCGGGTGGGGGGAGCAGTGGTGGGAGGCGGTAGCGCCGCTGGTGTGTGGGGCCGGTCTGGGGGTCAGCGCGGTCGGTGTCGCCGTCTGGGCCCAAGCCGCAGGCGGGGTCCCGACGTCGCGACGATCTCGCCCTTGGGTGGGCTGGTTCGTGGCCCTGGGGGCTGTCCTGGTCGTGCTGGCCGGGATCCGGGATGGGGTCCCCGGTCGGTGGGGTGTCCTTGTGCCACCCTTGTGGGCCGTGGGAGTCGCGGGGGCACTGGCGGTGGTGGCCGGCCTGTTCTGGGTCTGGGCGCTGCGGTGGGCGCGGGCCCTGGGCGGGGAACAGATGCGGGCGGCCGGAGCACGAACGCGCCACCTGTCCAACGCCGTGTCCCTGCTGTCGACCCAGGACCTGCACGCGGCCCTGACACCCACTACGGTGACCGGCGTGCGGGCGCTGCCGGGGACCACGCCGGGCTGGGTGTCCGGTCCGCGCACGGTGGTGCTGTTCGCTTCGCTCACCGCACTGCGGACCACCCGGTGGCGGGCCGGGCTGGCCGTGGACCTCGGGCTGAGCGTGGTGGTGCTGGCCTCCTTCACCCACACCGTGGTGCTCGCCAGCTGGGCTGCGCTGCTGGTGGTGGGATACCGGGGGCTGAGCCGCGGCACGGCCTATCTGGTCGATCTGCGCGCCGGGGCCGCCGCCGAACGGAACCTGCCGCTGGGACCTACCGCAGCCGCCCTCGTGCACCTAGTGGTCCCGTGCGTGCTCAACGCCGCGGTCCTGGCCGCCGTGGCACTGCTGGCCGGGTTCACGGTCGGCACCAGCTACGCGGCACTGATGCTCCTCGGTGCCGTTTCTGGGGCCGGAATCGGTGCGGTCGGCCTCTACCGCGCCCTGGCCCCGGAACCGGACCACACCCAGCCCCCGATCGACACACCCCTGGGCCCGGTGCCTGTGGCGCAGCTGATCGGCTACAGCCGTGGTCTGGTCATGGTTCCTGCCCTGCTAGCGGCACCTGCCACAGTGCTGCTCCACCCCGCTGCCTGGGCGCCGGCCCTGGCCGCCGCCCTCGTCCTGACGGTCACCGCCGTGGTCCTGGCCATCAGCACTGACCGGAAACGCTGAGCCCATCCCCGGACCAGGCACCTGAGGGTCACGGTCGGGCCGAACCACACCCACCGTGCTCACGTGGTGCAGTAGGGGTTCGTTTTCGGCTATGTGGTCGGGGATCTGGCCTGCGTAGCACCGCCGTGTCCTTGGTGGGTCCGCAGGCTCTGCTCTGGTGGTGGCTGTCCTCCGGTTCGGGGACGCTGGGATCTCGATCATCCGCCGAACGGGGGTTGGTGTTTGCCGGTGATGCGTTGCGGTCCGGCATCGTGGCTTGTCACCAGAGGGTGCTGCTCGGGTGCCGTCGGCGCAGATCCCGGGTGCCTAGGGTGGAAGGGCAGCGTGTGCATGTTTCGAGGGATTGGGGGATCCCATGCGCGTGACCGTCTTCGGTGCGGATAACGAGGTCGGCGGCAAGGTCGTCGAGGAGCTGATCTGGCGTGGTTATGAGGCCATGGTCTTCGTCTCGGACCCCAGCACGGTGCCCAGCACCTGGGGGCACCGGGTGCAGGTGGTGGGCGGGCAGCTCACCGACTCGGTGGCCGTGGCCGCGGCCCTGGAGCGGACCGAGGCCGTGGTCAACACGCTCGATCCGCGACTGGATGGCCCCGGTGCCCACCTGGTGGAAGGCACCGCGCACATAGTGGCCGCGATGCAGCACCACGGGGTGCGCCGCTACGTCGGCCTGGGTAGCCCCGCCGTCGGACTGTGCCCGAAGGAGCAACCCACCCCGGTGGTGAAAATTCACCGCGTCCTGCTCAGAGCCCTGCGCCCGCGTGTTCACGGGCAGATGCGCCAGATGATGGCCACGGTCACCGGGGCTGAGTTGGACTGGACGATCGTGCGCTTCCTGCACCACACCCCGGGTCGGGGCCGCGGGCTGAAGTACGTCGGCTACTTCGGCCACGACGCCATCGGCTCCTCGGCGGCCGCCGGCGACATCGCTGCCTTCGCCGTCACCCAGCTCCTCGATGCCCGCCACATCACCGACGCCCCGGCTGTGAGCAACTGAGCCGCGCGGAGCCTTGGCGACCATCGACCACCGGGTTGCCCCTACACCAGCGCAGGACGACGGCCCCCATGCTGAGTTGCTCGACGCCCGATACGGGATCGGGCCCGTGATGGGGCATCTTTGCGGGAGAAGGCCGTACTCGTGGAGTCGGGAGGATGAGTTCGTCAGAGTCCTCCTGGGTGCGGTCGCAGAAGGCGGCGCGGGAACCGGATGGTCCCCCCAGGGATGGTGTGGAGGTGCCCGGCGTTGTTAGGTTCGCGGGGGCGTGCGGAGTGGGTCGGTTCAGGTCATCCCTCGGTGGGATCTCGTGGGTGGACCTGGTATTCCCGTAGGTCCAGGAGCTTGCGTTCTCCCAGCCCGTCCTCGCGGATCCACACCACACCCAACTCGACCGCGACCGTCTCCACCGTCCCCGCCCCGTGCGCCGCCCCGTGCCCGTGGGCCTGCACCCGCTGGCCCAAGTGCAGTTGCTTCGCCGTCGCGCCGATATCACCGGGTGCTTCGGCGGCCTGGCCGTACGGCACCCTCTCCCCTGCGCTCTCGTTGCCGTCTGCGGCTTCATGCCAACTCATGACCAATCCTCACCACCGGAAAGAAGCGGCCGGGAACTGTGACCGAAAGTGGCACTGACCTATTGCTTTACATATGGTCCGCTACCGGACACTGCCCGAGAGAACGACGGCCGGGCGAGGAGGGCAGCACGAGCTGCCGGCCATGCTTCATTCGCTGCCTAGCTCCTGAGCGCACTGGACACCGCGCTGCGATCATGTTGAAGAGCCACAGGCGGTACCCGGCGAGACGCTCGGGCACCTGTCAACGACGGTCATCACTAACCGTCCCTCACCGATGCTCTCTTGCAGGGGACAGTTCAAATATCGGGAAATATTTCGGCCACGAGATCGTGGGAGCGGCCGACGGAGGACACAGTGACGACGATCGGGAGGGCCGGGGCTGTCATGGGGTGCGCAGCCATGTTCCTTAACTCCCGTGCAAACGTCAGTATCTCTACTACCTTGGGTGCGGGATGAGTCTCTTGCTGGAAGCGTCGTATCAGTTTGCTGAACGTGGTGTTCTTGCCCGCGGTGAAGCGGTGGCGAAGGGCCGCCTCGACAGCCTGCAAGCTTTTCTCCAACGCAGTCGCAGCGAACTCGTAGTGAACGACGCTGGTCTCAAGCAGGTCGACGGACAGCTGAAGGAGCGCTGCCACGTCTGTCGGAGTGCTTGCCGTGCGCTGGAAGGTCCTGGCGAGTGTGGTGATCGTCTCCGGTGTCATGAAGATCGGGGGTGATTGGTCACCGGTCGCGATGATAGATGAGTGCGTGGATCGTTCATCGAGTGTGAAAGTCCATGTTGTTGGGTGGCGTCCGAAGGTCATGGTGTCGCCTGCAGCTCGGTCTCGAGCGCGGTGAGGTCCTTCCGGGCTGTGGCGATGAACTTGAGCGCACAGTCGAGGCAGTAGTGAAAGCTGTTGCGTTCGATCTTGATTACCAGAATCCGGTTGCCCTTGAGGATGACATGGCGCTTGTTTCCCTTGCAGCAGTGCTTGCGTCCGGCGAAGCCGGTGGTAAGGGATCTCAGCAGCGAGCGTTGTTTACCCACGGCGCAACTCCTCTTCCACATGGTCGACGATCCTGGGCAACTCGTCGATGAGATGGTCCAGGTCCGCGGCGGAGTACTCGCTGCGGGTGGCCGCGCCGCTGGGGACCGTCTTCTTGATCCGAAGGTCAATGGCGGACTTCACGACCTTGAAGTTCTCACGGGTCTTATCGAAGTCCCGGCCGGCGTGTCTGAGGCTGTGCTTGGCGAGGAGCTTGCCGACGGCGGTCTTCACGAGGTCGTCGAGCAACGCCCGCTTGGCCTTGCGGGAAGCCTGCTTGGTCGGGGTGATCCGCTGCAACCGGTCGAACTGCTCTCCCGTGCTGATGCCGGCGTCCTGCAGGACTGCGAGTGCCGCTGCGACCTTGGGGTCAGCGGTGAGCAGGGTGAGGCTCTCCAGCAGGACATCGTCCTGCGCGGTGATTACTGGCAGATTGCCGCCCCCGCCGTTGCCTCCTGTGCCGGGTTCGCGGGTAGGCGTGGGTTCCACCAGGCTTTCGTCGATCAGGTTGGCGAAGAAGGCCTGGTCGGCCTCCGCGAACTGCTGGAAGTCTGTCCAGACGCCGGTGATGTTGCCTCCGACGTGGAAGACTACGACTCCATCGTTGACGGGGTCGAAGGGATCCACGCCGGGAATCGTGCGCATGATGCGGCCGACGAACTGCATGAACGGTCCGAGATTGCTGAAAATGCTAAACACCGCGGCGACGCTAAGGTACGGGTGATCGAAGCCTTCACCAAGCTTCCGCACTTGCACGATGACGTCGAGCTCATGATTCTCGAGCTTTTCATGTATGCGCTCGTTCGCCTTCTCTGCCAGCTGGCTATGGACGAAGTCGGCGCGCATCCCCAGTTCACGGTACTTCGCGACGACCTGCTTGCAGTGCTCCATATTGAGAGCGGAGGCGATAATTTTCAGACGGGGCTGGCTGGTGGACTCCCGCATCTTTTGAAGCTTGCGGATGGATGCTTCAGCGATCGTGGTGAGGGTGGCCTCTGAGCTGACGATGCTGCGGCGGAAGCCGGCGTCTTCCTCGCCGAGACGGCGCACTTCATCCAGAGAGACCTCGACCTCGGTATCTCCCTCGTGGCGAACGTAGTGCAGCGTGGTGGGGTTCAGCCGGTATCCGTTGATGCGCTTGACGTACCCCTTCTCGACGGCCTTGGAGATCGGGTAGCTGTAGATGACCTCGCCGGTCATCACTTTTCCATCTGCCCGGGCTGGGGTGGCGCTCACATTCAGGATTCGCGTGTCCGGGAACTTGCGTCGCAGCACGTTCCAGCTCTCGGCGACGTTGTGGTGTCCTTCGTCGAAGAGGATCAAGTCGAAAAAGTCGCTGGGGAGCTTCCCGAGCCACTTGTTGTTCTCGCGCTGCAGCTGCTGGATGTTCGTGACGACGATGTCAGATTCTTCGAGGTCGCCGACGTTGCTGGAGGTTCCGCGGATTTCTGCTGGCTCTGGGAACGGCCCACCTGCGAGCACGTTGCGCTTCGTGTAAAAATACTTTGGGTTGCTGGGCGTGAGGTCTCCCAGCAACTGGTCGGCGATCTTTAGGTTCGGCGCGACAAGCAGGGTGCGCTTCGACTTCGTGGCGAAGGGTGCGAGGGCGAGGAGACCGGACTTGCCGCACCCGACTGGCAGGACGATCGACACCTCGCGGGCGTCGGCAGCTTGGAAGTCGTGGTTCTCGATCGCCTCATAGGCGAGGAGCTGCGGCTCCCGCAGCTCGGTATTGCCTGCAATTACGGGCTGTATGGCCGCGTACTGGTCGATCTTCACTTGCTGCTCCGAACATTGTGGTGATGGGTTGGTGTCTATGCTGGAGCGGGACCGCCGGCCAAGGCGGCCCCGCTTGGTGTCACGCGAAGTCTCAGCCGCTCAGCTCTTCTTCTTGTGAACCACCGTCGTTCTCGGGTTACGCTTCGCGTAGCTGAGCTTCACGAAGCGTCCCGAGACGGCGCTGCGGGCGTGGCCGCGTGATGCGGCCCTTCTTCCTTTGGTCATGTTCCTCACCCCCCTTCCTCGACGTCGTGCGAGGGGTCATCAGCTGGCCTCGCTGATCCAGTCCGCGATGCCGACCCGGATCGCAGGTGGCAGCGTGCGAACGGTGAAGTCGGTGATGGACCAGGCAACCTGGCCGCGGCTCACCGATCGCAGTCCCTCGATAGCAGCCATCGACATCTCTTCCGACTTGATGTCCTGTAGGACTGAGATCAGCACGTCTCGCACGTGCCAGCGGTTGTGGTCGGGGCCGAGGACGGCGAGGGCGGCAACGGTCATGCGCAGGATGCTGGAGTCGCCGGCGACGTCGACGACGCGGCGCATGAAGTTCGCGAGCACGTCGCAGTACTCGAACGAAAAGGCGGTGCGCTTGACGTAGTCGGTGAACCGCTCGAACAGGCGACGGAACGCGCCACGGTCCTGGTTCCAGAGGAACTCGATGGACGAGGAAGTGGACCACGGGAGGACACGGCTGAGCGCCTTCATGTCATCGTCATCAGACTCATCGAGAACGGTGGCCCACTCGAGCATCTCGATCAGGTCCGCAGGCGTTGTCGAAGGGCTGAGCATCCGGTCGCGAAGTCGTTCTGCAGTCTGTTCGCGGGACTCCCAGTTCTCGTGCTCTTGGTGCGCGCCGAGTGAGCGCTCGAGCGCTTCGAGGAACTCTGCCACTGAGGCGTATCGGCCAGCGGGGCTGTTCGCGGTGGCGCGCTCAACGACCGGTCGTAGAGGGCCCGCCGCCATCTCCGTATTTACCGGGTACTCCTGGGTCACGAGCTCCTGCAGAATCTTTCCGAGGCTGTAGACGTCCGAACGGTGGTCGGCGCTTCGCGCCCGGGCCCACTGCTCCGGCGCTGCGTATACCCAGGAGCCCATGCCTGCACGAAGCGTGGATGTGAGCGGGTCCGTACCCCGCTCGGCCTCGACGGCGAGACCGAAGTCGGACACGGCCCATTCGCCGCTCTCAAGTCGCAGCACGTTCGCGGGCTTCAGGTCGCGGTGGTAGACCCCGTTGCCGTGGATGTACGTGAGTCCAGCGCAGATCTGACGCATGATGTCCACGATCAGTGGCGGGTTGCCGTCGACCTTCCCGATGAAGTCGGCCAGACTGCCCTGCGCCAAGGGCATTGCATACCAGACGTCCTGCTCGTCGGTCTCGCCTTGCGCGATCACGGAGATCACGTTGGGGTGAGCGAGCCCTTCCAACAGCCGTAGCTCTCGCTTGAAGCGACTGATCGCCTCCGGATCCACGGTTGCCGTGTCCCGCAGTACCTTGACCGCGACGAGGTCCCCTGTCTTACGGTCGGTCGCCCGGAAGACGTCGGCGAACCCGCCGCTTCCGATTGCCGGAAGTTCAAGGATGAACCGGCCGCCCAGGGTCCTGACCGTCAGATCGGACTTCGGTCGCCCGGCCTTCTTCTGACGCAACCCGGAGCTGTCCCAGGCCCGGATGACGTCAAGATCCCAGATTGGGCCCTGGGCGATCTCTCCGATGGCATCTGGAAAATCGGGTCGCTGGCGCAAGGCGGCGATGCGCTGGGGGGTCACGCCCAGCTCCTCTGCGACCTCGCTCAAGCCACCAAGACGCATGATCGTCCCTTTCTGAAAAAATTATTGTTCATAGATCAATTATATCACAGGAATAGTTGCACCAACAGCAACTATTAAATGGAGGGCCGGCGGGCACATCTACACTTGTGATTCTTCGGTTTCAGACGCCCCGACCGCTTGAGGCGCGGTCCTCCAGAACTCGATCCACAGCTGGTTAAGTTACGGGAGCAGCATCGGCGAGAACGACACATCGGCGCGGGCGATCGGAGTCGGCGCGGTGATTACGGGACTGCTGTTGCTGCTGGTCCACCAAGCCGAGGCCCGTCGTGCAGTTGCCCGACGTTGAGCGCTTCTACTCCTACGTCCTCAAAGGCCCGGATCACGATTCGTGCTGGCTGTGGCTCAGGGTGATCAGCGATGACGGCTACGGCTGCTTCTGGTTGCCCACCGCTCATGGTCAGAGGGCCGTTGCCGCCCACCGCTTCTCCTTGGCCACCGTCTACGGTGGCCTGGGGGCGATCGAGGGGTTGACCGCGCTGCACTGGTGCAACGTCCCGCTGTGCGTACACGCCGTCCCGGAGTCCCCCACCCACCTGCTGCTGGGCTCCGGGCCAGAGAACATGGCCGATCGGGCGATGAGGGGCCGAACGCTCGGCGCGATCCCGACAGCTGCGCGACGAACTCAAAACCCACGGGTGGGACGAAGACGTGGTGCGCGAGCTCGTGCATGGCATCGACTCCGACCATCCCACCCTGTTCTGACATCACCTCGCCGGGACGGCACGATCTAGGACCTGTCGCGCGAATTGGGGTAGCGCACGGAAATTTCAGTAGGGGCCCAACGGCGTCCCGGGCCGCAGTGTTGGCGGGGTCGGTGGCAGAAATCAGCGCAGCCACCTCTATAAGGAATCCGGCCATCCCCACGCCAACACCCCATCCACCCCCACCCAGCAAGGTGGCCCCGGCGGCCGCGGCCACGGTCACCACCGCAATGGGCACCGTGGCCCGCACCCTCGGCAACGCCGCAGCATGACCAGCCGCCCAGGCCGCATCAGATGCTTTGGTGTATCGGGTGCGGATACCGGCCGTGCCGTTGCGAACCATGTTTCCCTCGGCCGCCATCCGGGTCACCAGCACACCCACCGAGGGGATCAGCACCACGCCGAAGAGCAAGGAAATCACGGCAAGGATGTCGTCGCTCATAGGCCACTTCCTGTAGGGCTTACTTCCACCGTACAGGCTGGAACCACTTGCCCCCGCTGGGTGATGGAGCCCGTGTCGTTCCATAGGAACGACGTCACATCGATTCGCAGGACAGTGCCTAGTTAGGCATCGACGTGCGCAGGCTCAGGCTCGGGCGCCTCCACAGTTGGCTGTTCACCATTCGCCGAAATGCTCCCGCCGTCAGCATCATCTTCGTAGGTGGCGGCTGCGGAGTTCTTGAGGAGGCCACGCACCTCGGCCACCGACAGCTCAAGGCGCTGCGCAATCTCCGGCACCGTGACCCGCTCACCCCTCATGCCGGCAACCACGCGCCCCTGATCCTCCTTGGCCCGCGCGGCTTCATGCTCGGCCTTGGCCCGAAGCTCAGCGATCCGCTGCTCAGCCGCCTCCATGATCTGCTCGGACTCACCCTGAGCGACGAAGAACTCCTCACCCAGTTCCAGCAACCGCTGCTCCCGGGCCATCGACTCCGCAGCCGCCCGGCGGGCCCGCTCCCGCGCCTCGGTCTTCGTCGCACTCTTACGCTGCGCCACCACGCCTCCTTCACATCAGCAACACCATTCCATCCCATTGAACACCAATCAGCCCCTAACGGTCATAGACCAACTTCTCCACCCCGACCGTTCCGCCGGCCGAGCCGGCGACGCGCAAGAGGGCGCCTGCCCGGCGGCAGTGCTACGAGCTTTGGTGGGGGCTGTGGACCGCCTCCGAGATTCATCCTCCGGTCTCTCCACCGGACCCACAGCCCCCACCAAACCTCGTGCAGGTTGTCCACATGAACGACACATGTGGACAACCTGGTTTCGCTTGCATCCAATCGACTTGGAGTGTGGACAGCTGATGCTCTGCGGTTCGTCCTCGTTCCTCGTCCTCCCTTGGCATCCCCTGCCCACACTCCAAGTCTCGTGGGCACAACCGCGTCACTGTCGTGACGGACTTTCTGGGTCGCTCCGATCCAATGACTCGCAAGCTCGCATCGGCCCTCCACGCCCTATCAGAACGTCACACCTCTTGCATTGTTGATAACCGAGGCCGAACACGCGAGAATCAGCCCTGTGATGACCGTCCATAAGCTCAGCGCTGGGGACGGTTATGCCTACTACACCTCCGAGGTCGCCTCGGCTGATGAGCTGCGCGCTGAGGGGCGCGAGCTGGGTGATTACTACACCGTCGAGGGCATGCCCCCGGGCCATTGGGTGGCCCACTCCAAGGCGCTGTTGGGGGTGTCCGGGGAGGTCACTGAGGCGCAGATGGCCGCCCTGTTCGGGGAGGGCATCCACCCGGACGCGGACCGCATCCTGGGTGATGGTGGCACCACGAAAGATGTGGCTTTGGGGCGGCCCTATCGCCGTTATGCCACGGCCAACACGGAGCTGACCCGCCGCCTGGACGAGGAGACTGCCCGGCACGAGCGCACCACTGGTGCCGCCCCGAGTGGGGAGGAACGGCAGGCGATCCGCGGTCGCGTCGCGGGCCAGCTGTTCCGGGAGACGCACGGGCGCGACGTGCGGAACAAGGAGGAGCTGGGCCGGTTCATCACCGCTCAGACCACCCCGAAGCAGCAGACGGTGGCCGGTTATGACCTGGTGTTCTCCCCCGCCAAGTCGGTCTCCTTGCTCTGGGCCCTGGGTGGGGACGAGGCCCGCAAGGCGGTCGAGGCTGCGCACAACGAGGCCATCGCGGAGACCCTGAGCTTCCTAGAGCAGGAGGGTACCTACACCCGGCGCGGGTACAACGGGGTCCGCCAGATCGACGTGGAGGGCGGGTTGGTGGCCACCCAGTTCCGCCACTATGACTCCCGGACTGGGGACCCGCAGTTGCACGATCACGTGGTCATTTCCAACAAGGTCTTGGGCGCTGACGGCCAGTGGTCGGCCTTGGACGGACGCACCCTGTACCGCATGGGCGTGTCCGCCTCAGAGACCTACAACGCGAAGGTGATGGAGAAGGTCACCGCCTCTCTGGGGGTCGCCGCGGTGCCGCGGATGGCCGGTGGGGACGAGCCGATCTATGAGATTGCCGGGGTGGACTTGGACGCGATTCATCACGCCTCCTCCCGTCGGGCTGACATTGCCGGGACCGTGGAGCGGCTGCACGCGGAGTTCATCGACCGGCACGGTTACGCCCCGTCGCCCAAGCAGAAGATCGCCCTGGCCCAGCAGGCCACCCTGGAATCGAGGCCGGCGAAGAAGTCCGCCCGGCGCCTGTCCGAGCTGGTCGAGCAGTGGGGGCAGGAGTACGGGCAGCAGGTGGGCATGCCGGTCGGAGACGACCTGCTGGCCCACGTGCGGGCGGCCGCCACCGGGATGCCGGCAGGCCCCGACGCCACCCAGATCAACGTGGCCGAGCACGCCCACCTGGTGGTGCACGAGCTGTCCCAGAAGCGCTCTACCTGGAGCGTGAACCACGTCCAGGCTCAGACCCGCCGGCACCTGAAAGAAGCCATGATCGGGCGCACCGTGCCCGATGAGCTAGTGGCCGAGGTGGTGCGCGAGGCCACCACCACGCACAGCCTGTCGGTCACCCCGACCGCCGATGTGCCGCGCCTGGCGGAGTTCACCCGCGCCGATGGCACCAGCCAGTTCATCCGTTCCGACGCCCACGTGTTTACCTCCCGCGAGGTCCTCGAGACCGAGCACCAGGTGCTCGCCGCCGCCCAACGCACCGTCATCCCGGCCGTCTCCGCCCAGACCTTTGACGGGGTGCTGGCCGCCCACACCGGCCCGCTGAGCGACGGTCAGGTCGCCCTCGCGCGGGCCTTTGCCACCGACGAGAAGCTGCTCTCCTTGGGTATTGGTCCGGCCGGTGCCGGTAAGACCACCAGCCTGGCCCTGGCCGCTGATGCTGTCCGGGCGACCGGCGGTAACGTCGTCGGGCTGGCACCCACGGCGGCCGCGGCTGCCGTTATGTCGGAGGACATTGGGGCGCAGGCGACGACCATTGATGCTTTCCTGATCGCCCACCGCACGGGTCGCACCGGGACGGCCCAGCTGAGTGCGGGGGACGTGGTGATCCTCGATGAGGTGGGCATGGTCACCACCCCGAAGCTGGCCGAGCTCGTGAACGTGGCGGCCCGGCACGGGGCCGTGGTGCGCGCCATTGGTGATGACCGCCAGTTGGGCGCCATCGGCTCCGGTGGGGCGCTGCGCCTGCTCGACAACGAGGTGGGAGCGACCCGCCTGGAGGCTGTCCACCGCTTCCGCACCGATGGTGAGGCGGTCGCGTCGCTGGCGCTGCGCGAGCCCCCGGCGGCCGGCGCTGACGCCCCGTGGGCCTGGTACCTGGAGAACCGTCGCGTCGTGGCCGGGGACACCGAGGCCATGACCGACACCGCGCTGCGGGCCTGGATAAAGGACACCGAGGCCGGCAAGCGGTCCCTGCTGATCGCCACCGACAACGCCACTGTTACTGACCTGAACGCCCGGGCCCAGGCCGCCCGGATCGCCACCGGGGACCTGGTGGCCACCGGGGAGTCAGTGGTGCTGCGCGACGGTCTCACCGCCCACACCGGGGACGTCGTGGTGACCCGCCGCAACGACCGGACCTTGCAGCTCAACGGCGGTAAGGACTTCGTGAAGAACAACGATGTGTGGACCGTGGAGAAGGTCGGGGCGGACACCGCGACGCTGCGCCACACCGGCCACGGCGGCAAGATCACCCTGAACGCCGACTACCTGGCCCAGCACGGCCAGCTCGGCTACGCCGCCACGGTACACCGGGCCCAGGGCGCCACCGTGGACACCGCCCACGCCATCCTGGATGACTCCACCGACCGGGCCGCCGCCTACGTGGCCGCCACCCGAGGACGCGAGACCAACCAGCTCTATATCGCCCTGAGCGACGGGCAGTCCCGGGATGAGGTGCTGGAGGCGATCGCCGGGGCCTACGACCGGAACCTGTCCGCCCACGAGACCGTGACCGCCGAGGCCATGCGCGCCGGCGACGTCGCCACCCTGAGTGAGGTCTACCGCGAGACCGCTGAGGCTGCCTGGACGGCCAAGACCCGCGTGATTGCCGTGGACGTCATGGGCGCGGACAAGGCCGCGGACTTCACCAATAGCGAGGCATGGGGTGCGGTGGCCACGCACCTGCACACGGCCCAGCAGGCCGGCATGGACCCGGCCGAACTGTTGTCGAGGGCAGTGAACCAGCGGGGCTTTGGTGGGGCCGAGGACCCGGCCGCCGTGCTCGCATGGCGGCTGGAGCACCATATCGAGTCCGCCCAACGGATCATCGACAACACCGACCGCCGGCCCCTGGGGAACCTCACCGACGAGCACCTGCAAAAGCTGGCCGATCGCACCGGATTCGCCAAAAACCCGCCTCGGGTCGAAAACCCGGACTGGGCGGAGCGCCCGTTCGCGCTCATGCCTTCTGAGCAGCTGGCTAACACTCTTCGTCTCGGCCGGGACCAGCTGGAGGCCCTACCGCCTGAGCGGTGGACCTCCACCACTGCCGCCAAGCTGGAGTGGATGACTCAGACCATGGGCGCCGAACAGGAGCGACGCGCACACCTTTCCCCGCCCCAGGCGGCCATGGAGCAGATCACCCGCGGTGAGCGGACCCGCACTGATTCGCACATCACTATTGGGGAGGCTATTACCGCTGAGCAGCAGGTGCGGGCGGTGGCCAGCAAGACTCCCGCACCGGTCCCCGTGGCGGACGGGCGCCGGGTGAGCGAGGACCTGGCCCCCACCCCACTGATCACCGACCAGCAGGTGCCGGCCCAGTATCGGGAGCAGTTGGAGCGGCTGCGCACCCGGCTGGAGGAGCGCGTCATGGTGCGCGGGGCCGAGCTGGCCGAGGCCCGCCCGGAGTGGACTACGGCGCTGGGCCCGGTGCCGGCCAAGCCCGCCAAGGCGGCCGAATGGCACCAGGTCGCCGCTGAGGTCGAGGCGTACCGCAACCGCTACAACGTCCCCGCCCACGAGACGGCCCTAATTCCCCCGGCCCACCAGGACGACCCGACCGCGGCCGCGCTGGTGGCACGGGCCACCGCGCTGCACAAGCACTCCGCCCTTACGACCGCCGCCCCGCAGACCCCCGAGCAGGTCCGGCAGGCCGTCGATGAGGCGCACGTGGCCGAGCGCGTGCGTACTACCCCGGCACCAGCTCAGGAGACCGTAGAGGCGCTGCGCGCCACCCGTGGACAGGCCGCCGATCCGATGCCGGCACCGCAGGCCCGCCAGGCCGCTGTCACCGCCGCGGCCACCAGCGAAGGAGAGGACAGCACCACCAACCGCCAGAAGCTCATCGATGCGGCTGTGGCCCGGTACCGGGCCGGCCAGGCTAATGAACGCCCCACCTCGCAGGAGCAAGACACCACTTTGGTCAGCCAGAACAAGGAGACCCCCATGACGGAACCCCCTCACACACCGCAGCGGAAGTCCCTGCACCAGCTGGGCCAAGAGCAAGCCGAACAAGCGCGTAAGGCCCACGCCGCCAAGTACCCCCACCAGCAACAGAAGGATGCGCCTACCCCCCAGCGCACGACGGCTCAGCAGGAAGCGGCCCGCGCTGCCGCCGCGTCCCAGCGGGCGCAACAAGCTCAGCGCGACACCGGCGGCCGCAACCTCTAACAACACGTCGAACCCTCCTGCGGACGCAAAAGTAGGGCCGGGCATCCTCATGGGATGCCCGGCCCTATCTCTGGCCACGGTGCCGTGTCTGCTTATGTGCTCCATCCCGTCGGCGGGGACACCGTGGAGAGCCGCGGCTTCTCCACGTGCCCGTCACGGCATTCCCCGAAGGGGCCACGCTTGGCGAAGAGCACTGCCGCGTGACGGTCGAAGTGATCGGTCCACCACGAAGAAAGCAGTCCGTGGGGCTGGTCCTTGTTGGGGGCCGAGGCAAGGTATTGCTGATGCATCCCGCGGAACCGCTCGACCGCTTCGGGGTGGGCCCACCACTGCGGGCACCAATGCATATTGCCCTCGTGGTCGAAGCTCTCCACGCTGACGATCAGTGTTTCCACCCATGACACCAGCGACGTCCAAGCCTCATCCTCATCCTGGGCTGGGTGATTATCCGGGGCGGGGAACTGATCGGTCTCTCTGTCACTCATGGCTCAGCCGACCTCCTTCATTTCGTCCAAGCCCTCGGCAATCCAAGCGGCTAGCGGCGGATCGGCAAACCAGCCCACGGTGCGCACGATCGTGCCCCCACCTTTGTTAGTGCGCACCCATGCCCGCCCCGGAGGCAGGGCGGCGAGCTTGTCCACGGGCAGAATCTCGCGCTGCTGGGTCTGCACGGAGGTGCTGCGCCCCCCACCTCGACTAGTGGAGTAGGACTGTGTGCGGTGATCGTATTTGCCGGTGACCTTGGAGAGCTGTTCCAGGAACTTGTCGTCATCCACCCCACCGCCGTAGACCCGCACCGCGGCGGCCGACCACAGCGTTTCCCATCCGGTGTGGCGCAGCATGGTTACCCCCTGCCCTTTGGTTTGGAAGAACGCAGAGACCACGATGCCCATCGACCCGAAGTAGGAGTACCACTCGGCCAGGGCCGGCAGCTTCACGACGTTACCCACCTCGTCCAGGTCGGCCACCAGAGGCACGCGCAACCGACCGCCATTGCGGCGGGCGCTCTTCTGCGCAGCAGTGAACACCGTATGCAACACCGTGGAGACGAACGCGGCCCCGGAACCGGCCGTGTCCTGGGCTAGCAAGATCAGCGTGTCGTCGCTGTCCAAGAAGGCGTCAGGGTCGAACCGGCGCACCCCCGTGGTCGGGGTAGCCCACCGCACCAGCACGTCATGAGACAGAGCTGAGGCCATGCGCTGGGCCGTGGCGAAAACCGAACCGCGGGTGTCGTCGGGTTGCTGGGAGATGCCGCGCAGCATCGCGGCCCGACCGGTGTGACCGTGATCGCGCAGCACTGTCTCGGGGTCGCGCAACTTCCCCGAGGTGATCCATTCCAGAATGGTTGCCGGCTCCCGCCCGTCCTCGGCCGCGGCCAAGATGCATGCCGAGAGCAGGTCCCGGCCCTGGGAATCGAACTGCGGGTCGCGACCGCTCGCGCCGGCGGCCCCGGCAGAGGCGGATTCAAAAATCGCCGCGACTTCATCGGCGGTGCGGGTGTCCTCCACCGAAGCGAACAGGTCGATCGTCATTGTCGGTTCCCCGGCCTCATCGAGAATGCGCTGGGGATCGAAGACCCACACCCGGCCCCGGTCGCGGCGGGCGGCAATCACCTCGGCCACCCCGTCCACCTTGTTCGAGGTCATCAGAAACGCACCCGGTGCCTCGGCCGCGTGCCGGACTACCTGGCTGGTGGTCTTGCCCCGTCCGGTGCCCCACACATGCACCGAACACTCCCGCCACCCCTGGTATAGGCGCCGGTCCCCGTACTCGCCCAGCGCCCCGATGCTCAGACCCGGGCCGATACCCGGGGCGTTCGGGTGTAGCTGATGGGCCTCCTCCTGGCGCTTGTCCCGGTCTACCGCACCAACAGGGTGCGCCCTGTCGAGGCGCTTGACGGTTTCACCCATCGACCCACCCCGACGCTCGGAATACCACCAGGCCGCCGTCACTGCCCCCAGTACGAGGGCCACGATCATCATCCACAGCGAGCCGCTCATGCCCGGGCCCTCGCCATCGCCTCGACCCACGCCTCGTTCGTGTCGTGGATGCGGTGCTCGGTGTCCGTGAGATTCATCTTGAACGGCACCCCGGGGGCGTTCTCCCCCAGCTTCATCATGAACCGGCCCCGCCCTGGCGGAGGCAGCGACTGCCCGGTGCGCGGATCGGTGGCGCCCTCAGCTGACCATTCCACCAACAGGTCCTTCTCCCGCTGGGACAGCGGCAAGACCTGCTCCAGCAGCTCCATCTCATTGCGCGCCAGCCCACCGAAGTACTTCACCGAGGACCGCTCCAGGAACCCGCGGGCAATCTCGGACAGCTGCTCCGTGGACAGCGTGAGGTCTTTCATGGTGTGCGTGATCATGATCTGCCCCAAGCCCTTTTGCCGGTTCAGTCGGGTGAGCGCGTCGATTTGGTGCACCAGCAGCTCCGAGGCGCGCAAGGTCTGCCACAGCTCGTCCATGATCATCAGGTGGTGCCGCTCGGGCTCGAGCCCGGCCACCGCCAGCGTCTTGGCCGCCGAGACCCCGGCCTGTCCGTAGGCCCAGCACACGATCTGGATCGCTGCGCGCATCATTTCATCAGAGATGTCCACCCCGGAGACGTCGAAGCAGGCCGGGCGGTCCACCTGCATCTGTCGGGTGGTGGGCTTGCAGAACACGTCCCCGAACGGGCCGTCCTCCAGCAACCCGATCAAGCCTTTGACTAAGGACTTGGACTCCGCCAGGAACTCCGCGGCGTCATTGGCTAGCGTCACCGCCTGCATCTCTGCCGGCGCCTCCCGGATTGCCGTCACCAGGTCTCCCAGCAAAGGTTGCCGCCCCTCCGCCTCGGCCCGGACCGTGGCGATTCGGATCGCCATGGACAGCACCGTGGGTTCCTGCTTTTCCGTGTCCAAGCCCCGGCCACGAGCCAGCTCCAGCAGCCCGCGCACCGTGTTGACCCGGCGGGTGTGAATCTCCGAGAGCAGTTCGTTGCGCTTGGCCACTGGCAGCTCGTCGACCCGGTTCCACAGCGGCCCTGCATCCAGGGGGTTGACCGACCCGATGCCGGGACCCACCCGGATCACTTGCCCGCCGATTTCCTTGATCATGCCCACGTAGTCCGGTTTGAGGTCCCCGAGGATTAGCGGCACGAACGACAGAGAGGACAGGTAGAGGCAAATCCGCACCGTCACCGAGGATTTGCCCCGGCCGTTGAGGCCCATGATGAACCCCGACGGGGAGGAGATCGTGCCGCGGATGAACAGGCTGATTGGGTCTCCGCACACCACCGACCCGTTATTGGTGTTGCGCCCCAGCGGGGCACCAATCAGCGGAGAGGAGGTGCCCACGCAATAAGGCCATAGCCCGGCCGTCTGAGCGCTGGTGGCTGCGAACTCTGGCGGAGCCTCCACCCAAGAGCACCGGCCACCATCGGCCATGTCGAAGCCCTTGGCGGTCAGTCCCGGCATCCGTTCTCCGCCGGCGGCGCCTTCCCGTTCACCGAAGAGTCGATTGCCGATCCGGTCGATCACATCATCAAGAACGCTCACAGTGCCCTCCTCATCGCATCGGAAAGTGTGGCGGCCTTGTCCGGGACGATCCCCAGTCCCAGACCCATAGCGAAGGCCGCGTCGTCGTTGTGATCGCACCCTCGCAACCGCAGCTGGATGCCCTGTGCCGCCTTCTGCCGGATAGCAGCCTCAGCCTTGGCCAACTCCTGGCCGGCCGAACCCACCGTTGCCGTGACCAGGATGGAGAACCGCACCA
>NZ_JARAMH010000023.1:0-60757 GCF_029524215.1 Kocuria oceani | reverse complement strand
GCCCCTTTACGAGAAACCTCTTAGAATCCGCATTCGGAGGCAACAAAACATGGCGTAGAGGACGTCTTTGGGGGAACTTTTTGAGCTTACTGGACCTTATGCGTGGCCGAGTATCTCCGGGGCGAATTATCGAATTCTAACGGTATTGAGGGCTTCATTGCGTTAAAAATTGAGAGACTATACTATCTATGGCTTTTCGGTGTTGGGAGCGCATGCGGAGTCATAGCCAATTCTGACGCCCGATAGCATTGTTTTTGTTTTGATTGTCGTCCAGGTATACGCCACAGGTGGCAGTCGAGGCAACTGAGTCGCTACAGCAAGTTCGATGAGAGTTTTATTATTGGCGCTAAGTAGAGCGATTCGGAAGCGTCCGCAAATTTATTCATGGCAAGCGCCGCATCCTGATGTGCATTCCCTCAAGAGGGATTTGAGTTTAGCTGCTTTCTTTCATGAACGGATTGTTTTACTGGACATTTCGTCTGATGCCGGGTGGTGGACTGCTCATTGGTTCCTATTACGAATTTTCAATCTCGGAGTTGACGGCGTTACAGCTACTAGATGCCCCAGCACCCTAGGCATCACATGATTGTGTCCCAGGCGGGCCACCGAGTACGTGGCGACACGCATTCGCGAGCAGGGTTGGATGGCTCCTTCAAGTATGCTCAGATCATGCAACGTCGTATGTTCCAAGATTTCCTACGTGCAGTGTTTCGATGGGAACTTATTCCTCATCGTCTGCGACCGCTAATCTTAAGAAAAGCAGGTGTGACGGTCGGAAATCAGTGCCTGTTTATGTCCGGCATACGAATCAGTAGGTCCGCGCCCATCCGCATCGGCTCGAACGTATTCGTCAATTATGATAGCTACTTTGATGCCCAAGCTGAGATTAACGTGGGTTCAGACTGTCGAATTGCGGATAACGTAAGGATTGTTACCTCAACCCACAATTTAGGAACTGAAGAACGTAGAGCCGCTGATGTGAAAGGCCTTCCAATTACGATCGGAAGCGGCACATGGATTGGCTCGGGTGCCACGATTTTGCCTGGTGTTACTATCGGACGAGGTTGCGTTGTGGCAGCAGGATCGGTAGTGACGAAAGAATGCAAGCCAAACAATCTATATGCGGGTGTTCCTGCCAAATGGATTAAGTCTTTGCCGTAGGAGTAGGTTCGGTACTTGGCTCCAAGCAGTCGGGACGCAACAAACGCTCAGGGCTAGGCTTGTAAAATCTGCGGGGTAGTGGCACTTGCCCTACCTTTTGTGTGGCGGATGTGCATGTGCTTTGTGATGGGGTCAGGCGAACTACCATGGGGCAATTGCAGGCATAGGCGGGTGCCTCACTACGGGGAACTGAGCTAACTCGGGCGCTTTGGACCAGAGTTGTATCTTTTGCAGAAGTTGGGGCAAGCCGACGGGTCTAGGTATTGTGGGGCATGAGGTTCTTGCCGCGGATGTGCTGGTGAGATGAGGAGCGGGCTCCTGGCCACAGGATGGAAGTTCCTACACCGTCCGTCCGCAGCAAGAGAGCCCGTTCATGCCCCACACTAATGCACCTCTGACCCCGACCGGCCGGCTGCGCATGGTCCACCGTCACCTCAAGGACGGTACCCCGAAGGCCCAGGTGGCCGCCGAGTTCCGGGTCAGCCGTCCCACGGTGACCACCTGGGTGGCCCGCTATCTCATCGGCGGTGAGGCGGGGCTGGCCGATCGTCCCTCGGTCCCAAGGTGCAGCCCTTAGCGCACCCCGGCGGCCGTCGTGGAGCTCATCGAGTCCCTCCGGCGAGACCGGAAAAGGTCGGCCAGGCGGATCCACCGCCACCTGCTAAATCTTGGGCACGAACTGCACCTGCGCACGGTCGGTCGCTGACTGGCCCGGCTGGGCATTTCCCGCCTGCGCGACCTCACCCCGGACGGGGACGACCTGAGACGCCCGCCCCAGCGGATCCGGGCGGCCTGGCCCGGGCACATGGTGCACCTGAATGTGAAGAAGGTAGGGCGCATCCCCGACGGCGGCGGCTGGCGCGCCCACGGCCGCGGATCGACCGCCGCGAAAGCCGCCAAGCGCGGACCCGCGGCGAAGGTCGGCTACACCTACCTGCACTCGGCCGTGGACGGCTTCTCGCGGCTGGCCTACACCGAAGCCCTCGCCGACGAGAAGGCGGTTACAACGATCGGATTCTTCTGCCGAGCCCGGGCGTTCTTCGCCGCCCACGGGACCGAGAGGATCCCCCGAGTCGTCACCGACAACGGCGCCAACTACAAGGCCCGCGACTTCACCCGGTGCGTGGAGGCCCTCGCCGGCCGGCACCAGCGCATCAAGCCCTATACGCCCCGGCACAACGGCAAGGTCGAGCGGTACAACCGACTGCTGGCCGACGAAGTGCTCTACGCCCGCCCCTATTCCAGTGAGCAGGATCGCCGGGACGCGATCGGGGTCTGGGCGAACCACTTCAACTACCATCGGCCCCACACCGCCTGCGGCGATCAGCCCCCGGCCTCACGCACCCCGGCCCGTGCCAATAACGTCACGCCCTCTTACAACTGATATGTAGGGGATTCCTGTCAAGAGGGCAGGGTGAGGCGCCGTCCGGATGGCTTCCGGACGGCGCCTCTTGTTGGCCCAGCCGGTGCTGACCGGGGAGCGTGTCGATGGCGACGCGCGGTCAGACTGATATGCGCGGGTTGGCTACCGCAGGACGGTGTTCGGCTGGAGCGGACCGCTTGTCTAGGATCGAGCGTCACACCACGGCAACGAGGTCGCGGTGCTGCTCATAGTTGTTCCGCGGATCGCTCCACGCGCTGCCTCCCGGGAGCACCGGCGGGCCGGCTCGTGAGGCTGGGGCCTATCCGGCGGCGACCTCGTCCTTCACCTCGTCCATGACGGCCAAGGACCAGCACCACCCGGCCAGCTCCCAGGCGATGGCCACGGTGGCGACGGTCGGGCGCTTCTTGCGCTCGAGCATCCGCACCCAGCGTTCGTGCAACCGGCGGTTGCCGGCGTCCCCGCGGGCCCGGGCCGCGGCCGGGGCGTTGTCCCAGCGGGCGCGCATGGTGGCACCGATCCGGTAGGCGGGCCGGTGGTGCCAGGCGGCCTCCACGAGCAGCCGGCGGGCGTGGGTGTTGCCGGTCTTGGTGATCGGCCCCTGTGCTCTGCTGGCCCCGGAGGAGTGCTCGGAGGGCACCAGCCCGAGGAAGGCGCCGATGGTGTTGCCGGTGAAGCGGTGCCAGTCGCCGATCTCCACCGCCAGTCCGAACCCGGTGAGGGTGGATATCCCGCGCAGGCAGCACACCCGGGCCACCACGGCGGTGAACTCGGAGTCAGCAGCCATCGCCGTGATCGTCGCATCCAACCGGTCAAGGCGGGCCAGGGTGGCCAGCACGGTCTCGTGCCCGGCGTCGAAAGCCATCCGGGTCGCCGGGGTGGGAAGGTGCTGTCGGGCCAGCCATGCGTGATGGGCACCGGTCCAGGCCGCCCCATCGGTGTAGACGATCCCGTGGCGCAGCAGCAGCTTCGAGAGCCGGTGACGGGCGCGCATCAAATCCCCGCGGCAGTCCTCCCTGGCCCGCACAAGGTCCCGGGCGGCCTCCTGGTCCACGCCGGGAACCGTCACCGCGGTGATCTCGTCCAGGCGCAGCAACCGGGCCAGGTGCACCGCGTCGCGGGCATCGGTCTTGATCCGGTCCCCGCAGGGCCGCTGCAGCTTCGACGGGGCCGCCACCACGCACCGGATGCCGTCGGCTTCCAGGGCCCGGGACAGCCCGAAGCCGGTCGGGCCGGGCTCGTAGGTCACCGCCACCGGGCCGGGCAGGTCCTGGATCCAGGACCGGATGTGGCCGTGGTCGGGGGTCAGTCTGGTCTGGACCAGTTCGTCGGTGGCGCCGTCGATCGCCGCGGCTACGACCGATCGGGCGTGCACATCCAGGCCTACGCTCGTACGCTCTGTAAACACCGGGGCCTCCCACTGCTGTCGGATAGGCCGGGCAAGGGAGTACTTGTCCGGTAACCCACGAAGATCAGTGAGCGAGGCCCCGGCCCGCAACCCCCTGCACACCCGGGCGGTCACTACATATCGTCTAGTGCCAAGGGGTTGAACTAACTCAGCGGTTGGTGCGGTGGGATCATGGGTCATGGCGAATCATCCTGCGGCTCCGCTGCTGTTGCGCCAGGGCGACCGCGAGGCGCTGCAAAGGCTGGCGCGCTCCACGTCGGTGCGCGCCGGCCTGGCCCAACGGGCGCGGATCGTGCTGCTGGCCGCCGAGGGCATCTCCAACACCGAGATCGCGCAGAAGGTAGGCACGACCCGCAACACCGTGATCGCCTGGCGGGCCCGCTACGACGAGGCCGGCATCGCCGGGCTGGCCGACCACGACCGGTCTGGACGGCCGCGGAGGATCGACCACCGGCTGATCGTGGCCGCCACGCTGAGACCACCGCCGAAGAAACTCGGGGTCACCCACTGGTCCTCCCGGCTGCTGGCCGCCCGGCTGGGCATCGACCACACCACGGTGGCGAAAGCGTGGCGCGAGTACGGGGTTCACCCCTGGCGGGAGGGCACCTTCAAGTTCTCCACCGATCCTGAGCTGGTGCCAAGGTCGTCGACGTCGTCGGGCTCTACCTGGCCCCACTCGAGAACGCGGTGGTGCTCTGTGTGGACGAGAAGTCCCAGATCCAAGCGCTGGAACGCACGTCCCCGGGGCTGCCGATGCAGCCGGGCAAGGCGGCGGCCCGCACCCACGACTACATCCGTCACGGGACTTCCACCTTGTTCGCGGCCCTGGAGATCGCCACCGGCCACGTCACGGCCGCCTGCAAGCCGCGGCACCGGCGCCAGAAGTTCCTGGCGTTTTTGAAGCAGGTCGCCCGGGCCTACCCGGAGAGTGAGCCGCATCTGGTGATGGACAACTACGCGGTGCACAAGACACATGAGGTGAAAGCCTGGCTGGCAGCCAACCCCCGGTTCCGGGTGCACTTCACGCCCACCTCTGCGTCCTGGCTGAATCTAGTCGAGGTGTGGTTCGGGATCATCGAGCGTCAGGCCCTGCACCGAGCCGACGTCACCTCGGTGCCCGAGCTGAACAAGCGGATCCGGGCTTTCGTGACCGGCTGGAACGACCGCTGCCACCCGTTTGTGTGGACCAAGACCAGCACCGAGGTTCTCAAGAAAGCCAACCGCTCAACGACTTCAAAGACGGGCCACTAGTAGTACAACTATAGCCTCGTACCGACCACCGTTTTGCCGCCATCGTCAAAAATGGGCTGGCTCTTAATTACACGCGCGACCAATAAGACCGCCTGTACGACATAAGCAAACGCCAAACCCGTCGCCGCCCCAATCAAGCCGTAAAAACATACGCCCATTGAAATCGCGACCAATGACAAAAGGGACGTAAGAATTGACACGAAAGCGACATATTGCTCCAAAGCTCGGGCTTGCAAAAGTGAAGTCAAAAGTGATGACGTAGAAGAAAACACTAGCCCCAAAACAGCAATACGGAACGCGCCAGCAGCTGGCCCATACTGTGGACCAAACAACAGCAAAACAATTTCGTCCGCGTAATATGCCATGCCAATGTAAAAAATGGATACCAAAGACAAAACCAAAGCGACAGGGATAACCAAGGATCTTTCGATTTTGCCCTTGGCGCCAGCCGCGATGGGCAGTAAAACTGTCGCCAATGACGATGAAATCATCATGAGTGGACTAAGCGAACGTGCCACGGACCCGTAATAGCCCGCCACCACGGGGGTCGCTAGTGTCGCCACTAAAACCACGTCCAAATTGCGCAATTGAACGCCGATCGAATTAACCCAAAACGGCCTGCATGCCGAAAAGAGCTGCCTACATTCAAGAAGACCAAACCTACCAACATACCTAGGACAGTCTATCACTCGCCTACTTAGCCAAAGGCTAAATAATGATCCTAATAATGTGGCAAGGCCAAAATAGAATATAGCGTCCATTGTCGTGTGAAAGCCGACTAATACTCCTATCAGGGTCAGCAGTCTACGTAACGTTAGACCTAAAGCATTTTTCCAAACGTCGCCATCCGCTATGGCGAGCGTCAGCCTTACATCACCCTGCCGTTCAACATAGCCCGCTACAGCGAGCGGAATTAGTAGCCACCATAGAAGACCAGTAGCATTTGCAAGTATTACGGACGCGACTATTAGAAGGACACAGGCTAAAATTCCAAAAACTTGATGGACCTTTAGTGCCAGTGAGATCTGGTTAGAATTAGGGTTATTGACACGCAGTCTGAGTATGTAGGTGCCGATTCCACCATCGGATACAACTTGAATTATTATAACTAGTCCGATAAAGCTGGCCAGAATCCCAAACTGCGACGGCCCGGTGACCCGTGCTATCAGGACGAGAGCCACAGCCTGGAGCGCCGCTGCCACCACGCGACTAACTGCAATCCACGCGAAGCGCTGGAACAAGACCATCGTTTCCTCAAATTCCCTAATTGACAACCAGATCGAAATAGCGAGCATTTAGGTCCGAAGCATTCCCCATCTCCATGCGATTATGTCTTACGCGGCAAATTTGAACACATCCGTAAAGTTTAAAGTGTGCCCGGGCCACTCAGTTGGAAAACATCCGCACTACTCCTTGAGCATAATTTCTGATCATATCGCTCAGGTCAGGGTAGGGAAATGGCTCTGTGGCCCGTGGAAAACCGGTGAAATTCTTCAGCGTCCACGCGAACTTGGTTGGGTCGTCTGCGCTCGTAATACGACTCTTCCCTTCAACTAGATACTCTGCTTCGGGGGCATGATAAGGCCAAGCGGTAGTAATTACCGGTCGGCCAGCTACTAGAGCGTCAACTGCCACTAGCCCTATCCGACCTGGCATGCATACAGCCATGGACGTCTTAAGGGCTAAGGCTTTGTTGCGTCCGCTGAGATAACCAATGGATACTACTTGACCTCGCCCAATAGCGCTTTTTAGGAGCTTTTCGTCTCGCCCTTTGCCACCAACTATTAATTTTATATTCGAGTCAATCTCCCAGAGCGCGTCCAGTGCCTCGCTCAAGAAGTCGATGCGCTTGCTCTGGTCTAGTCCGCCGATGAAACAAAAGGTTTTCCCAATATTGACCCCCAAGCGATTGCTGAATTCAGCTATGTCTGCATCTGAAACAGCAGCCAAGTCTTGTTGCAATTGTGATGTATCCACGGTATTCATCACCGTTGTAATTTTGTTGGGATCAATTCCTGCACTGGAGGCATATTTTGCCCCACCGGGCGTATAAGCGAAAATATGATTGGCGACACGCATTTGTGCGCGTTCTAGAGCCAGATCAATTCTGTGACCCTGATTGACGTAAGGTTTGACGTGGCCCCATACGCCTACACGAAGTGCACGCGCGCGGCTAGTGGCAAGGGCCTTATACAAAGGAATGGATGTACCTTCCAACCCAATAATTACCCCGTCTGCCCCTTCCCACGGAACGGGGCGGCTCCCCAAGTCAAAGGTACGCCCCTTTATCTCTGCCGTGCGCGATTTAGTGCGCACTATCCAATCCCGCTCAACCGAGTCCTGGCGCGCTGCCTGGATCCCCGACGGCACTCCGGCAGCAATTACGCAATTGATGTCATGTTTATGCAATTGTCTGCGCAGTCCCTCAAAAAAACTAACCCGATAAGTGGGCACGTACGGTTGGAGGATCGTTAGCTCTTTCGTCATGCTGCCACCTTATGTCCTGTCGCGTCGCCGTACACTTTTAGCAGTCGCTTTCCAATAGCCTGCATCGAGTATTGATTTTCCACCGCTTTTCGTGCATGCTTCCCCATCGCAATACGAAGATTGGGGTTCCGTAGAAGTGTGTCGATCGCTTGCGTAACCTCGTGTTGCGAATCGCCACACACAATCCCAGCATGATTTTTTCGGACGACGGGTGCCAAGCCGCAGGATTCGGTTACAACCACTGGAAGACCAATGGCCATGGCCTCGAGCGCAGTCATGCCGAAGGGTTCCTGTACCGCAGGGAGGACGTATATGCTTGCTTCCTGCATTCGCATAAGTGTATAACTTGGGTCCATCGCCCCCTCCCATTCCATTACTTCAGTCAGGTTTTGTGCTAAAATAGCTGCTTCGACTTTCGCCCCTTCCCCTTCGTCTGGGCCGACGATGCGCCACCGTGCGCTGGGCCAATGATTCGCTAACTGCGCTGCTGATTCCACCAAGAAAAGTGGACGTTTGCGTTCGTGCAGACGAGCTAAAAAAAGAACCTCGGGCCGCGGGTTGGCACCGGTGAGTTGTTCTCCAGCAAGATAGTTGCCCGCCACGACACCATTAGCGAGTTGCTGGAGTGTAAGAGTCTTCGAACTTCGGGCTATAAGATCTCCGCGCTCTACCTCTGTGAGGTAAAGAACCGTTGAAGATCTGTGAAGGATCGGGTTAGTAATAGTGCAGTCTAATGGCCGAGCTAAGGGATGCTTTGTTGGAGCAATCATGCCGTGGGTCTGAACCACAAGCGGTTTGTTCCTTAACAGAGCAATGGCGGCTGCTGGAAGGGTCACCATGTCCCTGGCCATGTGTACATGGACGACGTCCGCGCCGCGAACGGCGTGTGCGAGCCAGCGGAGTAGTCCGAGCGATGTCAGGCCGGCGAAGCCGGACTTGGGCACCAGTCGCCGCGCGGGAAAGAGTCGTACTGGGAAGCCGTCGAACTCGGCGGGCAGCGAGCCCTCAAACCCACCCGCTGCCGCCGCGACAACTACGTCGTGACCGAGTTCGGTCAGGACCTTCGCCTGATTGATGGCGACGCGCACTGGCCCGCCATAGGCACCGTCCGGGCTGATGTAGGTCACCACATGCAGAATCTTCACAGGTCAGACCCTCGCTCGTTGGCCTTGAAGCGTTGACCCAGCACCTGCGGTGCAGCTTGGCCAAAGACGGCGTTGGCTGGCACATCCTCAGCGACTCGTGTCAGCGGCTGTACCAGTGCGGAACGCCCGACCGTCACTCCCCCGGTGACGACACAGCGGGAAGTGACCCAGGCGCCGTCGTGGATGGTGACGGGCCGGGTGATGAGTCCCATGTCCGTGCGGTGGGCGTGACTGCCGGTGGTGATGAAGGTGTCCTGGGAGACCACCGCGTCGTGGCCGATGGTGACCTGGTCCTGGTTGTGAATCCACACGCCCTCGCCGATCCAGGCGTGGTCGCCGATTCGCAACTTCCAAGGGAACTTGATGCGGGTGCGGGGCCGGATAATGACGCCTTCCCCAACCTCGGCCCCAAACAAGCGCAAGGCACGGACCCGTAGCGCGGAGCTGACCTGCCAGGGGTTGTAAATCACCAGCTGCTCCGCGGCGGCCCAGGCGTAGATCATCCATTTCGGGCGATCCCATGCCTCGCCGGCGCCGGGCGCCCGGGAAAGATCGATGACAGGGACGTCCTGCTGGGCGCTGTCCTGCACGGTGGGGGGAGAGTCGTTCGACATGGTGGGTCCTCGAGCACGTGACGTGCGACATCAGGGGGCGGGGGGGAGTGTCAGATACATGCATCTGGATGTCACCGGTAACGTTACCGGTCGAGTCCCCCGACTCGGCCCCACCCCCGTCTCACTTCGAAAGAGTTTCCTCGATGTCCCCACGTGTGACGATTATTGGCCTGCACTTTGCCCCCGAGCCCACAGGCAATGCCCCGTATACCTCGTCCCTGGCCGCCGGCCTCGCCGACAAGGGCTGGGAGGTCAAGGTGATTACCGGATTCCCGCACTACCCGCAGTGGCAGATCTACGACGGCTACTCCGGACGGGTCCACTGTGAACGGCACGATAACGCCGACGTCTTGCGGCTGCGCCAGTACGTCCCGAGCCGGCCCAGCCTCGTGACCCGCACCCTGATGGAGCTGCACTTCGGGCTGAAGGCAGCACTCGCCGACTGGGGGGACCCCGACGTCGTCCTTCTCGTCTCCCCCGCGATGTTCTCCACGGCCCTGTGCGCGCTGGCCGCGAAGTTCCGGCACCGGGGTGTGCCCACCGTCACCTGGGTGCAGGACCTCTACTCCCGCGGCGTCGAGGAGTCGCACGCCTCCGCAGCCGTCGTCGCTCCCGTGATGCGGGCCATCGAGGGCGCCGCGCTGTCCTCCGCACGCAGGACGATCGTCATCCACGACCGCTTCCGCCAGCACGTGGTGGATCGGCTCAACGTCCCGGGCGAGCGGGTGCAAGTGGTCCGCAACTGGACGCACATCACGCCGCAGACCTCCGTAGACCGGGACGGAGTGCGCCGCCGGCTGGGCTGGGCGCCGCACCGCACCGTGGTCCTGCATGCCGGGAACATGGGCGTGAAGCAGGGTCTCGACAACGTCGTGGAAGCCGCCCGTCTGGCGCAGGAGCAGGGTTCCTTGCTTCGGTTCGTGCTCATGGGCGACGGAAACCAGCGTCGCCATCTCGAAGAGCTCGGCCGAGGCGTGGCGAACCTCCAGTTCCTCGGCCCCCTGCCCAACGACGAGTACGCGGCCGCGCTGGCCTCGGCCGACATCCTGCTGGTCAATGAACTGGCCGGGGTGAAGGACATGTCCGTGCCCAGCAAGCTCACCTCGTACTTCGTGACGGGCCGTCCGGTGCTGGCTGCCGTGGAACGCGAGAGCGCTACGGCCGGGGAGGTCGAGGCCTCCGGTGCCGGCCGGGTCGTGCCCTCCCACGATCCCCGTCATCTGCTTCGGGCGGCCGAGGAGATGAGCGTGGACCCCGCTGCGGCCAATGCCCTGGGGTCGCACGGTCCCGACTACGCCGCCGCACACCTCTCTTCGGAGGCGGCTATGCGCCGGTGGGACGACCTGCTCCGATCTTTGACGCAACATGTCCGCCGCTGATCACCGGGTTTGCCGGTTGATTCACTAGCATAAAGCTGTCCCCCCAACGGCCCACGCCCCATCCCCCCGAAGGACGATCATGCACGCCACCCCCAAGAAGGCCTTCATCACGGGCATCACCGGTCAGGACGGTTCCTATCTGGCGGAGCTGCTGCTCGCCAAGGGGTACGAGGTCCACGGCCTGATCCGCCGGGCCTCCACGTTCAACACCCACCGGATCGACCACCTCTACTCGGACCCCCACGAGGCGGACGCGAAGCTGTTCCTGCACTACGGGGATCTGTCCGACGGGTCCCGTCTGGTCACATTGATGGCGCAGATCCGCCCGGACGAGGTCTACAACCTCGCCGCCCAGTCCCACGTGAAGGTCTCCTTCGAGGAGCCAGAGCACACCGGGGACACCACCGGGCTGGGCACCATCCGCCTGCTCGAGGCGATGCGCCTGGCCAACGTGGACGCCCGTTACTACCAGGCCTCCACCTCCGAGCTGTACGGGGCGACCCCGCCGCCGCAATCCGAGACCACCCCGTTCTACCCCCGCTCCCCCTACGGGGCGGCGAAGATCTACTCCTACTGGATCACCAAGAACTACCGCGAGGCCTACGACATGTTCGCGGTCAACGGCATCCTGTTCAACCACGAGTCCCCCCGCCGCGGCGAGACCTTCGTGACGCGGAAGATCACCCGGGCCGTGGCCGCGATCAAGGCCGGCCAGCAGGAGAAGCTGTACATGGGCAACCTCCAGGCCATCCGCGACTGGGGCTACGCCGCGGAGTACGTCGAGGGCATGTGGCGGATGCTGCAGGCCGACGAGCCCGAGGACTTCGTCCTGGCCACCGGCACCCCCTGCACCGTGCGGGAATTCCTGGAGATCTCCTTCGACCACGCCGGGCTCGACTGGCGCAAGCACGTCGAGTTCGACGAGCGCTACCTGCGCCCCACCGAGGTCGACGCCCTGATCGGGGACCCCGCCAAGGCCAAGGACAAGCTCGGCTGGGAGGCCACCATCAAGGCCCCCGAACTGGCCCGCCTCATGGTCGACGCCGACATCGCCATGCTCCAGGACGACGCCTGGGTCGACTCCGTCGAGCTCGCCTCCTGGGCCAAGTGACGGAAGATCCCACCATGACAGCGCAAACCACCGAGCACTACACCGAAAAGGCCGCTGACACGACGACGTCGTTCGTCCCCGGCCCGCTGGAGCGCACCGCCCCGTTCTACGTGGCCGGGCACCGCGGGCTGGTCGGCTCCGCGATCTGGCGCAAGCTGCAGGCCGAGGGGTTCACCGACCTCATCGGCCGTACCTCCGCCGAGCTGGATCTGAAGGACCGCGACGCCGTGTTCGCCTTCTTCGCCGAGGCCAAGCCGCGCTACGTGGTGCTCGCCGCGGCGAAGGTCGGCGGGATCCTGGCCAACAACACCTACCCCGTCGACTTCCTCTCCGAGAACCTGCGGATCCAGGTCAACGTCCTCGACGCCGCCCTGAAGCACGGGGTGGAGCGGGTGCTGTTCCTGGGGTCCTCGTGCATCTACCCGAAGCTGGCCCCGCAGCCGCTGAAGGAGGAGTACCTGCTCACCGGGCACCTGGAGCCCACCAACGACGCCTACGCGATCGCCAAGATCGCCGGGATCCTGCAGATCCAGGCCGTGCGCCGCCAGTATGGGCTGCCCTGGATCTCCGCGATGCCCACCAACCTCTACGGGCCCGGGGACAACTTCTCCCCCACCGGCTCCCATGTGCTGCCGGCGATGATCCGCCGCTACGAGGAGGCCCGGATCACGGGGGCCGAGTCGGTCACCAACTGGGGCACCGGCACCCCGCTGCGGGAGTTCCTGCACGTGGACGACATGGCCGAGGCCTGCCTGCACCTGCTCGAGCACTACGACGGGGACGAGCACGTCAACGTGGGCACCGGCACCGACGTCACCATCAAGGAGCTCGCCCACCAGGTGGCCGCCGCCGTCGGCTACGAGGGCCGCATCGAATGGGACACCACCAAGCCCGACGGCACCCCGCGCAAGCTCATGGACGTCTCCAAGCTGGCCGCAGCCGGCTGGACCGCCCGGATCCCCCTCGAGGAGGGCCTGCGCACCACCGTGGACTGGTACCGCGAACACCAGGACGGTATCCGCGAGTGACCGTCACGCAACCCCCCACCCCCGAGCCGATCCCGAGGAGAACCATGGAGCACCCTGACGCAGAGCGCGAAGCCCCGGCGCTCGATGCCCGGGATCTGCTGCGTCTGGTGCGCACCCACTGGCGGGCCATCACGCTGATCACCTTGCTGTGCACGCTCCTGGCCCTCGGCTGGACGCTCATCCAGCCGAAGATCTACTCGGCCACCGCGTCCGGGCTGGTCGTGGCGACCGGGGAGCAGGACCTGGCCAGCGCCCTGGCCGGGAACAACCTGGCGCAGTCCAAGGCGGTGTCCTACGAGTCCTTGGCGACCGCACGGCCCGTCGCGGTCAGGGTGATCGACGAGCTCGGTTTGGAAGCCACGCCCGAGGAGTTGCTTCCCCGCATCGCCACGGACGTCCCGGTGGACACGCCGGAGATCCGCATCACCGCCGATGCGCAGGACCCGACGGAGGCCGCCGATCTGGCGAACGCCTGGGTCGTGGCCCTGTCCGAGCAGGCGCGGGAGGTGGAGAGCCAGGGCGACGAGGATGCGATCAACCGCGTGGCCGTCCAGCCGCTGAGCAACGCCTCCCTGCCGCTGGCGCCCTCCTCGCCGAACCTCAAGCTCAACCTGGCCCTCGGCCTCGTGTGCGGTCTGGGGCTGGGTCTGCTCTACGCCTTCGCCCGGTACAAGATGGACCGGCGGATCAAGTCGGTCGAGGAGATCCGGGACGGCTTCGGCGTCGCGGTCCTCGGCGTGATCCCCACGGACGAGCGGCTGGTCGACCACCGCGAGATCATCGAGACCGGCTACTCCGGCGGACGCGGGCACCACGAGTTCTCCGAGGCCCTGCGCGAGCTGCGCACCAACCTCAGCTTCGTCTCCGTGGACAACCCGCCGAAGATGATCGTGGTCACCTCCTCTCTGCCGGGTGAGGGCAAGTCCTCGATCACCGCGAACCTGGCGGTGGCCATCGCCTCGACCGGGCGCAACGTCGTCGTCGTGGACGGGGACCTCCGGCGCCCGGTGATGACGGACCTGTTCGGCCTCGTGCCCGGGGTCGGTGTCACGGACGTGCTGACCGGTCAGGTACAGGTGGACGAGGTGCTGCAGACCTACGACAAGTTCCCGAACCTGCAGGTGCTCGGCGCCGGCCGCACCGCGCCGAACCCCACCGAGCTGCTGTCCTCGAAGGCCATGCACGCCATGCTGGAGACCCTCGCCGAGGATGCCCTGGTCCTGGTGGACGCTCCCCCGCTGCTGCCGGTCACCGACGCCGCGCTGCTCACGGCCTCGGCCGACGGGGCGATCATCGTGGCCACCGCGCAGAAGACCACCACGGACGAGCTGTCCAAGGCGCTGGAGAACCTGCACCAGGTCCGCGGCAACGTCCTCGGTGTGGTGCTCAACCGGGTCCCCACCACCGGCGCGGACGCCGGGTACTACGGGTACTACGGGAAGTCCTACTACGCGAGCTCGGACGACCAGGCGGCGCCGAAGACCGGCGCGCAGCCGGTCGTGCCGGCTGCGGCTCCGGTGGCGCAGTGGAAGGAGCCCACGGCTCCGGCGGCCGAGGACGCCGCCCCGGCTCCGCGGGCCGAGCAGGCCAAGAGCGAGGACTCCGCCGAGCACGAGACCTTCGGGATCGAGGCGTGGGGCCGGTCCGGCTCGTCCTCCGGATCCACGGCCACGGGGCACTGAGCCCGGCCGGGTCCCGGCTCTCCGTCCACGAGGCGCCTTCCTGCGGGAAGGCGCCTCGTGCGTGTTGGTGCTCCTGCGATCAGCTCAGGGTGCTCGGCCTACCCCGGTTCGTTCATCGCCGCGATCTGGATGAGGTTGCCGCAGGTGTCGTCGAGGACCGCGGTGGTCACCGGCCCCATCTGCGCCGGCTCCTGGACGAAGCGCACCCCCAGGCCGGTGAGCCGCTCGTACTCGGCCTGGACGTCCTTGACGGCGAAGCTGTTGAAGGGGATGCCGTCGGCCACCAGCGCCTCCTTGAACGGGCGGACGGCCGGGTGCTCGGAGGGCTCCAGCAGCAGCTCCACCCCGTCCGGGACCTCGGGCGAGACCACGGTGAGCCAGCGGAAGGGCCCGGCCGGCACGTCGGTCTTGAGTTGGAAGCCGAGCTTGGTGGTGTAGAACTCCAGGGCTTTGGCCTGGTCGTCCACGAAGATGCTGGCGGTGGTGATTCTCATGACTCGTCCTTCGGTGGGGGCGGCAGGGCGTCCAGCCACTGCCGCAGGTCGGTGAGCGGGGCGGTGTCCAGGTGGTGCACCGTGGTGCGGCCCCGGACGGTGCTGGTCACCAGGCCGGCCTCGCGCAGCACGGCCAGGTGCTTGGTCACGGCCTGGCGGGTCAGGGACAGGCCGTGGGCGGTGGTCAGGCGCACGGTCAGCTCGAAGAGGCTCTGGTCGTTGCGCGCGCCCAGCTCCTCGAGCAGGATCCGCCGCGCGGGGTGCGCGAGCGCCTGGAAGAGGATGTCCACGCGACCAGAATAGGCAACCCTGGAGTTGCTGATCAAGGATCGGTGGAAGATTGCGGTCCCGGCGGCCGCGTCGTGATGGTGCCGGAGCCGCTCGGACGGCGGGGTCACCGCCGGCCGGCCAGCGCCGTGAGACCCCCGGCGGCGCAGAGGCCGGCGGCCAGTCCCGCCAGGACGGCGGGGTCCAGGAGGTCGCGGGCCAGCCCGAAGCCGACGGAGCCCAGGGCCTGCCCGGTGGCCAGGGCGATGAAGAGCACGGACGTGCCCGCCCCGGCGCTGCCGGGCCAGACCTGGCGCGCCCAGAGGATGAGCACACCGGACAGGCCCATGTAGCCGGCGCCGAAGAGGGCCATGCCCGCGTAGGCCGCTCCGGCGCTGCCCGCCGCCACGGACACCCCGACACCGGCTCCGGCCACGGCCAGGGCGCCCGCACACCAGCACCATCCGCCGCGGGTGCCGGACCGCCGCACGAGCGCTCCGGTGAGGACGCCGAGCACTCCCCCGAGCCCCAGGGCGATCCACAGCCGGCCGACCCGCTCCGCGGGCACGGCGCCGGAGGCGGTGATCAGCAGTGGCCCGAACGTCCAGATCAGGGCGGAACCGGCTCCGGCGATCACCGCCGCCACGGCCGGGACGGCGAGCAGCCGCCACGGACCCCGGACCGGACGAGCGGGCGGAGTCGCGGCGGGCCGAGCGGCCGGCAGGTCACCGCGCGCCCGGGCGGGCCACCACGCCGCCGCCGTGGCCGCCGCGCAGACCAGGGCCATGAACAGCCAGGCCGCGCCGACCGACGCGGCCGCCGAGGCGACCACGCCGGCCCCGATCACTCCCACGGCCGTTCCGGAGTTCACCACGGACTGTGCCGCCGCGCCGGCGCGCGGGGCCACCACCGCGTCGATGACCGGCACCAGGGCGGGCGAGGCGAAGCCGCCGCCCATCCCGCCGACGAACACTGCGAGCACGAACAGCGCCGGGGTGGGGGCGATCGCCACGCCCAGGCACCCCGTGACCGCCGTGGCCCCTGCCAGCAGCAGGCCGGCTCGAGGACGCCGGTCCACCAGCCGGGCGGCCAGCACGGCCGCCAGGGAGTAGGAGGTGAACTGCGCGGCCCCCGCCCAGCCGAGGACGTCCGTGAGCTCCGGCCGCTTCGCACCGATCCGGGGCGCGAACAGGCCCACCCCGAACCGGGCCATGCCGTACGTCGCCGCGATCAGCAGCATCCCCGCCGCCGCCGCCCCCAGACCGGACGCGGCGCGTCGGTCCACCGTGGTTCCCACCATGCCGGCACCTCCATCAGCATAACGATCGTTTCACCATAACAGTCGTTATACTAGCGGCATGGCCAACCCTCAGCACACCCGGGACCGCATTCTCGACGCCGCCGAGACGCTCTTCTTCCAGGAGGGCATCGCCGTCACGGGCGTGGACCGGGTGGCGGCCTCCGCCGGCGTGGCGATCGTGACGCTGTACAAGCACTTCGGCTCCAAGGACAACCTCCTGCGCGAGGTGCTCTCCCGCCGGCTCGACGCCTGGACGCAGCACTGGGACGCGGCCGTGGCCGGTGCCGGCTCCGCGGAGGGGCGCCTGCTGGCGGTCTTCGACGCCGTGGAGACCTTCCGCGCCGCCGCGGGGCCGACCCAGTGGTGCTGCTTCCTGGCCACCGCCTCGGAGCGTCCCGCCCCCGAGGAGGGGCACAGCGACCCGGTCTTCGAGCTGATCCGCCAGGACACCCGGATCGTCACCGACCGGCTGACGGACCTGGCCCGCGACGCCGGGCACGAGGACCCGGCCACCACGGCCTCCACGCTGCTGCTGCTCTACAACGGGGTGCTCAGCAGCCTGTTGCGCGGTGCGCCCTCCGATCCCGTGGCGCTCGCCCGCACCACGGCTCGCGTGCTGCTCGGCTCCCGCGCCGGGCGGCTGTCCTCCAGCCCGGGCTGAGTCCGCGGAGCACCGCCCCGCCCGCGGACGGCCGCACGGCCCCGGAGGTGACCTCCGGGGCCGTGCGGATCGTGGGCTCACCCGGCGCGGCTCAGGCGCGGGTGCCGGTCGTGAGCAGGTACTCCATCTCGAAGCGGGCCCGGTCGGCGGTGCCGCAGTTCCAGCGCTCGCACAGCTCGTCGAGCGCCGCGTCGAACTCCGCGGCACGGCCTTCCCGCTCCGCGTTGGCCCGGACGGCGACAGCGGGGCCGTAGTTGACCCGGAAGTGCTCGCCGAAGTCGCGGGCCCGCGCGAACGCCGTGACCTCGAGGACGTCCCGGCGGACCGTGGCGAACTCCACGCGCCCGCCGAAGAGTCCTCGCTGGTGCTCCTCGCTGCCCCACAGCGGCGCCGGCTGCACACCCGGCGGCGGGGCGGGGGCGAAGGGCTTCATGGTGCGGAAGAGCTCCCCCACCAGCCCCTCGGGCGTCCAGCTCAGCAGCGCGAGGGTCCCGCCGGGGCGGGTCACCCGCACCAGTTCGTCGGCCGTGCGCTGGCGGTGGGGGGCGAACATGGCGCCGATGCAGGACATCACCACGTCGTAGGAGCCGTCCGCGAACGGGAGGTCCTCGGCGTCGGCCTCGATCCAGTCGAGATCGAGCCCGGCGGCCTCGGCGCGGCGCCGGCCGACGTCGAGCAGTTCGGGCGTCAGGTCGCTGGCCGTGACGTGGGCGCCCGTGGCGGCCGCGGGCAGGGAGGCGTTGCCGGTGCCGGCGCCGACGTCCAGGACGCGCCGGCCGGCGCTGATGCCGCCGGTCTCGACGAGGCGCGGGCCCAGCGGGAGCAGGAACGTCTCCACCATGGCGGGGTAGTCGCCCGAGGCCCAGATGGCGCGGTGCTTGGCCTTGAGCTGCTGGTCCGCCGTGGGCGTGCCGGGTGCCGGGGTGCTGAGGGTCTGTGACATGGCGGGGTCTCCTGATCGGTGGTGCGAATGCCTCGGGTCGAGGCCTGCTGCTGGTGTGCGCTGAAGTGCTGTCACGCCATCCAGCATCCGCCGATCGGCGGGGCCGGACATCGGGAGAACGCCCTATCCGGTCCCCATCCCCCGGTCCCTATCCGCAGCTCCTGTCCCGCCGCCCCTGCCCCTGTGCCCGGCTCCGGTCCGTCAGCCGCTGTCCCGGCCGCCGGCCACCGTGTGCGCGGCCGCCTCCGCGCGGTTGTGCACCCCGAGCTTCATCAGGATCCGGCTCACGTGGTGCCCGGCGGTCTTCTGGCTGATGCCCAGCACCCGGGCGATCCGCGCGTTGGACATCCCGAGGGCGATGAGGTCCAGCACCTCGTGCTCACGCGCGGTCAGCTCGCCGGTGCTCCGCGGCCGGGGTGCCGTGCCGCCCCCGAGATCGCGCAGGAGCCGGGCCGCGGCGTCCAGCTCCCGGGCGGCCCCGAGCTCCCGGAAGGCGGTCTGGGCGGCCAGCACCTCCTCCTGGGCCAGCTCCGGCGAGTCGTCCAGCACCGCGCGGGCCAGTTCCAGTCGGGCCAGACCGACGTCCAGCGGCATCGCCAGCACGCCGAAGGCCCGCAGGGCCCGCCGGGCGGACTCCGCCGCGGCGGAGCGGTCCCCGGTGGCCAGGGCGAGCCGGGCCGCCGCCAGGTCGGCGCGCGCCGCGCCGAGCCGCACCCCGGACTCCTCGGCGATCCGCTGGAGCTGCTCGACGGCCACCTCCGCACCGGCGGGGTCCCCGGCCGTCAGGCGGGCGTCGACGAGGGCGGCCAGCAGCTGCGCGGTGCGCACCGCGTGCCCCTCCGTCTCGGACAGGCCGCGCTCGAGCAGGGAGACCGCCACCTGCGCCCGCCCTTCGGCCAGGTGCAGCAGCGCCAGGGCCCGCAGGGTCGCGGGGTGCTCCTCGCGCCGGACCAGCAGGTGCTCGGCCTCGCGCAGCCGGCCCTGGTGGATCCGCAGCTCCGCGAGGGAGGCGCGCGCCGGGACGCTCAGCTCCGGAATGGCGCGGGCGTGGGTGGCCAGGGCGGACGTCAGCGCCGCCTCGGCCTCGGCCCAGTGGCCCGTGGCGATCAGCACGTCGGCGTGCACGGTCCGGCACACCCCCAGCAGCGGGGCCGCCTGGTGGGTCTGAGCGAAGTCCTCCACGCGCTCGCACCACTCCACGACGCGCTCCCACTCCTCGGCCTCTGCGCAGGCCGCCACCAGGGTGCAGTAGGTCTCGCCCAGGGTGTGGACGTTGCGGATCCGGCCCGCCGTGGCCGCGACCATGGCCTCCTCGAGCAGCCGCAGGCCCGGTTCCCGGTGGCCGGCGGTCAGCTCCGCCTTGCCCAGCAGGCTCAGCGCGAGGATCTCGAGGTCCTCCGCCCCGGTCTCCCGGCCGATGCGCAGCGCGAGGGCGGCCTGCTCGGCCTGCTCCTCGACGGCCTCGGCCTGCTGCGCCCGCCCGATCGCCACCCAACCGTGCCCCACGCCGGTGGGGGTGTCCCCGAGGACCCGTTCGGCCCGGGCGAGCCAGCCCCGGGCCGCGGACGGACGGCCCGCGATCAGGTGCTGGTCGGACACCCAGGCCGCCACCCGGGCGGCGTCGTGGACCCGGTGCTGGGCCGCGTAGCTCCCGACGGCGCGCTCGCGCCACTCGATGCCCTCCGCGATCCGGCCCTCGAACCACAGGGCCAGGCCCAGGCCCTCGGCGGCCACCGCGTGCTCGGCGGATCCGCCGCTGTCCAGGACGCGCTCGAGGGCCCGGCGCGCGGCGGGCCAGTCGGCCTGCTCGAGCGCCCGCTCCCCCTCCTGGACCAGCTCGCCCACCTGCGGCGATCCCATGCCAGCAGTATCCCACCGCGTCCGCCGCGGGGACAGGCGCGCAGTGATCCGCTCACAGCAGAGGACCCGCCCGCCGGCGCCGGGACGGACCTAGCATGGATCCATGAGCGACGTGACCGAGCCCACACCGGCCTACCTCCCGGCGCCCGCACCCCGGGAGCGGGCGGCGCCGCGAGCGCCCGTGGACCCGCTGTGGCGGTCGGTGCTGGGGATGTTCCTGCGCCGCCACCGCCTGGCCCAGGGCTTGACCCTGGCGCAGGTGGCCCGCACCTCCGGGGTGTCCAC
This sequence comes from Kocuria oceani, assembly GCF_029524215.1. Taxonomy (NCBI): domain Bacteria; kingdom Bacillati; phylum Actinomycetota; class Actinomycetes; order Micrococcales; family Micrococcaceae; genus Kocuria; species Kocuria oceani. Next base: position 40,300 of record NZ_JARAMH010000023.1, on the reverse strand, counting down.
GCAGTACCTCTCGGAGATCGAGCGCGGGGTGAAGGACCCGTCCTCGGAGATCATCGCCGCGGTGGTCGGGGCGCTGGGGCTGAATCTACTGGATCTCACGGCGGGGACCACCGGGGTGCTGCGGGACGCGGCCCCGGCCGCCCGGGTGGCGCCGGGCGGTCCGGTGTGCCTGGCCGGGCCTGTGGCCCTGGCCGTCTGAGCGGCCGGGCCCGCAGCGCCGTGCCCGCGGTGCGGATGCCCCGGGTCACCGGGCCCGGACCTCCCGCGGGGTGACCACCCGGTCGGCCACCCCGTAGGCCACCGCCTCCTCGGCGGTGAGCACCAGGTCCCGGTCGGTGTCCTCGCGGATCTGCTGCGGGGTGCGCCCGGTGTGCCGGGCCAGGACCTCCTCCAGCTGCGCGCGGGTGCGGGCGATCTGCTCGGCCTCGAGGATGAGGTCCGGAATGGTGCCCTGGCCCTGGGCGGCGGGCTGGTGCAGGACCACCCGGGCGTGCGGCAGCACGGAGCGGCGGCCCGGGGCGCCGGCGGCCAGCAGCACCGCGGCCGCCGAGGCGGCCTGGCCCACGCAGGTGGTCTCCACGGGGGCGCCCACGTACTGGATGGCGTCGTAGACGGCGAGCATCGCCGTGGTGGAGCCGCCCGGGGAGTTGATGTAGAAGCCGATCGGCTGCTCGGAGCCGTAGGAGTCGAGGTAGAGCAGCTGGGCGATCAGGACGTTGGCGACGCCGTCGTCGATTTCGGTGCCGAGGTAGACGATCCGCTCGGCCAGCAGCCGGCTGAAGACGTCCATGCTGCGCTCCCCGTGGGGTGTGCGCTCGACGACGTAGGGCACGGTGTAGGTGCTCATGACCCCACCCCCGCAGCGGCGGGCGACCCGGCGGGCGTCGCGGTGGGTGTGGCGGCGCGGGGCCGCACGTCGTCGAGCCCGGCGATGACCCGGTCCACGAACCCGTAGGCGCGGGCCTCCTCGGCGGTGAACCAGCGGTCGCGCTGGGAGTCGGCCGTGATCTGCTCGACCGGCCGGCCGGTGTGCTCGGCGATGAGCCCGAGGACCGTGTCCCGGGTGTGGCGCAGGTCCTCGGCCTGGATGGCGATGTCCACCGCGGTGCCGCCGATCCCCGCCGAGCCCTGGTGCAGCAGGATCCGCGCGTGCGGCAGGGCGTAGCGCTTGCCCGGGGTGCCGGCCGAGAGCAGGAACTGCCCGGCGCTGCAGGCCAGTCCCATGGCCAGGGTGGAGACGTCGTTGGGGATGATTCGCATGACGTCCATGATGGCGAGCATCGCCGGGACGGAGCCGCCCGGGGAGTTGATCCACAGGCTGATGTCCCGGCGCGGGTCCTGGGCGGAGAGCAGCAGCAGCTGGGTGCACAGCCGGTTGCCGGTGGCCTGGTCCAGCTCGGCGCCCAGCACGATGATGCGCTGCTCCAGCAGCCGGGAGGCCAGTTCGTCGTCGAGCGGGGTCCTGGGTGGTGCGGTGGTGGTGTTCATGGCCCCAGCGTGGACCCGGCCCGCACCGGGCGGAACCCGTTTCTGCTGTGCGCGGCTCCGCCCTGAGCGGCTCCGCCGTGAGCAGTGCGGCTCCCGCGCTGTGGCCCCGGGGACGGCTCTATCCTGGGCACAGCCGGCGGGCAGCCGGGCCGCACGGAAGGACTCCCATGGACGAGCTGGACCGGATCGCCGCCGCCTTCCCGGACCTGCGCTGGTCCCGGGCCCGGCGCATCACGGAGGGCTGGGACCACGTCGTCGTCCTCCTCGACGACGCCCGGGTGTTCCGCTTCCCGCTCCAGGCGCCCTACGCGGACGGACTCGGCCGGGAGATCGAGGTCCTCGACCACCTCGCCGGTCGTCTCGCCGAGCGCTCCGGCGACGGTCTCGCCGGGCCGCTGCCGGTCCGGATCCCGCGCTACGACCGGGTGGCGCCCGACGGCTCGTTCGCCGGCTATCCGATCGTGCCGGGCCGGACGCTGACCCCGGAGCTGATGGCCGCCCTGCCGGCGGCGCAGCGGGAGACCCTCGTCGGCCAGCTGGCCGGGTTCCTCTCCGCCCTGCACACCGCCCCGGTCGCCGGGACGCCGCTGGAGCGGGTGCCGCCGTCCTACCTGGCCGAGGATCAGCGGGAGGTCCGCGAGGGGGTCGCGGCCCATCTGCCGGCCGTGCTGACGCCCGGTGAGCTGGCCGAGGTGGAGGGAATCCTCGCCGACGTCGACGCGCTGCTGGCCGCGGACCTGCCGATGGTGTTCTCCCACAACGACGTCTACAGCCGGCACCTGCTCTGGGACGAGGCCGCCGGGCGGCTGGGGGTCATCGACTTCAGCGACATGTGCCTGGGGGACCCGGCCGTGGACTTCGCCGAGCTGCACGAGTACGGCGAGGAGTTCGTCCGTGCCGTCTACGAGCGCTACACCGGGCCGGGAGACCCCGGGTTCCTGAACCGGGCGTGGACCTATCAGCGCTGGGTCGGGGTGTACATGCTCACCGACCACTTCGAGGTGGGCAAGACCACCTGGTCGGTGGCCCGGGAGACCTTCGACCGCTGCCGGGCACCCGGCAGCTGAGCCGGCCCCGGACCGGCACCGGGGGCCGCGTCCCGACTCGACGCAGGCGCCGCACCGGTCGGGGCGCCGGCAGTTCCGGCGCACGGCACCCAGCAGGAACGCGCCGGGGGCGCCTCCCCTGCGGAAGGCGCCCCCGGCGCGCTGTGGTGCGGCCGGCCGGCACGCTGCCGCGCCGGCCGGCCTCCGGGCATCAGCCCTCGGCGGTGAACCGGCGGCGCAGCACGATCCCGGTGGCCGCGAGCAGGCCCGCGCCGGTCAGGGCCATGAGGCCCAGGCCGCTGCCCTGCTCCGCGGACCCGCCGGTGCCGGCGACGGCCGTCTGCACGTTCATGCCCTGGTTGGTCTCGTACATCGAGGAGCCGGGCACCCAGTGGCTCGGGGAGGTCCCCGGCGTCCAGGGGGTGCTCGGCGCGGACTGCGGGGCCACGACGACGCCGCGGTCCACGTCGACCTCGATGCCGCCGTCGGCAGCGCCACCGTCGGTGTCGTCACCGTCGTCGGCGGTGCCGCCGTTGGAGTCGTCGTCGTCGGAGTCGCCGTCGGCGGCGGGAGCCGCGCAGGCGTCGAGGGCCGCGTCGAAGAGGGCCTCCAGCTCGTCCACGTCGACCCCGACGTCACCGAGCTCGAGCCGGAGGTCGGCGAGCACCTCGATGGACTCGTCCAGGGCGATCTGCGCCTCGACGGCCGCCTCGACGGCGGCGTCGACGTCCGCCTGGGCGGTCTCGACGCGCTCCTCGGCCGCCTCGACGTCCGCCAGCAGCTGCAGCTCGGCGTCCAGCGCGGCCTGGGCGGCGGCCAGGTCGGCCTCCGCCTCGGCCACGGACGCCTCGTCGGAGGCCACGAGGTCGCGGGCGTCCGTGAGGGACTCCGGCTCCACCTCGGCGGCGGCCAGCTCGGCCTCCGCGGCGGCCACGTCCGCGTCCGCGTCCGCGAGGACGGACGCCGCAAGCTCCACGTCCGCCTCGGCGTCGGCCACGGCGGCCTGGGCGTCCCCGACCGTTCCGGCCGCGTCCACCGCGGCCTGGGCCTCCAGGACCGCCTCCGCGGCGGTGTCAGCGGCCGCGACGGCGGCGTCGAGCTCGGCCTGGGCCGCGACGACGGCCTCGCCGGCGGCGACCTGCGCGGCCACGGCGGCGTCGAGCTCCGCCTGCGCCGCCTCGGCCGCCGCGCGGGCGTCGGTCAGGACACCGACGGCGACGTCGAGCTCGGCCTGCGCCGCCTCGGTCGCGGCGACGGCGACGTCCACCTCGGCCGTGGCCGCGAGGACGTCCGCCTGCTCCGCGGCGACCGTGGCGTCGGCCTCCGCGGCGGCGGTCTCCGCCGTGTCGAGGGCGAGCTGGGCGGCAGCGACACCCTCGACGGCCGCGGCGACGGCCGCTTCGGCGTCGACCACCGCGGCAGCAGCGGCGTCGATGTCGGCCTGGTCGGCCGCCGGGTCCGCCTCCAGGGCGGCGAGCGTCGCCTGGGCCTCCGCCAGGGTCCCCTCGGCCGCGCTCTGGGCGGTGACCGCGGCGTCGACGGCCAGCTGGGCCTCCGTCACGGTGGCGGCGGCCGTGGCCTGCACCGCGAGGGCTGCCTCGAGGTCGGCCTGGGCTGCGGCCTGCGTGCGCTCCGCGTCCGCCTGGACGCCGAGCGCCGCGGCCAGGACCGCGTCGAGCGGCTCGACGGCGGCGGCCGCATCAGCCTGAGCGGAGAGTGCCAGGCGCAGCTGCGTGTCGAGCGGGTCGATGGCAGCGTCCGCCTCGACCTGGGCCGCGAGAGCGGCGTCGACCGCGTTCTCGGCCGGGCCGACCGCGGCGTCCGCGTCGACCTGGGCCGCCAGAGCGACGTCCAGCGCGTCGGCGGCGGCCACAGCGGCCTCGAGGTCGGCCTCGGCGTCCGCGAGGGCGCCCTCGGCGGCGTCGAGGCCGGCAGCGGCCTCGGCCCGGACCTCGACCGCGGCGTCGAGGGAGTCCTGCGCCTCGGCGACCGCGGCGTCGAAGGCCTCGAGCTCGGCTTCGAGCGCGGCCTGGGAGGTCTCGAGGTCCGTGTTGGCGGCGTCCAGGGCCTCCTGGGCGGCGTCGAGGTCCTCCTGGGCGGCCTCGATGTCCACGTCGACGGCGGCCTCGACCGCCGCGTCCAGGGCGGCCTGGGCCGTCTCCAGCTCCACCGCGGCGTCGAGGGCGGCCTGGGCCAGGGTGTTGCGGGCCAGCTGGGCCGTGACGACGGCGTCGACGGCCCCCTCGAGCTGGTCGACGAGCTCGGCCTCGAGACCGGCCTGCTCGAGGGCGGTGCGCAGCTCGGCCTCGGCTGCGAGGCATGCGGCGTCGCCCGGGGCGGCGGCGGCCGGGGTCGCGGTCAGGAAAAGACCACCGGAGGCCAGGGCGGCCACGGTTCCGGTGGCGAAGAATGTCTTGCGGAGGGTCATGGGGGGTCCTCTTCAGGCAGCAGGCGGAGGGGGCTCCACCCTGGGGGGGGGGACTGTCAGCAACCGACCTGGGTGCGGTCGTGTGACCCACGGTACACGTCATTCGCGTTCGTGAAGGGACCTGCCGACGGCGTGCCCGGTGGGCGTGGCGACCACGATGCTCATGCCGGGCCCTCCCGCCCCGTGGCCGCACGGTCGGGGGCGCTGCGGTCCGGTGCACCGCGGTCCTCGGCGGCGCGGTCCTCGGTCCCGGCCGGGTCGGCGACGGCCACGGCGAGCGCCAGCAGGCCCGCGGACACCTCCCGGATGACCTGCTCGGCCTCGGCCCAGGGTGGCTGGAAGCTGTGGGCGCACTCGATCGTGAAGCCCAGCACCCGGGTCCGGGACGGGTCGCTGAAGTGCCGGCTGTAGGCGTAGTCGTCACTGGCCCCGGAGGTGGGATACAGCCCGCCGAAGGCCGGCACCACCGGGTACTCGTCCCCGCGCACCTGCCGGATCGCCTCGCTCATCCGCGCCCCGAGCGCCAGCTCGGCGTCGAGGTCCGCGGCCGGGAGGTACTCCCGGTAGGCGGTGTCCCCGGGGATCCCGCGCAGCGCGTCGAAGGCGGGATTGCGGAAGTTCTGCTCCGGGTCCGTGCTCTGGTGCTCGTCGCTGCCCCAGTTGTGCAGGATCACCGGCACGAAGCTGTGCACGTCCACGTGCCAGCGGATCCCCGGACGGGTGTCCAGCAGGTGCACGACGTTGCGGGTCTCCGGCTCCGAGGCGGCCGCGGGCCCGCGGTAGACCTGGCGGGGGTCGCAGGGGTCGGCGGAGGTGGCCACGTCCGCGTCGGGGTGGAACTTCGCGGTGTGCTCCCAGAGGAAGTCGAAGTTGCGGTTGACGTCCACCCCGGTGCAGAGGCCGCCGGCCGGGTGCGGGCGCCGGTTTCCGCGCCACATGGGCTCGGCGGTCTGGCTGTGCCGGCGCCCGTCCGGGTTGACGCAGGCGACGACGTAGAGGGTGGTGCCCTCCAGCACCTGCCGCACCTGGTCGGCGGGCACCCGGTGGTCCCCGTAGTCGAGGCCCGTGCCGCGGGTGGCGGCCTCCAGCAGGTCCGCGGCCAGGGACACGAGCGCGTCCGGCGGCACCCACTCCCGGGCGTGCACCCCGCCCAGCAGCAGCACCCCGTGGCGCTGCGGATCGGCCCCGATGCGCAGGCACCGCACGCGCCGGCCCTCGTGCGTGCGGTGCGGCAGCTCGATGAGCTCCGTGAGCCCGGGGTACTCGGCGGCCAGGGACTGCAGGGCCGTCTCGATCTCGTCGACGTTGAGGTAGCTCATGGCGATCAGCGCTTTCCCCCCAGGCCCCGTACGGGACGCAGTCGTGTTCCGGGAACGGTGGTCGCGCCGCGGGCGGCTTCACCGTCCGCGGCTTCTCCCGGGGCCGCTCCACCCGGTGCCGCCCGGCCGCGGACCGCCTCGCCCGCCGCCGCGTCACGGGCGAGGAACCGGTTGCCGGTGCCGACCTCGGCCTGGCGCTCGCGGCCCACGGCGGTGGCGTTCTCCCGGACCTCCAGCCGCACGCGGGCCCCGGAGCGGGCGCTGCGGGCGGCCTCGAGCCGGTCCTCCGGCAGGTAGGCGTCCACGGTCCAGCCCTCGGCCTCCCGCCGCGGGGTGGCCCGGCAGCCCAGGTCCGCGCCGGTCTCCCGGGCGAAGTCCCGCAGGTCGCCCAGCTCGGCCCCGTGGACCTCCACGTGGATCAGCGGGGGCAGGAACGGCCCGCCGCCCACCACGTCCTCGGTCGGATCGTCCTCGCTCATGACATCTCCCTCACCGGCGCGGGGAGCAGGGCCTCGGCCGCCTGCACGGCGGCCGCGGCGCTGACCCGCCCGTAGCCGTAGTCGTCGTCGTGCCCGGCGTCGTCGTAGGACGCGCCGCCGATCTTCGTCGCGGACTGCCGCAGGACCGCCCGCAGCTGCGCCCCGGTGAGCCCGGGGTTCACCGCCAGCGCCAGTGCCGCGCAGCCGGCCGCGCACGGGGCCGCGAAGCTCGTGCCGGTGGCCACGTGGTAGCCGCCGTCGCCCCCGGTGCTCAGCACGTCCACGCCCGGCGCGATCAGCTCGACCGCCGGGCCCCGGGCCGCGTGGTCCTCGAGGTCGTCGTGGGTGGAGCGCACCACGGCGACCACGTCCGGGTGGGAGACGACCTCGTCCTCGAGCACGTCGACGTTCCGCCCGTTGCTGGCCGCCCAGAAGACCGCCATGCCGGCGCCGCCGCGGGCCCCGCGCGCCACCGAGGCCAGCGCCAGGTCCAGCACCGTGGCCAGCTCCCACGCGGCGTCATTGGGGCCCAGGCTGCAGACCACGATGTCGGCCCCGGACCCCGGATCGGCCCCGGGGACCTCCGACGACGGATCGGCGGCGCAGGCCACCGCCCGCGCCAGGGTCGTCTGGTCGCCGACCTGGTCCGGCAGGCACGCCAGCAGCACCAGCCCGCACTCGGGGGCGGCCCCGGAGCCGCCCCGGTCGTTGCCCTGCCGGGCGCCGACCATCCCGGCGCAGAAGGTCCCGTGGTCGCCGGACGGCATGCCGGCCGTGCCGGGCACGAACCGCGGCCGCGCGCCGGGTGCCGGGCCGGGGTCGGTGAAGTACCCGGACGTGCCCAGCACGCCGTCCCGCAGGTCCTCGTGCGTGGTCAGGAAGCCGTTGTCGATCACGGCCACCCGCACGCCGGCCCCGCGGGTGCGCTCCCAGGAGGCCTCGGCGGCGACGTCCGCACCGGGCGTGCCGCCGGTCTGCCCGGTGTTCGACCACTGCCACTGCTCACGGTAGCGGGGATCGGCCGGCGCGGCCCGCCCGGGGACGTGCTCCTGGAAGCTGGGCTCGGCGAGGCTGACCCGGGGGTCGTCGTGCAGGGCCACGGAGGCGTCGAGGGCGTCCGGATAGGCCGTGGCGTCCACCTCGAAGAGGTTCGGGGCGAAGCGCAGCCGTCCGACCTCGTCCAGGTCCAGCTCCGCCAGGACGGCGGCGGCGCCCTCCTCGGGGATCTCCTGCAGCAGCTGCACCACCAGGCGGCGCGTGACGATCCCGTAGCGGCCGTCCTGGCGCCTGACCAGGACCCCGGCCGGCGGTGCCGTCCCGTCCGCCCGCGGCTCCGCGACGAGCCGGGTGGTGCCGAGGGTGGGGCGCACGAAGACCCAGCCCGCCCGGTGGAACGCCTCGAGGCAGTCCTCCGGCATTCCGAGGGCGGCGGCGTCGACCTCCGGCCCCAGGGCCTCCCACCGGACCCCCGCGGCCGAGGACTGCACCGGGGCGACGTCCTCGATCTGCTCCACGGTCCTGAGCCGTCCGCGCTGGTAGTAGCTCCGTTCCACTGCGCCCCTCCCGGGATGGTGGCCGTCGCGCCGCGCGGCGGCCGCACGGGTCGTGTCGGCCCCGCCGCCGACCTCGCACCTGCCTCGTGGCACACACCTAACCACTCCGGCGGCACGGCCGCACCTGGGGCGTCGTCACAGTTCGCCCGGTCGGCCCGCTGGTGCCCCGGCCCGGGACACGCGAGACTGCAGAACAGCGGCAGCGCACCGCGCGCTGCGGGAAAGGCGCGTTCCATGGGGTGGGAGCACTGGGTGACCGTGGCACTCGTGCTCCTGGAGTACGGGCTCAAGCTGGTGGCCGTCGGCACGGTTCCGGAGAACCGCCGGCCCTCCTCGTCCTCGGCGTGGCTGCTGCTGATCCTCTTCGTGCCGGTCGTCGGCTTCCCGCTGTACTGGCTGATCGGCAGCCCCTACGTGCGCGGGCGCCGGCACGAGATCCAGGAGCGGGTCAACCGGCTCCTGGCCGAGCACACCGGGCACCGGCCCACGGTGCCTCCCGGCGCCGACCCGTCCGCCGAGCTGGCGTCCGTGCTGCGGATGACCCGCCGGCTCACCGGGATGCCCTGTGTCACCGGGACCCACGAGGACCTGCACGGCGACGCGTCCTGCACCTACGCCGCCATGGCCGAGGCCGTCGCGGGCGCACGGACCTACGTGCACGTGGGATTTTACATCATGGCCTGGGACGGGACCACCGACCGGTTCTTCACCGCCCTGGCCCAGGCCGTGCGCCGAGGGGTGCGGGTGCGGCTGCTCATGGACCACCTCGGGTCGCGGAAGTACCCGGGCTGGCGGGCGTTCCGCCGCCGGCTCACGGACGCGGGCATCGACTGGCACCTGATGATGCCGATCGCCCCGCTGCGCGGCCGGTGGAGGCGCCCGGACCTGCGCAACCACCGCAAGCTGCTGGTCGTCGACGGCGAGGTGGCCTTCCTCGGCTCGCACAACATGATCGACCCGGCCTACGGCAGCGCCCGCAACGCCCGGGCCGGACGGCGGTGGACCGACCTGACCCTCCAGGTGCGCGGCGAGATCGTGCGGGCGGTCGAGGCGGTCTTCGCCACGGACTGGTACCTGGAGACCGGGCAGACCCTGACGCCGGCCGAGCACGTCGTGGACGCACCGTCCCTGGTGCCCTCCGGACCGGCCCACGCGATGCAGCTCATCCCCTCCGGGCCGGGGTTCCCCTCCGAGCCGAACCTGCGGGTCTTCACGGCGCTGGTGCACCAGGCCACCGAGACGCTGGCGCTCACCAGCCCGTACTTCGTGCCCGACGAGTCGCTGCTGTCGGCCCTGACCACCGCCGCCTACCGCGGCGTGCGGATCGACCTGTTCGTCGGCGCGGAGGCCGACCAGTTCTTCGTCGGCCACGCCCAGCGCTCCTACTACCGCGCCCTGCTGGAGGCCGGGGTGCACATCCACCTCTACCCGGCACCGGCGGTGCTGCACGCCAAGTACCTCACCGTCGACGGCACCGTGGCCATGATCGGGTCCTCGAACCTGGACTTCCGGTCCTTCGCCCTGGACTACGAGGTCATGCTGCTGGCCTTCGGCGGGGACCTGGTGGCCCGGCTGCAGGCCAACGACGCGCAGTACCGGGCGATCAGCCGGGAGCTGACCCTGGAGGAGTGGCGGGGCCGGCCCTGGCCCCACCGCTACCTCGACAACGTGTGCCGGCTGGTCTCCGCCCTGATGTGAACCGGTGCGCCGCGGCTCAGCGCAGCCTCGCCACGGCGCGGCGGTACGCGGCCCGGGCGGCGGCGGAGGAGTCCACGCTCCAGTCGCGCTCCTTGCGCTCGTGGAACCAGATGACCCCGAGGACGTCCCCCTGCCGGACGAGGTAGTCGAAGAGCTGGGTGATCCACTCGGCCTTGGAGCGCCCGGGCTCCTGCCCCTCGGCCGACGCCGTCTCCGTCACCATGATCGGCAGCCGGGCCCCGAGTCCGCGGAGCTCCGCCAGGCCGGGGCCGAGGAGTTCTCCGGGAGCGGTCCAGGACAGCGGAGGCTCCGAGGACCCCCAGTTGTAGCCGTCGATGCCGAGGACGTCGACCACGTCCTGCCCGGGGAAGCAGTCGGCCAGCCGAGCGCCGCCCGTGTCCATGCCCGTGTCCACGCACGTGTCCACGCCGAGGGCGGGGACGTTGGGCGCCCAGCACCAGCGCACGTTGGTGGCCCCGGCCGCCGCGAACGTGCTGTGGACGTGCCGCCAGGCCCGCACGTACTGCTCGGCGGTGTTGCCCTGGACGCCTGCCGCCCACGGGTACCAGGTGCCGTTCATCTCGTGGGCGAACCTCAGGACGACGTCGTGGCCCCACGCGGCCAAGGCCTCCGCCCAGGTGCTGATGCGGTGGTCGTGGTCCCCCGCCGCGAACCGGGACAGGGCGAAGGCCGGCTGCTGTGCGGCGTCCGCGGGCACCCCGCCCGTGGCCGGTGCGACCCAGGGCTCCCAGGTCAGCACGGGAGTGGCTCCCTGGGTCCGCACGGCGTCGAGGGCCTCCACCGGCGGCATCTCATGGGTCCAGTCCCGGAAGAGCAGCATCCACCGGGGTGCGGCACCGGTCATGGCCGTGAAGGCCGGCCCGTCCTGGGGCCCGTGGGGCAGGAAGACGCCGTGCTCCAGCGGGCGGATGCGGTGATGGGGAGGGAGGCTCTCGAGGGTGGTCCTGTCCGTGCAGGCCGTCACGAGGACGGCCGTGAGTGCGGCGGTGAGCACGGAGCGCCGGTCCGGTCGGTGGAAATCCATGGTTGTCGATGCCTGACTCGCGGCGGGCTCTGACGGTGCAGTCCTGACGTGATTCCGGAACGGAACGGCATCATCGGGCCTCGCTGTGCACAAGCTCCTCCTCCGGGGTGAAGCCGTCGTAGCGCACGGCCTTGATCAGCACGCTCAGCAGCACGAGGTCGAACACCACCCAGGCGACGTTGACCAGGGTGCCGATCGGCTCGTTCAGCCCCAGGGCCAGGCGCGCGATGCCGATCACCGCCGCCGCGGCGAGCAGGCCCATGGCGATCAGCTGGGGCCGGATCAGGTGCCAGTCCCGGCTGTTTCCCTCCTTCACCTTCGGGGTGACGGCGAAGCCGAGGGGGCGGCCGAACCACACGTTGCGCGCGGCCGTGGTGCACGCCTTGATCCAGGTGGGGAACATGGCCAGGCTGTACTGCTGTCCCCGCCAGGTCTTGGCGCCCCGCCCCGCCACCGCGAACAGCACCTGGTTGATGAGCATGAACGGGATGAACCGGATGAAGAACTCCGTGCTGAGGCTGTTGACGGGCAGCACGCCGAACAGCAGGTAGATGATCGGCGCCGCGATGTAGACCACCGCGGTGAAACCGGACAGGTAGCTCCACATGGTGGCGAAGTACATCAGGCGCTGGGTCCACTTCATGCCCCGCTTGGACAGCGGGTTCTCCCGCAGCAGCACCTGGATGGTGCCCTGCGCCCAGCGCAGGCGCTGCGTGAGCATGGTCTTGAGGTCCTCCGGGGCCAGGCCCAGCGCCAGGACCTCGTGGTGGTAGACGCTGCGCCAGCCCAGTGCGTGCATCCGCATGGAGGTCGCCATGTCCTCGGTCACCGAGATCGTCGCCAGCGGCATGACCGGCTGCGCCTCGTCGCCGCGTTCCACGGAGATGGCGTCAAGCACCGCCTGCACGGACTCCAGCGCCCCGAGCGGGGACCACTTCCGGGAGGAGAGCTGTTCGACGGCTGCCTCGACCTCCTCCGGGGTCAGGTGCCCGTGCTCGCCGTCCAGCCCCAGCGCGGAGATCTCCGCCAGGTCCGCCTGCAGCGCAGTGACGTCCGCGGCCACGAGCTCCTGGACGGCGCGGTCCACCGTGCGCCGCAGGTCGTAGGTGATCTCGCTGTAGGAGCGCCCGGACTGCAGTTCCGCACGGGCCGTGCGGGTGGCCTGCTCCACCTCGTCGAGCAGGCGGCCGACCACCGGGTCGGCGGCCTGCGCGGATCGGCGTGCCTTGCGCACCGCGGAGCGCGATCCCTTGAGCGCGGCGCGGATGTTGCGCTCGACCTCCTGCACGTAGCCGACCAGGCCCAGCTGCATCAGCGCCTCGCGGCGCAGGATCGCGTTGGAGCCGCAGAAGAAGGCCGCGTTCCAGCCGTCCTTGCCCTGCTGGAGCGGACCGTAGAACAGGGGCGCCTGGCTGCCCAGCGGGTCGTCATCGGGGACGTTGACGAACCACTGCGGGGTCTGGACCAGGCAGACCTTGCGGTTGTTGAAGTAGCCCAGCGTCCGGTCGAGGATCTCCGGCTTCGGGACCTGGTCGGCGTCGAGGATCAGCATGAACTCGCCCTGGGTGAGCATCAGGGCGTTGTTGAGGTTGCCCGCCTTCGCGTGGCGGGGCCGGTCCGCCCAGTCCGCGCTGCGGGTGAGATAGCCGATGCCGTGGGCCTCGGCCAGCTCCCGCAGCTCCTCGCGCGCCCCGTCGTCGAGGATCCAGGTGGCGTGGGGATACCGGATGCGCTGGGCGGCCCGGGCGGTGTCCATGACCATGTCCAGCGGTTCGTTGTAGGTGGTGATGAAGACGTCCACGGTCATCCCGGGCGGGGCCTCCGGGGGCGTGCGCTCCTTGACCCGCCACATCGTGAGGCCGAACAGCATCACGTCGATCAGGCTGTAGGTCTCGGCCAGCACCAGCGGCACGGCGATCCACCACGCCGACCAGTTCAGCGACTCCAGCCAGCGCCACGTCACGTAGTTCACGCCGAGGATGACGGTCAGCAGGACCAGCAGGCGAATCACGAAACGGTGCACATCATCTCCCCGGGGGTGTCTGCGGCACGGGAACCCCGCCCACGGTCACCCAGCCTAGTGTGGGCGCAGCGGTCGTCGCCGGGCCGCGCCTTGATCTCCGGCACCGGTCGGCTGGACATGGTGCAGGCACCGACGCCGCGCGAGGTGGTGGCCGAGGCGGTCGCCGCGCGGACCCGGGATCAGAAGTCCTCGCCCGGCTCAGCCGACACGGCGCAGAGCCAGGACGGTCGTGTCGTCCTCGGCCACGGCGGAGTCGGCGTAGTCGCTGCACAGCACCACGAGCTCCTCGGCGGTCGCGGCCAGCAGGTTCAGCGCCGCGGCAGTGGAGACCGCCTCGTCGAGGTCGGTGAAGAAGTCCAGGAAACCGTCCGAGACCACCAGCAAGGTCTCGCCCGGCGCCAGGGCATCGGTGTGCAGGTCCCAGGTCCAGCCCGGCATCACGCCCAGTGGGGGTCCGGAGGAGGTCAGCCGGCGCCAGGTCCCGTCGGGGCGCAGGACCAGGGCCAGACCGTGACCGGCGTCGATGTACTCCAGGGCACCGCTGCTCATGTCCAACCGGGCGATGAACGCGGTGATGAACGCCCCGGCCTCCTCCAGCAGCGGGGTCAGCGCCCCGCTGGCGCGAGCCATCGCCTCGGACGCAGCGTTGTACTGGAACGTGCCGCGCAGCACCGCGCGTGCCGAGGCCGCCAGCAGGGCCGCCGGGATGCCCTTGCCCATCACATCGGCCACCATGACCTGCAGCTGGTCGTCCTGCACCGTCCAGTCGTAGAAGTCACCGCCCAGCGATCTGGCCGGAAGGCACCGCCCGGCCACCTGGATCTCCGGCGTGGTGAGGGCGGTGCGGGGCATCAGCATCTGCTGCACCTGCTCGGCCCGCTCCATCTCCCGGGCCGCGGCCAGCTCGCGTTCGACCCATGCGGCCATCTCGCCCAGCAGACGCCGCTCCCGCTCGTCCAGCTCCCTCGGCTGGCTGTCGACCAGGCACAGCGACCCCACCGGCTCCCCGCCGGGAGCATGCAGCGGGTGCCCGGCGTAGAACCGCACCGGGTCCGGGTCCGCGATGAAGGAGCTGCCCGTGAACCGGTCGTCGGTCCGGGCATCCGGGACCACCAGCAGTTCGTCGGCCTCCACGGTGCGGGCGCACAGCGAGTCGGTGCGCGTGGCGTGGACCAGACCGTCCAGGCCGACCTCCGCCTTGGTGAACTGGCGATCGGCATCGATCAGGTTCACCGCGGCGGCCTTCACCCCGAAGACCTGCTGGGCGATGCGCACCACCCGGTCGTAGCGCTCCTCACGGGGCGTGTCGAGGACGTGCAGCGCGTGCAGCGCCCGGACCCGAGCCGCTTCCTCCGGTGTCTCCGCTTCGATGGTCATGCCCTCTACGCTACCGATCCGTCACGTCCACGGGCCCGGCCGACGACGCACCGGTGACGCACGACCGGATCTCCGTCCGCGTCCGGGCCGCGCGCGGCCGCTGGAGCGGGTCCGTGACGAGGCCCGGATGCCGGTCCGGCGGATCACCACGGCACGTCGGGCCGTCGGCTAGGACGCCGGCGCCCGCCCGGCGCAGCGCCGCTCCCACGCGATGACGGCGTCGGTGGCCTCGAACAGCTCCTCCGTCATCTGCCGGAGCACCGCGTCCTCCTGGCGGTAGGGGTCGATCACGTCGTTGCGCTCGGGGTGGCGCACCGGCACGCGCTGGCGCAGCCGCGGCGCCTGCTGCACCAGCCACGCCCAGCGCTCCGCGCGGTCGGCCGGGACGGCGGCGTCGAGCTCCGGGTCGGTGGAGAGGTACTGGAGGATCCGGGCGAACTCCCGCAGGGTGAAGACCTTCTTGAGCAGCCGCGGCGACTGCTGGAGCACCGGCTGGGTGTGCTCCCGGGCCATGACCAGCACCAGGTCCACGTCCCGCAGGATCTCCGGGGTGACCTGCCGGGCCCGGTGGTCGGCGGCGGCGTCCAGGCCGCGGTCGTGGGCCAGCCGGCCCACCCGCTCCTCGAAGCCCTGGTCCACCAGCGCGTGCATCCCGGCGCTGGTCACCGCGAAGCCGCCCGGGGAGACGGCGTTGAGACCGTGGTCGAGCTCCACCGCCGCCATGGGCGAGCGGCAGACGTTGCCCGTGCAGACCGTCAGGATGCGCGTGGGGGGCATGGTTCTCCTCCGGGAGTCGAGTCCGGTTCATCGTATCCGGCGGGACCGGGCCGAACGGTCCGACGCGCACCCGGCCGAGCCGCGCTCGTCACCGGCCCGTCCAGACTGGATTGAAATGCATGTAACACGACGCGTCGTTATTGATTATTTATGCAAACGCGCCTTTATACTCGTCGTGGCTCCAGAGGATCTTCCCCCCATCCCGATGGCCTTGCACGAGTCGTTCCCCCCAACGATCCATGCGAGTTAGGCAATCCAGCGTGAAAGCATCCCCCCGATTGACGCTGCCCGCCGCCCTGACAGCGGCGGTGCTGGCCATCACCACTCTGACCCCGGTCGCGGCCACGGAGACGGCCGCGGCCCCCACCACTCTCTCCGAGGAGCGGCAGGGCCGTCTGGTCTCCAAGGTCGTGGAGTCCGACGGCGAGGTCTTCTCCACCCTCGTGGACGGCACCACGGGCGAGGCCGTCCTCCCCGACGCGGCGCGCGCCGGCACCCGGCCGGCCGAGGGCGAGACCTCCGGCGGCGCCGTGATGGGCCAGTGGGCCAAGTCCGAGCACCACTTCGAGGACCTGGTCGAGAGCTCCGCGCGCGCCGCGGCGGAGCTCGGCGGCGCGACCACCGGCAGCGCGGCCGGCGGCGAGGACGCCGTCGCAGGGGCCGCGGCGGTCTCCGCCCCCGCCGGGATCAAGGGCACCGACGTGTCGAACTGGCAGCCGTCGCTGAACTGGACGAGCCTGTGGAACCAGGGCTCGCGGTTCGCCTACGTGAAGTCCTCCGAGGGCGACAGCATCCGCAACCAGCTGTTCAACCAGCAGTACACCGGCGCCGGGGCCGTGGGCATGTACCGCGGGGCGTACCACTTCGCGATCCCCACCCGGGACTCCTCGGGGGCCAAGCAGGCCGACTACTTCATCAACAACGGCGGCGGGTGGTCGGCGGACGGCAAGACCCTGCCCGGTCTGCTGGACGTCGAGAACAACCCGTACCCCTCCCTGTACGGCAACCAGTGCTACAACCTCAGCCAGGCCGAGATGGTGCGCTGGATCCGTGACTTCTCCAACCGGTACAAGTCCCGCACCGGCCGCCTGCCGGCCATCTACACCAACGCGTACTGGTGGCGGGACTGCACCGGCAACTCGACCGCGTTCAACGACCACCCGCTGCACATCGCCTCCTACGGCGTGAGCTCTCCCCTGTGGTACCCGGGCGGCTGGTCCACCTACGACTTCTGGCAGTACACCGACGCCGGTTTCGCCGAGCGGATCGACGCCAACGTCTACCGCGGCACCGCGGCCCAGCTCCAGGACCTGGTGCGCAACGCCTACTACAAGCCGATCGGCGGCAGGGCCCCGGCGCGCCCGGCCGCCCCGGCCCCGGCCCCCGTGGTCCCGGGCCCGTTCAAGGACGTGCCCGCCACCCACACCTTCGCCCCGGAGATCACCTGGGTGAAGAACCGCGCCGTGCTGCGCGGCTGGCCCGACGGCACCTACCGCCCCGCCCACCAGATGACTCGCGAACAGGTCGCCGCCGCCCTCTACCGCCTGGCCGGCTCTCCCGCCTACACCGCCCCGCGCACCTCCCCCTTCACCGACGTGCCCACCAGCCACGTCTTCTACAAGGAGATCGCCTGGCTGCACGCCCAGGGCATCTCCACCGGCTGGGCCGCCGCCGACGGCACGCGCACCTACAAGCCCGCCCAGCGGGTCAGCCGCGACCAGATGGCCGCGTTCTTCTACCGCCAGGCCGGCAAGCCGGCCTACACGCCCCCGCGGACCTCCCCGTTCGTGGACGTCTCCACCGGCCAGGGCTTCTACAAGGAGATGGCCTGGCTGCAGGCCACCGGCATCTCCACCGGCTGGAAGGACGGCACCTACCGCCCCGGCGCCGGCACCAGCCGCGACGTCATGGCCGCCTTCCTGCACCGCTTCGGCACCCGCTCCTGACACGCCCCACCCCCCGAAACTCCTCCGCCACGGCACCGCTGTGCCCTCCGAACAGAAATGCGGGTGACGTCCCCATGAAGAAGCACCTCGTCGTCCTCGCGGCCACGGCCGCGCTGACCGCCTCCTCCCTCTCCATCACCGCGCCCGCCGCCACCGCCGCGCAGCAGGACATCGTCTCGATGAACGCGCAGACACGGACCACGGACGCGCAGAAGATGCTCGACCTGATCAACGCCCACCGGAAGTCCAAGAACCTGAAGCCGGTCCGGTACTCGGCGACCCTGTCCGGGATCGCCCAGGGAGAGTCCGACCGCCTGGTCCGCCAGGAGGTCATCGACCACACGACCAACTTCCTGTACGACCAGCGCGCCGGGTCATGGGACGCCGCCGGGGAGATCCACGCGATCTCGTGGCGGCACTCGGTCACCGACCTCGTGGACTGGTGGAAGGGCTCCTCCGCGCACAACAAGGTGCTCACCGACCCCAGGATGGAGGTCATCGGCATCGGCCTGACCTATGTCGACGGCTCCCTGACCGGCAACAAGCAGGGCTGGAAGCTGGTCGGGACCGTCGCCTCGTACGGCTACCCGGACGGCAAGGCGCCGGCCGACACCCGCAACACCGTCCCTCTGGGCGCCCCCGACGCGCACGTGGCCGCCGGCCCCTTCCGTGACGTGGCGGCGAACCACCCGTTCGCCACCGAGATCGCCTGGCTGCACAGCTCCGGGATCTCGACGGGCTGGGCCAGCGGCACCTCCCGGGTGTACAAGCCGGCCCAGGCCATCACCCGGGACCAGATGGCGGCGTTCCTCTACCGTCTGGCCGGCTCCCCCGCCTACACCCCGCCGCGGGTCTCCCCCTTCGCCGACGTGCCGACCTCCCACGTGTTCTACAAGGAGATGGCCTGGCTGCACGCCAAGGGCATCTCCACCGGCTGGGTGTCCGCCAACGGGGTGCGCACCTACAAGCCCGGACAGGCCATCTCCCGGGACCAGATGGCGGCGTTCCTCTACCGCCAGGCCGGCAAGCCCGCCTACACGCCCCCGCGGACCTCCCCGTTCGTGGACGTCTCCACCGGCCAGGGCTTCTACAAGGAGATGGCCTGGCTGCAGGCCACCGGCATCTCCACCGGCTGGGACGACGGCACCTACCGCCCCGGCGCCGCGGTCAGCCGCGACGTGATGGCCGCCTTCCTCTACCGATTCGCACACACCTCCTGATCCCCCCGTCACTACACGCTCGAGGAACCCCATGAAGAAGCACCGCATCCCCCCGTTCGCGGTCCTGGGCGCAGCACTGCTCGTCGCTCTGCCCGCCACCGGCGCGCTCGCCGAGGACGCCCCCGCCCCGCCCGAGGCGGTCCAGACCGCCCCCGAGGACCTGCCCACCGACCGGATGATCGTCAAGTACGCCGGGACGGTCGCCGACGCGCAGAAGAACGAGATCCTGGAGAGCGCGGCGGACCAGGCCGACGTGCCGGAGGCCGAGGACACCACCGAGCTCAAGACCACCGCCGACGGCGCGGACGTCGTCGAGCTCTCCGACGAGGTCACCACCGAGGACGCCGAGAAGCTCGCCGCGGAGATCGCCGCGGACCCGGCGGTCGAATACGCCGAGCCCGACCGGCTGGTCTTCGCGGCCCAGATCCCGGGGATGTCCGACGCGGAGACCGACCGCCTGGCCTCGACCGCCGCGGCCGCCTACGACCCCGGCGTCGCCTCCATGTGGGCGCTGCCCACGCTGGGCGCCTTCAACGCGTGGAACACCGCCACCGGCAAGGGCATGACCGTCGGCGTCGTGGACACCGGCTTCGCCAACCACCCCGACCTGGACTCCCAGGTCATCGGCGGCTACGACTTCGTCTCCAGCCCCGCGCTCGGCAACGACGGCAACGGCCGCGACCCCGATCCCCGGGACCCGGGCACCTACTCCACCTACGGCCAGTGCTACAGCGGCTCCCCCGCCTCGAACTCCATCTGGCACGGCACCCACGTGGCCGGGACCATCGCGGCCAAGCGGGACAACTACGGCACCGTGGGAGTCGCCCCCGACGCGACGCTGCTCAACGCCCGCGCACTGGGGGCCTGCGGCACCGGCTACGTCTCGGACATGGCCGACGCCGTGACCTGGCTGGCCGGCGAGCCCGTGGCCGGGGTGCCGGCGGCGAAGAAGCGCGCAAACGTGATCAACATGTCCCTGAGCATGTACGGGTCCTGCCCGGCCGTGCTGCAGACCGCGATCAACAAGGCCTGGTTCAAGGGCATCCCGGTGGCGGTGGCCGCCGGCAACAACTACGGCGCCCAGGCCATCAACTACGCGCCCGGCAACTGCTACAACGTGATCACGGTGGGTGCCGTGACCTCCAGCCGCACGGTGGCCAACTACTCCAACGTGGGCGCGGCCGTGGACATCTACGCCCCCGGCGACCACATCCTCTCCTCCGGGAACACGGGGACCAGAGGACCCGTGGCCCCCAACGTCCGCTACGACTACGGCACCTCGATGGCGACCCCCCACGTGGCCGGCACCCTGGCGCTGATGAAGCAGAAGAACCCCTCCTTCAGCTCCGACCAGCTCAAGAACCTGCTGCTCACCTCGGGGGACCCCTTCTTCGCCGGCAAGACGCTCAACACCCACGACGGCCTCTACGTCACCTCGGCGTTCAACGACGTCTACTGGGGCCGCACCTTCTACAACGAGATCGCGTGGACACGGGCGGCGGGCATCTCCAACGGCTGGCCCGCCGGCGCCTCCCGGGTCTACCGCCCCACGCACAACGTCTCGCGCGAGCAGATGGCGGCCTTCCTCTACCGGGTCGCGGGCAAGCCCGCCTTCACCCCGCCGCGGGTCTCTCCCTTCGCGGACGTGCCCACCACCCATGTGTTCTACAAGGAGATCGCCTGGATGCGCGCCTCCGGAGTCTCCACCGGCTGGGTCTCCTCGAACGGAGTGCGCACCTACAAGCCCACCCAGGCCATCTCCCGGGACCAGATGGCGGCGTTCCTCTACCGCCTGGCCGGCAAGCCGGGCTTCACCGCGCCGGCGACGTCCCCGTTCGTGGACGTCTCTCCCCGACAGGGCTTCTACAAGGAGATGGCCTGGATGCGCGCCACCGCCATCTCGACCGGCTGGGACGACGGCACCTACCGGCCGTCGGCCTCGGTCAGCCGGGACGTCATGGCGGCCTTCCTGCAGCGCTTCGACCGGGCCTACTGAGCCGAGAGGCGGCGGCGCGCACGGGACGGTCCGTCCCCCGCGGCCATCTTGCGACGACCCCCACCGGGAACTTCCCGGTGGGGGTCGTTCGCGTGTCCGGGCAGCCCCGTCCCGGCGGAGGGGCCGTGTCTCCAGGAGGTCCCAGGAGGAGCACAGCCGGGGGCACGTGAGCGAATTCACCATCGTGACGAAGTTTGACTGTGTTTCTCTTGGCAAACCTGTGAATTCTCCTTCGTCGCGCGTCGGCACAATGGGGGACGATCCGCTCGGCGACTGTCCACAGGTCGGGCCACGTTCCCGAGGATTAACTACTGTGCCGTAGCGACAGAATCGGGGCGCGACGGGGTTCGCGCCCGCATTTCCATGCAGAACGATGCGCTGTGAAGCCTGTGCGCATTCATTCGCATTTGTGACAACCGGGGTGCGGCTTGGCACGCTGACCTGGTCGGCCCGTCCGGGGGGATGCGCCGGCCGGTCCGTCGAGGGGGCGGACCGACTTCCGGGGGGAACGAGCGTGCCGTGACCAGAGGCTTTGACGACCGACGAGCACCGCGCCGACGCGCGGAACGGACCGGCAGCACCGTGGCGCCCCCGGTCTTCTTCGACCCCAGCGGCAAGCGCTGGTACCGGGTCCTCGCCACCGTCCTCCTGCTGCTGGTCGTGGCGGTGGGGTCGGTGTCCTGGCTGGTGCCGCAGGCCCTGGCCCAGACCTGGGACCGGCCCGAGAACCAGGACAGCGGCTACGCGCGGGAGCTGCTGGCGACCGGGGACCCGGAGAACATCCCGCTGCTGGGCGACTCCGCCAACCCGTTCAGCAGGATCGCCCTGGTGGGCCACCGCACCGGCGAGACGGTGCTGACGGACCCGTTCACCGACGAGACCTACCGGTCGCTCACCCCGGAGGAGGTCGAGATCGTCGGGGACAGCCCCTACGTGATGGAGCGCTTCGGGTCCCTGCCCGACAAGCAGCTGATGCTCACCTTCGACGACGGCCCGGACGCGACCTTCACCCCCGAGATCCTCGACGTCCTCTCCGCGGAGGGGGTGCCGGCCACGTTCTTCAACATCGGCACCAACGTCGTCGCCCAGCCGGAGCTGTTCCGCCGGATGCTCCGCGAGGGTCACATGGTCGGCAACCACACCATGACGCACACCACCGTGTGGGACGACGACCTGCGCAGCCGCGAGGAGCTCATCGGCACCGACCGCGCCATGCGCTCGATCGACGGCTACGCCACGCATCTGTTCCGGCTGCCCACCGGGGACCCCGACAACAAGCCCCTGCCCATCCTCGAGGCTCAGCAGCTGGGCTACCTGCACGTGGACTTCGACTACGACACCCTCGACTGGGCGGCCGTGCCCGGAGAGCCCGTGGAACTGCCCGAGCTCGACGGCAAGGGGCACATCGTGCTGATGCACGACGGCGGCGGGGACCGCACCGCCACCGTGGCCGCCCTCAAGCAGCTCATCGCCCAGGCCAAGGCCGAGGGGTACACCTTCTCGACCCTGGCCCCGGTGCTCCCGGAGGGCTACCAGCCGGTGTCCACCGACGCGGTGCTGGCCGACGACGCCACCGCCCTGGCCGTGGCCGGGCTGACGGTGGCCCCGCAGGTGGTGATGACCTGGCTGTTCTGGTTCGGCGTCTCCTCCCTGACCGTGATGTCGGTGCTGTACGTGGTGCTGGCGCTGATCGGGCACCGCCGGCAGCAGCGGCGGGAGTGGCCGGAGGTCCCCGAGGACGAGCTGCCGCTGGTCTCGGTGATCCTGCCGGTGTTCAACGAGGAGCCGGTCGTCGCCCGCACCCTGGCCGCGCTGAAGGCCAGCGACTACCCGCACCTGGAGGTCGTCGCCGTCGACGACGGCTCCACCGACAACACCCTGGCCGTCCTGGAGGAGGCCGCCGCGACCTGGCCGGCGCTGCGGGTGATCAGCCAGCCCAACGCCGGGAAGTCCGTGGCCTCCAACCACGGCATCATGGCCGCAACCGGAGAGATCGTGGTGACCCTCGACGGGGACACCCTCTTCGAGCCCCAGACCGTCCGGATGTTCGCCCGCCACTTCACCGCCCCGCACCGGGGCCGCCCGGTCGGGGCCGTGGCCGGGCACGTGAAGGTCGGCAACCGCACCGGGATCCTCACCATGTGGCAGTCCCTGGAGTACATCTCCGGGATCTGCGTGACCCGCATGGCCGAGTCCGTGGTCGGGGCGATCTCCATCGTCCCCGGCGCCTGCGCGGCCTGGCGGCGGGAGGCCCTGCAGGCCGCCGGCGGCTACTCCCACGACACCCTGGCCGAGGACGCGGACCTGACCATGACCCTGCAGCAGCACGGCTGGGCGATCGTGCAGGAGAACCAGGCCGTGGCCTGGACCGAGGCCCCGATGACCGTGCGCGGGCTGGCCAAGCAGCGCCTGCGCTGGACCTACGGCAACCTCCAGGCCCTGTGGAAGCACGCCGGGATGCTCCTCCGCCCCCGCTACGGGTTCCTGGGCATGGTGGCGCTGCCCTACACCGCCCTGGCCACCCTGGTGCCGCTGGTCTTCCTGCCGCTGACCGTGCTCATGGCCGTGCTCAACCTCGCCGCCGGCACCTGGGTCCCCCTGGCCGCCTTCGCCGCGTTCGTGCTGGCCATCCACGCGGTCATCTGCGTGATCGCCATCCGGATGGTCGGCGAGTCCTGGGCGCACCTGCTCATCGTCCCGGTCTACCGAGTCATCTACGAGCCGCTGCGCGCCTACCTGCTCTACGCCTCCGTCCTGCAGGCCCTCAAGGGCCGGATGATCGGCTGGTACAAGCCCGAGCGCACCAACACCGTCCTCGACCTGGCTCCCGCGGCGGAGCCCGCCGACCACCCGGTCCCCTGGCGGGAGGACCGGCGCGATGAGCGGGTCTGAGCCGGGCCGGGACCGGTACCTCGACCTGCTGCGGTCGATCGCGCTGGTCCGCGTGGTGGCCTACCACACGTTCGCGGGCGCCCTCTTCAGCCTGCTGTTCCCCGCGATGGGCGTGATGTTCGCCCTGGCCGGGGCCCTGATGGCGCGCTCCCTGCGCCGGCCGGCGGCCGGGGTGCTCCGCTCCCGCGCCCGCCGGGTGCTGGTCCCGCTGTGGGTCTACGCCGCCACAGTGCTCGCCCTGCTCGTGGGACAGGGCTGGTCCCCCGGCGCGGACGGTTCCTGGGGACAGGTGCTGCTGTGGTTCCTGCCGGTCGGCGACCCGGTCTTCCCGGAGAGCGCCGGGACGGGGACGGTGGACCCCACCTGGCCGGTGCAGGCCGGGGAGATCCTCTGGTACGTGCGGACCTACTTCTGGTTCATGCTCCTCTCCCCCGTGCTGCTGCGGGCCTTCCGCGCCCGGCCCTGGCCGGTGCTGCTCGCCCCGCTGGCCCTGAGCGGGCTGCTGGCCCTGGGCGCGGTGCCGCTGCCCTCCTGGGCCGACGCCCCGGTCACGGACGCCGCGACCTACGGCTCCTGCTGGCTCCTCGGCTTCGCCCACCAGAGCGGGCTGCTGCGCCGCGTTCCCCGCGGCCTCGTCCTCGCGGCCGGTCCCGCGGTGATGGTCCTGGGCCTGTGGTGGGCGGCCGGGCACCTCGGGGAGTCGGGGTGGGACCTCAACGAGATCCCCTTCGCCCAGGCCCTGTGGTCCTTCGGCTTCTGCGCCGTGCTGCTGCGGATCTCCCCGAGCTGGCAGGACCTGCCCCGGCCGCTGCGGTTCCTGGACGGGGTCGTGAGCCTGCTCAACGCCCGGGCGATGACCGTCTACCTGTGGCACAACCTGCTGCTGGTCGTCACCGTGGTCCTGATCGACGTGCTCTGGAGCAGCGACCTGCTGGCCACGGCCGTGCCCGGGATGCTGGAGAGCCCGTGGCTGTCCTTCCTGCTGGTCTGGCCGCTGCTGGCGGCGGTGGTGCTCGCCGTGGGCTGGGCGGAGGACCTCGCCGCGGGACGCCGGCCGCGGCTCTGGCCGGTCCGCCCGGCGCCGGTCCGGATCGTTCCGGGCAGCCCGAGGTCGGCCGGCACGGGCCGGGTGCACCCCGCTCCGGCGGGTCCTGCTGCGGCCGGTTCTGCTCCGGCAGGTTCCGCTGCGGACGGTTCTGCTGCGGCGGGTTCTCCTGCGGCGGATTCTGCTGCGGACGGCACCGGCCCGGGCGCGCCGGTGCCGGTCCGGCCGACGGGCGCTCCGGGCTTCTCCGGCCGGTCCTGGCTGTATCCGCGCGCCGCGCGGGAGCCGGTGCCGCCGGAGGCGCTCAGTCCCCGAAGCCCTGGCCCAGGACCCGGGTGAACTCCCCGGCCTCCTGCTCCAGGCCGCTGCAGAAGTCGTTCGCCTCGGACGGGTCGCCGTGCTCGGCCGTGCAGGGCCGGTCCCGGTTCAGCGACCAGTAGGAGATCCGGCCGACGCCCTGCTCGCGGGCGAACGCGTTGAGCGCCGCGGCGGCCTCCGGGTCCACGACCTCCCCGGGGACGTCGTTCACCCCGATCATCGGGGTCAGGCCGATCCGGCGCCAGGCCTGCTCCTCGGACAGCTCCTGGCCCGCCGCGGCCCACAGCTCCCGCACCTGCCCGTGGGCCGCCCGGGCCGCCTCCGCCGAGGCCTCCACCATGGACTGCCCGTCGGGTCGGCTCTCGCCGTAGTTCATGGTCATGACGTTGACCCCCGCCAGGTCCACCCCGGCGGCGAGCATCTGGGCGACGACGTCCTCGCCGTCCTCGGACAGCCCGGCCGGGGACACCGGCAGGGTCAACCACACCTCCAGCGGCGTGCCCGCGGGGCGCTCCTCCTGCAGCCGGGCCACGGCCTCGGCGCGGCGCTGGTTCGCCGCGGGGTCCTGGAGGTCGTTGAGCTCGACGTCGAAGTCCGCGACCGGGACCTCGTACCGGTCGAGCACCTGCCGGTAGGCGCCCAGCAGGGCCTCGGGGTCGGCGCAGGCGGTGGCCGGCTCGTCGCGGGCGGCGCCGCCGAAGGAGACCACCACGTCACCGCCGGCCTCGCGCAGCGCGGCGATCTGCTCCCCCATCCGCAGCGTCGTCTCCGCCTCCTCCAGGCCGTAGTAGCCGCCCCAGGAGGGCGTGCAGGGCTCCTCCGGGTCGGCGACCACGAAGCCCAGCACGGTGTGCGACTGCCCGGCGGCCGCGGCGCCGAAGTCGAAGTACGGGTAGGCGGTGACGTTGACGTAGGCACCGGCCCAGGGCTCGCCCGGGTCCGGCCCGCAGCCGGTGAGGGCGGCGGCCGCCACGGACCCCAGGGCCAGGGGCGGCAGGAGGCGGCGGGCGCGGGAGGGGGTCATGGGAGGCGGGACGTCCTCTGCGGCGCGGCGGTCCCGGCGACGCCGCAGCCCCTCACCGGGCGGCGAGGGGCTGCGGCGTCGTGGGCCGGGAGATCGGTCACGGAATCGGTCGCGGGATCGGTCAGGAGCGGCCGTTGAACAGGCTCGTCACCGAGCCGTCCTCGAAGACCTCCTGGATGGCCCGGGCGATGAGCGGGGCGATGGACAGGACCGTGAGGTTCTCGAACTGGTGCTCCGGGGGCACGGGCAGGGTGTCCGTGACCACGACCTCGAGGGCGCCGCAGGAGGACAGCCGCTCCACCGCCGGGTCGGAGAACACGGCGTGGGTGGCGGCGATGATGACGTCCTTGGCGCCCTTCTCGCGCAGCACCTTCACGGCGCCGGTGATCGTCCCGCCGGTGTCGATCATGTCGTCGATCAGCACGCAGGTGCGGCCCTCGATCTGCCCGACGACCTCCTTGGACACCGCCTGGTTCGGGACCGTGATGTCGCGGGTCTTGTGCACGAACGCCAGCGGGCAGCCGCCCAGCAGCTCCGTCCACTGCTCGGCCACGCGCACGCGGCCGGTGTCCGGGGAGACCACGGTGACGTTCTCGACGTCGACGACGGAGCGCACGTGGTCCGCCAGCAGCGGGATGGCCATCAGGTGGTCGACCGGGCCGTCGAAGAAGCCCTGGATCTGCGCGGTGTGCAGGTCCACGGACATCAGCCGGTCCGCGCCGGCCGTCTTGTAGAGGTCCGAGATCAGGCGGGCCGAGATGGGCTCGCGGCCGCGGTGCTTCTTGTCCTGCCGGGCGTAGGGGTAGAACGGGGAGACCACGGTGATCGACCGGGCCGAGGCCCGCTTCAGCGAGTCGATCATCAGCAGCTGCTCCATGATCCACTGGTTGATCGGCGCCGGGTGGGACTGGATGAGGAAGGCGTCCGTGCCCCGCACCGACTCCCCGAAGCGCACGTAGGTCTCACCGTTGGCGAAGTCGTAGGCGGCCGTGGGGATCAGCTCGGTGCCGAGCTCCGACGCGATGCGCTCCGCGAGCTGCGGGTGCGCCCGGCCGGAGACCAGGACCAGCTGCTTCGCACCTGCGTTGGTGATGGCGGTCGTCATTCTTGCTCGCTTTCCTCGGTGGTGTGCGCGGCGGTGGTGTGCCCGGCGGCGGTGCGCCCGGTCGTGCTCTGTCCGGGGACGTCCCCGGCCGTCGCGGCGCCGTCCGCCCGGGCGCGCAGCGCGGCCTCGGCCGCCGCCGTGCCCTGGCGGTGCTCCACGACCCAGTTCTCGACGATCCGCTGCGCGCCCTCGGTCAGCGCCAGCGCCCCGGCCGGCACGTCCTTGCGGATCGTGGTGCCGGCCCCGGAGTAGGCGCCGTCCCCGACGGTGACGGGAGCGACGTACATGTTGTCGGAGCCCATCCGGACGTGGTCGCCGATCACGGTGCGGTGCTTGCGCACGCCGTCGTAGTTGACGAACACGGAGGCCGCCCCGATGTTGGAGTGCTCGCCGATGGTGGCGTCCCCCACGTAGGACAGGTGCGGGATCTTCGAACCAGTGCCGATCCGGGAGTTCTTGGTCTCCACGAACGTGCCGATCTTGCCGTCCGCGCCCAAAACCGTGCCGGGGCGCAGGTAGGCGAACGGCCCCACGGAGGCGCCGGGGCCGATCACCGAGCCGGAGCCGTGCGTGCGCACCACGTGCGCGCCGGGGCCGACCTCCACGTCCGTGAGGGTGGTGTCCGGGCCGACGACGGCGTCCTCGGCCACCCGGGTGCCGCCGAGCAGCTGCGTGCCCGGCAGGACCGTGACGTCCGCGCCGATCCGCACCTGCACGTCGATCCAGGTGGTGGCGGGGTCCACGATGGTCACCCCGTTGCGCATGTGCGCCTCGAGCACGCGGCGGTTGAGGTGGGCGCCGAGCTGGGCCAGCTGCACGCGGTCGTTGGCGCCCTCCACCTCCCAGCGGTCCTCGATCTTCAGCGCGTCCACGGCGCGGCCGGCCTGCCGGGCCAGCAGCGGGACGTCGGTGAGATACATCTCGCCCTGGGCGTTGTCCGAGGTGACCTGCGCCAGGGCCTCGCGGAGGGCGTCGGCGTCGAAGGCGAAGATGCCGGAGTTGATCTCGGTGACCGCGAGCTCGGCCTCGGTGGCGTCCTTGGCCTCCTTGATCTCGCGGAACGAGCCGTCGGCGTCCCGCAGGACCCGGCCGTAGCCGCCGGGCTGCTCGTGGTCGGCGGTCAGCACGGTGACCGCGTTGCCGCGCTCCTCGTGGTGGGCGACCAGCTTCTGCAGCACCTCCGGGGTCAGCAGGGGGACGTCGCCGTAGGTGACCACCACGGTGCCGGCCAGCCGCTCCTGGGCGTCGAGCGCCTCCACCGCCACCTGCACGGCCCGGCCCGTGCCGGGCACCTCGTCCTGGTCCACGATCAGCGCCGCGGGATCCTGCTCGAGCACGTGCGGGGCCACCAGGTCCCGCTCGAAGCGCACCACGGCGGCCAGCCGCCGGGGGTGCAGGCTGCGGGCGGCCACGAGGCTGTGCCCCACCATGGAACGACCCCCGATCCGGTGCAGGATCTTGGGGGTCTTGGACTTCATCCGGGTGCCCTTGCCGGCGGCGAGGACGATGACGGCGGCGGGGCCGCCGGCCGTCCCGGGCGCGGAGGCGGAAGTGTGGGGGGTGCTCACAGCGGGATGCAGCTCCTCGGTCGTCGATCGTCGAGAGGCTCCGGTGGGCTCACCGGGTCCGTCTCGGCTCCGTCTTGCAGGCTGTCGGCGGTCAGGCCGTCGGGCGGGATGCGGACGTTCCGCCTCTAGGACTCGAACCTAGACTCCGCGGCTCCAAAGGCCGGGGTGCTGCCGATTACACCAAGGCGGAGCACCGCCGTGGAACGGCAGTGGTGCACACCGTGCACAGGGAGTCACCCTACCACCAGGCGGTCAGGCGCCGGCCGGTCCCGGGCGCCCCAGGATGACCAGGATCCGGGCCGTCGCGGCGGCCTCCCGCAGCTCCGGCACGGCGGCGAACAGGTTCTCCACCGCGTCCTCGTCCACCCCGCACACGATCAGCGGGGCCAGGTCCAGCAGCGGCCGCATCCGCTCGAACGCGGCGGCCGGGCCCTCCCCCGCGGCGGTGGACGCGGCGACGTTCCAGGCCACGGAGGCCAGGTAGTGCGGGTCCACGTCCAGCGTGCCCTCCTTGCGGGCGCGCTCCAGGAACTGGATCAGCTCCACCTCGTCCGCGGTGGCGCCCTCCGTCTCCAGCAGCAGGTGCACCTGGTGGGCCGAGGCAGCCTCGGCGAGCGCCGCGAGCATGGAGAAGATCCGGTCCTCGCTGCGCCCGCGCCCGCCGACCCCGGCCCGGGGCACCACGAGGTACTCGGCGCCCACGCCGGCGGCCAGGGACAGGTGGTCGTCGAGGACGGCGATGACGCCCTCGTCCGGGATGTCCTCGTCGATGGAGATGTCCGCCCGCAGGATCAGGGGCGCGGCACCGGCCCCGCGCAGCGCCTCGCCGACCTGCCGCTGGGGCACCGACCCGAGGTGGCGCCCGGCCAGCTGACCGGGCCCGGCAGGGATCTCCACCGGCCCGGGGTGCTCCCGCACCGTGCGCACGGCTTCCTCCAGGTCCGTGACCCCGTCCAGGCGGGTGCCGATCGGGTGGACGGTGGTCGCGGAGGGTCGCTCCGTCGGGTTCTGCTGCTCCATGCCTCCATGGTCTCACCCGTGCTTGTGCCGTGGCTGAAAGCCCGCTGTCCGCACTTCGGCACCACCCTGGGCGCCCCCTCCTCCCCCGCCGAGTGCCCCAGCCACGCCTTCTGCGCCGACTCCCCCACGTCATGCCTCTCGCACCGAGCCTCCCTGCCACGCCCCTCGCGCCGAGTCCCCCATGTGCTCGCAGATCCCCCCGATGGATCGGGGGGATCTGCGAGCACATGGGGGACTCGGCAGATAGAAGGGGGACTCGACGAGCAGAGGGGGACTCGACGGGAGGGGCGTGGCGGGGAGCTGGGGTGTACGGGGGCAGGGGTGTGCGGGGGCGGCGGGTGCTGGGCGGGGAGCCGGCCACCGCACGCGAGTACCCTTGACGGGTGGCACATCTACTCGGCGGCGAGAACCTGCACCTCGAATTCCCCACCAAGACGGTCTTCGACTCCGTCAGCCTCGGCATCGACGAGGGCGACCGGATCGGCATCGTGGGCCGCAACGGCGACGGCAAGTCCACGCTGATGAAGCTGCTCGCCGGGCGGCTGAAGCCGGACGGGGGCCGCGTCACCGTGCGCTCCGGCGTGCGGGTGGGCATGCTCGACCAGGCCGACGTGCTGGACCCGGGGCTGACCGTGGGGCACGCCGTCGTCGGGGACCGCGAGGAGCACGAGTGGGCCGGGGACGCGAAGGTCCGGGACGTGATCGCCGGACTGGTCAAGGACCTGGACTGGGACGCCCGGATCGGGGAGCTCTCCGGCGGGCAGAAGCGCCGCGTGGCGCTCGCCGCGCTGCTGGCCGGGGACTGGGACGTGATCTTCCTGGACGAGCCCACCAACCACCTGGACGTGGACGGCATCACCTGGCTGGCCCGCCACCTGAACAACCGCTGGCCCAAGAACCAGGGCGGCATGGCCGTGGTCACCCACGACCGCTGGTTCCTGGACGCCGTGTGCACCGACACCTGGGAGGTGCACGACCGGATGGTCGAGCCCTTCGAGGGCGGCTACGCGGCCTACGTCCTGCAGCGGGTGGAGCGGGACCGGCAGGCCGCCACCGTGGAGGCCAAGCGGCAGAATCTGATGAAGAAGGAGCTGGCCTGGCTGCGCCGCGGCGCCCCGGCGCGCACCGCGAAGCCCAAGTTCCGCATCGAGGCCGCCAACCAGCTGATCAACGACGTCCCGCCGCCGCGCGACACCGTGGCGCTGTCCCAGCTGGCCGTCTCCCGGCTCGGCAAGGACGTGGTGGACCTGGAGAAGGTCTCCGTCTCCTACCCCACCGAGGACGACGGCCCGCGGGAGGTGCTCCGGGACGTCACCTGGCTGATCGCCCCCGGCGAGCGCACCGGCATCCTCGGCGTCAACGGCGCGGGCAAGTCCACGCTGCTGGGCCTGGTCACCGGTGACGTCCAGCCCACCAGCGGGCGGGTCAAGCGCGGGAAGACCGTGCGGATCGCCACGCTGACCCAGCAGCTGTCCGAGCTGGAGGACGTGGCCGAGGACCGGGTCTCGGACGTGGTCGCGTCCAAGCGCACCACCTACCTCGCCGACGGCAAGGAGATGACCCCGGGACAGCTGCTGGAGCGGCTGGGTTTCACCAACGAGCAGCTGGCCACCCCCGTCAAGGACCTCTCGGGCGGGCAGAAGCGGCGGCTGCAGCTGCTGCTGATCCTGCTCGACGAGCCCAACGTGCTGATCCTCGACGAGCCGTCCAACGACCTGGACACCGACATGCTCGCGGCGATGGAGGACCTGCTGGACACCTGGCCGGGCACCCTCCTGGTGGTCTCCCACGACCGCTACCTCCTGGAGCGGGTCACCGACCAGCAGTACGCCGTGATCGACGGCCGGTTCCGGCACCTGCCCCGGGGCGTGGAGCAGTACCTGGAGCTCGCCGCCCAGTCGCGCACCGGCACGGCCGCCGGCTCGGCGAACGCCTCGAACCCGCTGGCGGCCACGGGGGCGTCCTCGAACGGGTCCAAGGGGGCGACGGCGCAGGGCGCGCCGAAGCTCTCCGGCGCCCGGGCCCGCAGCGCGCAGAAGGAGGTGAGCGCGATCGAGCGGAAGCTGGAGAAGCTCACCGCGAAGGTCGACACCATCCACGCGGAGATGGCCGCCCACGACCAGTCCGACTACACCGGCCTGGCGGGCATCACCGCCCGGCTGACCGCGGTCCAGGACGAGATCGAGGAGCTCGAGCTGCGCTGGCTCGAGCTGTCCGAGGACCTGGCCTAGACCGGTGGCCGACCCCGAGCGGGAGGCCGTGGCCCTGCTGACCGGCCCCCGGATGGGCCCGGTCCTGGAGCAGGTGCTGCGCCCGGCCGGGCTGGACGCCGACCGGTGGACGCTGCGGCGGGTCCACCACCGCCCCGGGGCGGGCGCGAGCGCCATCTTCGACGTCGTGGCCCTGGACGGACGGCGGCGGGTCGCCGAGGTGGTCTGCGTGAGCACCACCGCCCCTCCGCGGGAGGCCGTCGAGCACGCCGGTGGCCCGCTGCTGCTCGCGCACGAGGGCCTCGCCCTGACCGCGTGGCGGCATCCGCACGACCCCTGGCTGCCCGGGCTGCCGTGGGCGAGCTCGCCCGAGGCGGTGGGGCGCACGGTCTTCGGCTCCGCCGTGCCGGCCGAGCTCACCACGATCTCCTACCGGCCGACCCGCCGGGCGGTGCAGCGGGCCACCCACGACTCCGGGGTCCGCTACCTCAAGGTGCTCCGGCGCGGCCCGGCCGCCGCCCTGCACGGCCGGCTGCGGATGCTGCTCGACGCCGGGCTGCCCGTGCCGGCGCCGGCGGGCGAGCCGGTGCAGGAGGTGGTGGTGCTCCACGAGCTGCCCGGGGCGCCCCTGGCGAGCGCGGTGCGGGACGACGGCGCCGCCGCGCTGCGCCCCGAGCACGTCCTGGCGCTGCTCGACGCCCTGCCCGCCGCCGCCGCGGAGCTGCCGCGGCGGGCCGGCTGGACCGACCGGGTGCTGGACTACGGGCACGCGGCCGCCGTCGCGCTGCCCGAGGAGCGGGAGCGCGCCGAGCGGCTGGCCACCGCGATCGAGGACGCCCGCGGCACCACGGACCCGGGCCCGGCGGTGCCGGTGCACGGGGACCTCTACGAGGCCAACCTGCTGGTGGGCCCCGACGGGCGCGGGCGGTTCGGGCCGCTGACGGGACTGCTCGACGTCGACTCCGTGGGACCGGGCCACCGGGTGGACGACCTCGCCTGCCTGGTCGCCCACGTGGCCGTGCTGCCCACGGTCAGCGACCGCTACGGGCACGCGCCGGCCACCGCCGAACGGCTGCTGGCCGGTTTCGGGGACGCGGTGGATCCCGCCGCGCTGCGCGTCCGCTGCGCCGGGGTGGCCCTGTCCCTGGTCGCCGGCGCCCGGCGCTCGGGCGGCCCGCCGGACCGGGCCCGCCGGCGGCTGGAGATCGCCGAGCGCTTCCTCGCCCAGGCCGAGCAGCGTTCGGCGGGCTGAACACACCGAGCCGAGCGCGTCAGGTCCAGTTCACCGTGCTCGGCACACCGGCCTCGGCACGACGGTTCGAGCACGACAGGCCCAGCACGACGAGCTGGACATGACGGGTCCGGCAGGACGGCGGTGGCGGGAGCTGGTCCCGCCACCGCCGTCGTCGTTCCTCCCCGGGCTATCCGTCCGTGGATTCCGTGGTCTCCGCGTCCTCGGCGGAGTCCGGTGCCTCGGTGCCCGGTGCGGCGTCCAGCCGGTAGGCGTCGGAGAAGTCCAGCTCCCAGACCGCGCCGCCGCCGACGGCCCCGAAGGGGTTCTGCGGGCCGGCCGCGATGCCCTCGGCCGTCGCGACGCTGTTGACCGCTGCGTAGACGTTGCCGTAACCGTCGGCCGCCAGGCCGGCCGGGAGCGGGACGTCGACCGCCCAGCGCGCCGGGTCCTCGTGGTGCCGGTGCAGGACGACCACCTGACCGGGGACCTCCCCCGGGGTGGACGGCGCCTCGTCCGCCGGGGTCTCCCCGGGGGGCTGCGGCGGCGTGGGTCCGAACAGCTGCGAGACGTACAGGTGGTCGTCGTCCACGGCCACGCCGGTCACGGCGGTGAAGCCGTCCCAGCGGTCGAGCTCCACCCCGTCGGCGGAGAACTGCACGACCGAGGCCTCGCCCGGCCGGACGGAGCCCAGACCGCCCACGTAGACGTTCCCGTCGTCGTCGGTGGCGAGGGACGTGGGCACGAACTCGGCCGGCCCGGCCGGGTCGTCCGTGCCGTCGGCGAGGGCGGTGGTCGGCCACGTGGCCCACGCGGTGATCTCGTACGCCGGTGGGGCGTCGTCCGTGGCGGTGGAGAAGTCCGGCTCGACCTTCCACACCGTGTTCGCCCCGGCGTCCGCCACGAGCGCGTAGCCGTCCGGTGATGCGTCCTCGTCCTCGTCCACGTACAGCACCGCGTACGGGTTGGAGTCGACCTGCGCGCCGTCCGGGTTGAGCTCCTCCTCGGCAGCCTGCAGGTCGGCGTACGGGATCAGATAGGACGCCCCGTCCTCCTCGGTCCCGGCCACGAGCATCGACCCGCCCCGCGCCTCGGGCACCGCGAGGTCGAAGCGCGCCGGGTCGTAGCCGGCGACGAGGTACTGCCCCTCCACGTCCGTGGCGTCCGCGCCGGCGGGCCCCTCCGCGAAGGACCCGTCCGGACCCGCCACGGACAGCAGTCCCTCGACCACGGAGGTCACCGTGGGCGTGTGCCGGTGCGGGTCCCCGATCAGCGTGACCGCCCCGGTCGCCCCCGCACACCTCATGTCGACACAGTCCGGACCGCCGCGCCCCGCCTCGGCCACGACCAGGGAGTCGTTTCCCCGGCCCCAGTTCAGCTGCCGCGGGTTGTCCAGGCCCTCGGCGACGACGCGCGGCCCCGGCGGCCGGTCGTCGTCGTGCGCGGTCGCCGCCGGCACCGCACCGGCCAGCACCACCGCCGCCGTGACGGCTCCTGCTCCCAGTCTGTTCATGACCCACCCCCGGTCAAAGTTGCCGCACGCCAGCCGTGCGACAGGCCCAGGCTAGGACCGACGCGCGCGGAACGGCCCGCAACGGCGCCAACCGTGACCGGCTCTTGACCTACCTGCAGGTAGACGGCGGGGACGCGTCACGAGCGGCCGCATCCTTGACACGCTCCCGAGCCCCGGCGTGCACTCGACAGCATGGAGGTCCCACAGCCGTTCCGCACCTCGCCCACCACGCTCCTGCTGCGGCTGGCGCTCGCCCTGGCCCTCGCGCTCACCGGGCTGCTGCTCGCCGCCCCGGCCGGCGGAGCCGCCGAGATCCGCAACGACGAGACCGTGCGGGTCGCCGAGGGCGAGGTCGTCGACGACGACCTGTACGCGGCCGCCGGCGAGGTCGTCGTGGACGGCACCGTGCGCGGTGACCTCGTGGTGGCCGCGGGCCGGGTGACGGTCAACGGCACGGTGGAGGGCGACCTCCTGGCCGCGGCCCAGACCATCGTGGTCGAGGGCACGGTGGGCGACGACGCCCGGGTCGCCGGTCAGGCGCTCTACTTCGGGGACGGGGCCCGCGTGGCCGGGGACCTCGTGGCGGCCGGCTTCAGCCTGCAGACCCGCCCCGGCACCGAGGTCGGCGGGGACGTGCTCCTCGGCGCCTACCAGGCCCTGCTCGCGGGCAGCATCGACGGGAGCGTGACCGCCGGCGCCGCCGGACTCGCCCTGGCCGGTGCGATCGGCGGCAGTGTGCAGGCCGACGTCGGCAGCCCCGACGACGTCGAGGCCGCCTGGGCGCCGGCCACCCAGGTGCCCGTGCCCCCGGTGGAGGGAGGCCTGACGCTCACCGACGAGGCCCGTGTGGCCGGGGACCTCTCGTACCGGTCGGCCGCCGAGGCCTCGATCGCCCCGGGCGCCGAGGTCACCGGGGAGATCTCCTACGAGCGGGTCGTCGTGGACGACGCCGAGCCGGCCGGGCCCACCGGGCCGCTGGCCGTGCTGCTGTCCGGTCTGCGCCTGTTCGTCACGCTGCTGCTGGCGGGGCTGCTGGCGCTGTGGCTGATCCCGCGGACCGTGACGGGAGCGGCCTCCGTGCTGCGGACCCGTCCCCTCCTGAGCCTCGGATGGGGCGTGCTCGCGATCGCCGGCACCGCGGTGGCGGCGCTGGCGTTCCTGGTCGTCGCGATCCTGCTGGGCATCGGCCTGGGACTGCTGACCCTCGGCGGGCTGGCGGCCGCGGTCGTGGCCACCGGCGTGGTGCTCCACGCCGTGCTGGTGCTCGGCCTGATCCTGGCCATCGCCCTGCTGGCCCCGGTGGTGGCCGGCCTCACCGGCGGCGGCCTCCTGCTCCGGGACCCCTCCCCGGCGCGCTTCGGCAAGCGCGCGGGGGCCCTGGCGCTGGGCCTGCTGATCTACGTGCTGCTGCGGGCGGTGCCCTACCTCGGGCCGGTGGTGGCCCTGCTGGTGGCGCTGTTCGGCGTCGGCGCCCTGGCGGTGTGGCTCTGGGACGTGCTGCGCCGCCGCCGGGCGCACCGGCGCGGTCGGGTCGCGGGGCTGCCGCCGGGCGGGACCGCCGGACCGGGTGCCGGAGCCGGCGCGTACCCGCAGGCCGGAGTCACCCCGTACGCGCAGGGCGGTCCCGGCCCGTACGTGCAGGGCGGTCCCGGCCCCTACCCGCAGGACGGTCCTGGCTCCTACCCGCAGGACGGTCCCGGTCCCCACGCACCGGCCGGCGCCGGCGCGTATCCGCCGAGCGGCGCGCAGCGTCCTCCGGCGGGCGGTGACGTCCCGCCCGGAGGCTCGACGTCGGCCCGGCCGCCGTGGGCGGCCGGCGATCGCGGTCCCGGGCCCGGTCCGGGCGCCGACCCCGACACCCGGACCTGAGCAGTCCAGCCCTGCGCAACCCGGCCCTGAGCGACCCGGCGCGGAGCGGTCAGGCGGCCGGCAGTGAGAGCGCCTCCAAAGCGGCGCGCAGCTTCGTGGAGGACGTGTGCACCGTGTACGGGAAGTACACGACCTCCACGCCGACCGCCGCGAACTCCTGCTCGAGCCGGTCCCCCTTCGGGGTGCCGCGCCAGTCGTCGCCCTTGAAGAACACATCGAAGCGGAGCTCCCGCCACGTGTCCATCTTGTCCAGCAGGATCTCGGCGTGGACCTGGTCCACGTAGCGGATGTGCTCGACGATCTCCATCCGCTCCCGCAGGGAGACCACCGGACGATGGCCCTTGGTGATCTCGATCAGGTCGTCGGAGACCACCCCGGCGATCAGGTGGTCGCAGTGCTGCTTCGCCTGGCGCAGGATGTTCAGGTGTCCCACGTGGAACAGGTCGAACGCACCTGCCGCATAGCCGAGCCTCGGCCGCCTCGTGCCGTCCGAGCCCGTGCTGTTCGTGCTGCTCATGCTGTGCGCTCCTTCTCGGCCAGGGCGCCGGGTCCCCGCAGGACTTCCGCGCCGACGGTTCCCCCGAATCGTCCGGAGGAGGGCGGAGCCACGGCGTCAGCCACCTGACGGCCGTAGACCCGCGGATCGTGCCGCCGGCGTGCCACGGGCGCGTCGGCGGCGGCCGCGGCCCGGAACCGCGACCAGTCGGCGGCCACCGCCGCGAAGGCGTCGGCCAGCTGTGCGGCCGCGTCCGTGGCCATCGTGTCCGCGCCGGCCACGCAGGAGTAGTCGCCCACGGCCTCGCGCAGTCCCGTGTGATCGGCCACCACCACGGGACGGGCCGCCAGCACGGCCTCCACGGCGGTGTTGCCGAAGGCCTCGGTCACCACGGGCGGGATCACCACGACGTCGGCCGCCTCCAGCCACGGCCACACGTCGGCGTGGAAGCCGCGGAAGCGCACCCGGTGGGACACCCCTGCGGTCTCGATCGCCCGGCGCAGCCGCTGCTCGTACCACTCCTTGCCCGGAACCACGTCCCCGACCAGGTCGAGGACCGCGTTGACGCCGCGCTCCTCGAGCAGGCGCAGTGCCTCCACCACCAGGTGGACGCCCTTGCGCTCGGACAGCCGTCCCACGTAGACGATGCGCAGCTGCCCGTCCAGATGCGCGCGCGCAGGCCGTGGGTCCGCGGGCCCCGCCACCCCGTTGAGCACCACGGTCGACCGCCCGGCGAGCCGCGGCACCGCCTCGACCAGGCACGCGAGCGTGCACTCGCTGTTGACGAGCACCCGATGAGCCGGAAGGACCGGCAGCGCCAGCCCGAGCCGGATCGGGGCCGGCATCTCGAGCTCCGCCTCGTGGACGTGGACGACCACGTGCGCCCCGGCCCATCGGGACAGGAGCGGCCACACGGGCAGCACCTCCGTGCTGACGTACACGGCGCGCGGCTGCAGACGGCGCATCGTCCGCAGCGCGGGCCGGAGCCCGGCCACGGTGTCGCGCACGAGTGCGGGCCAGTTCCGGGGTTCGAGGTGGCGCTTCTCGAGCACCAGGGAGAAGACCTGTTCGACGCGCGCCCCCGCTGCCAGGAGCAGCGGCACCAGCGGGCCGGGTCCGGGAACGGCCACGACCACGTCGCCGTGGGCGTCGACCAGCTGCCGGACGGACTCGAGCAGCATCCGGTCGGCGCCGTAGAGGTCGGAGCTCGGGTGGACCACCAGGACGGGCCCCTCGTTCCTGGTACGGGTGCGCCGGGTCATCCGAGCCTCCTCATGTCGTTGAACCACTTGGGCAGGGCCAGGGCGGTGTGCCCGGCCAGGGCTGTGCACAGCAGGGTGTAGACGAGCACGAACGCCTCGGTCCACCCCAGCAGCACGAAGGACAGGCACACGACCCCGTAGTCGACGGCCAGCAGCACCACGGAGCGCATCGGCCGGAACTGTCCCGGCCGGCGCAGCGGCACACCCCTGATCTGCTTGAGCGAGTCGTTGAGGATGATGGTGAAGAAGGCCACGTTGTCCAGGGCCAGGAACGCCAGCGGGACGAGCAGCCACGTCTGCGGGACATCGAGGAACCGAGCCGCGGCCACCAGGACCGCGATGTGCAGCAGAGAGATCTTGGCGCAGTCGATGACGTGGTCGAGCCACTCTCCCGCCGCCGAACCACCGCCGCGCAGCCGCGCCACCTGGCCGTCGGCGGAGTCGAGGGCGTAGCCCAGCGCCAGGAGGAACGCCACCAGCACCCCGGACCACATCGTGGGTGCAACGAGGGCGAGGACCAGGATGCCGGCGGCCGAGCAGCCCGCGCTGATGCCGGTCACCTGGTTGGGACTGAGCCCGGCGCGGTGAGCGGCCGCGGCCAGCAGCCGCCCCGCCGGCCGGTTGACGAACACGGAGTACGCGGGCGCCCCCGCGGCGCGGCCCTTCTGCGCCGCGGCGAGCTGCGCCACGGTCTCCCAGTAGGTCGGGGCGCCCGGTCGCTCGGAGGTCGTGGTCACGGGACCCGCACCTCCTCGGCGCCGGTCACGGCCGGGGCCGGCGCCCCGGCGCGGGTGAGGGCGGGCACGCCCTCGGACGTCCGCCGTGCCGTCGGGTCCGAGGCCCACACGCGCCCGGTGCGACGGCCCGTGGCGGAGCCCCGGGTCGTGGTGCCCCGAGCCAGAACGCGGGCCAGCTGCTCGTAGCCGTCCGTCACGCGGTCCCAGTCGTAGCGCTCGCGGACGCGGACCGCCAGTCGTTCACCGCGGCGGACCTGACCGACCGGATCGGCCTCGGCCTCCGCGAGCAGCGAGGGCAGGTCCTCGGCGGCACCGAAGTACCGGGCATCCGCCCCGAGGACCTCACGGTTGAAGACCACGTCGTAGGCCAGCGTCGAGGCGGCCGCGCCCATGGCACGGAGCAGGGACGGGTTGGTCCCGCCCACGGAGTGCCCGTGCACGTAGGTCAGGGCGTTGCCGTACAGCTGGTTCAGCACCTCCTG
Source organism: Kocuria oceani (assembly GCF_029524215.1). Classification (NCBI taxonomy): domain Bacteria; kingdom Bacillati; phylum Actinomycetota; class Actinomycetes; order Micrococcales; family Micrococcaceae; genus Kocuria; species Kocuria oceani. The sequence goes on along the minus strand of NZ_JARAMH010000023.1, from coordinate 1,133 downwards.
GTCCCACACGCCCCCGAGCAGCCGGATCCGGGGGTCGGCGGCGGCCGTGCGCTCGATCCGGTCGATGTAGTCGGCGGCGTAGGGCGCGGTGCCCACGACCACGAGCGGCAGGGCCGCCGAGCTGCGGTGGTAGCCCTCCACGATCATCTCCACGTGGTTCTCCGGCTCCAGGCGGGCGACCACGAGGTGGTAGCCGTGCGGGGCCAGACCCAGTCCCGCGAGGGCATCGGAGCCGATGCCCTCCAGAACGGGAGCGCCGTAGGACAGCATCGTGGTGTCGACCCCGAACTCCTGCCGGTAGTAGTCCTGGATCCCGATGGCGTCGGCGATCAGCGCGTCCGCCCAGCGGACGGACAGCGCCTCGGCACGCCGGTAGTAGGCGCGACCCACGGGTCCCCACTTCCCGCGCTTCCAGTCCAGACCGTCCACGTGGACGGCCACCGGGGTGCCTCCGCCGCGCAGCAGCGGCAGCAGCGGGGCGTTGGCCGGGTTGAACACGAAGTTCACGTCCGTGTCCCGCCGCACCAGGTGCCGCAGGCCGGACATCGTCGTGTGGCTGAGCGTCTCCACGGCCTTTCCCCGGATCGCCGGCAGGTGCACCAGGCGCATGCCGCGGTGCGTCGCCGGATCCGGGGTGCCCGGGTCGCCGCTGAGCTTGGCGGCGTTGCCGCGCCGGCAGTGCACCACGACCTCGTGTCCGCGCCCCGCCAGGCGCGAGCCGATCTCCTCGATCGCCGTCTCGAATCCGCCGTAGGCGGCCGGAACCCCCCTGGTCCCGATCATCCCGATGCGCAGCACGCCGGCCCCGCTGCCCTGGCCGGTGGCCCGGCCGTTGTTCTCCTGCATGGTCTCTCCCCCCTGTGGTGCTTCCTGTCCGGAAGCCGGGCGGCCGTCCCCACGGTCGCCCGTTGCTGATGGTGCGGTGCTCCTGGGGTCCTTCCGCCGACACCTCCCGGGTGCCGGCGGAAGGACCCTCCGTGCGGCGGCCGGATCAGTTGGCCGCCGCGGAGCCGGTGGTGCGTGCGGTGAAGCGGTTGACGCTCAGGGTCCCCGGGGCGTTGGTCGCGGACCCCGAGACGTAGTAGCCGAGCTGGAACACCCCTTCTCGCTGCAGGCTCGCGGTGGAGTCCTCC
>NZ_JARAMH010000022.1:0-74727 GCF_029524215.1 Kocuria oceani | reverse complement strand
GAAGGCCTCCGGTGGGTGAAGCGGTGAACTAGACAGCTCCACTTCACTACCGGAGGCCTTCCCGTGTCAGCCCGACTCACCGCCTTGCGGCGGGACAACCTCCCTGGACATCACAGTTAGGGGACCGTTCCAGCGCACCACACCACATGCCCACCGCCACCTCGGTGGAAGTCGCGGAGAAGATCCTGTGGCTGCGCCCGTAGTACCATTTCGACCCGGAAAAGATCGTGATGTATCTGCTGCGCTACCACGACGTGACCTTCAGCGCCTCCGGAGTCTGGTGGTTACTGCACAAGGCCGGCATCAGCCGTCTGCTGGCCTCTCGACGCTACAAGCGCACAGACACCACCCGGTGGAAGCGCTACGCGAAACGGCGCCCCGGCCAGCAACTGCGAATGGACGTGAAGTTCATCGAGCCGCTGATCGGGCCGGACAGGCCAAAAAGTAATACCCGTACATCGCCATCGACGACTGCACCCGCCTGCGGGCCTTACCTGCCTATCCGCGCAACGACCAGGAGACCGTCATCCAGTTCATCGACTACGTTCTGGCCCAGCCGTCCTTCGCCGTGGATCGTGTCCAGACCTCCAATGGTGAGAAGCTCGGCTCGGCGCTGCACTGGCACATCCTCGACGAGGCCACCGGCCATGGGTACACCAAACCCCGCGCACCCCTGCTCAACGGGAGGTTGGGACGTTCTTACCGAATCGACTCCGAGGGGTTCTATCAACTGCTCGTGGGCCGGGTCATTGACGACACACAACTGTTCACCGAGAAGCTCTCGGAGTGGGAGGGCTACTGCTATTACCACCGAGGGCCCCACGGAGCCTTCGGCGGACGGGCACCCTTCGAATGCCGCCGACAGAGGATCCAAGGCCCACGGTCACCAGCCTCCGTCAGTTGCACGCTGATCCGCTCCGCGACATGAACGATGACGGCGCAGCTTTTCGCCGCCCCGCGGGGGGCTGTTCGGGGCGGGGTCTGCGGCGCAGGCTGACTCTGGGGTTGCTCGGCGCCGCAGGCCTGGCCCTGACCGGCTGCGGTGCCCAGCACGATCCGTGGTTCGGTGGCTACGTCAACGCCACGTCCTACCCGTACTTCGACTTCGGGACGGAAGCCGCGGGGCAGTCCCATACGGTGCTGGGGTTCGTGGTGGCCGATCCCGAGGATCCTTGCTCCCCGTCCTGGGGCGGCTACTACGGGCTCGACGAGGCGCAGGAGACCCTGCGGATGGAGCAGCAGATCGCGGGGCTGCGGGAGGCCGGCGGCGACGTGGTGGTCTCCTTCGGCGGTGCGGCCGGCAACGAGCTGGCCACCGCCTGCACCGATCCGGACCGGCTGCTCACGGCGTACCGGGCGGTGCTCGAGCGCTACGACGCGAGCATCGTGGACTTCGACATCGAGATGGACGACCTCGAGGACCAGGAGGCCAATCAGCGGCGGGCCGAGGTCCTGGCGCGGCTGCAGGAGGAGCGGGACGAGCCCCTGGAGGTGTGGGTCACGCTGCCGGTGGCACCGCACGGTCTGGACGAGGACCCGGTGGAGGTCGTGGCGCAGCTGCTCGCGGCCGAGGTGAATCTCGCCGGGGTCAACCTGATGACCATGAACTACAGCGAGAGCAAGCCTGCGGGGCAGTCCATGGTGGCGGCCTCGCAGGAGGCGGCCCGATCCGCGCACGGCCAGCTCACCGCGCTGTGGGAGGCGGCGGGCCACAACCTCTCCGCGGAGCAGGTGTGGCACCGCATCGGCCTGACCCCGATGATCGGGGTCAACGACGCCCCCGGGGAGGTCGTCGATTTGGAGGCGGCGGCCGAACTCAACCGCTTCGCCCGGGACCAGGGCGTGGGGCGGATCTCCTACTGGTCTTTGAACCGAGACCGGTCCTGCGACCCCGAGGACGGCGACCCGGCCGAGGCCAACGACTTCTGCAGCGGACTCGAGCAGGAGACCGGGGAGTTCACCCGGGTCCTCGGCGAAGGCTTCGACGAATAGCCGGATCACCGGACAGCGAGTAGCGGCGACCCGCGCGTGGCGGGCTCAGATGCGCTGCGCGTCCGCGCTGCGGTTCGACACCGACTCGATGTCCAGCACGCTGTTGGTGCGTTCGGGCTTATACCAGCCGATCATCTTGCCCTTGAGCGCCTGGAGCAGGGAGGCGTAGAGGAGGTAGGCGCGCAGGGGCTCGTAGATGATCCGGTAGACGGGCACGACCAGCAGATGGGTCCAGGACTCGCCGACCATGCGGATGGCGATGACGCAGATGATGGCGTGGATGGCCAGCACGAATCCGGCGAAGGCGGCGATGGGCTGCCAGTTGCCGGCGGCGATGTTGATGCCGGCCATGAGCACGGTCAGGGGCAGGAAGACCAGCGGGATGAGGGTGGCGAGCATGGTGTAGGGCAGGGCGACCATGCCGAGGAAGCCGTAGCGGGGGTTGAACAGCATCCCGGCGTGCTTCCACAGGGCCTGGAGGTTGCCGTAGGTCCAGCGCAGCCGCTGCTTGGCCAGCCCGCGCACGGTCATCGGGGCTTCGGTCCAGGCCACGGCCTGATTCTCCTGGATCACGGCCCAGCCCAGCTTTTGCAGGGTCATGGTGAGGTCGGCGTCCTCGGCGAGAGTGTCGTGGGAGTAGCCGCCGGCGGCCTGCAGGGCGTCTTTGCGCCAGGCCGCGCAGGCGCCGGGGACGATGGAGATCGCCCCGGCCACGCCTTCGCCCATGCGGGTCACGCAGATCCCGGAGATGTACTCCAGGGACTGCCACATGGTGAGGATTCCGCGGCGGTTGCCGACCTTCACGTGCCCGGCCACGGCCCCGACCGGGTGCTTGGTGTCCTGGTCGTAGAAGTGGCGGGCGAACATCCGGACGGTCTGGGGTTCGAAGAGCGTGTCCCCGTCGAGGGTCACCACGATCTCTCCCCGGGCGGCCATGATGCCGTGGTTGGAGGCGATGGACTTGCCACCGTTGGGCTGGGTGAGCACCCGCAGCGCCGGCCATCGTGCGGCGTAGTCGCGCATGATCGCCAGGGTGTTGTCGGTGGAGCCGTCGTCGACAGCGATGACTTCGAGGTTCGGGTAGTCGCTTGCGGCCAGGGCGGCCAGGGTGCGCTCGACCACGGGTTCTTCGTTGAACACGGGCAGGATCACCGAAACCAGGGGCAGGTCGGCCTCGGGGATGTCCCGCCACACCCGGTGCTTCTGGCGGCGGTGGCCGATCAGCGCCAGCACCACGTAGAGGGCGGACATTAAGGTCAGAGACCCGATGCCGAACCAGAAGAGCCAGCCCATGACCACGTCCGGAGTGACCATGAGGGTGGTCAGGGCGAAGGCGGTGGCGTCGTCGGCCAGGGCAGGTTCGGTGCCGGCCACCGGCAGGTAGCCCTCGGGGACGATGGGGGCGAAAGTGGAGAAGGTGTAACCGGCGGCCTTGGCCTCGGTGATCAGCTCCTTGAGCGCGGCCACGGTGGCGGTGCGGTCCCCGCCGCCGTCGTGCATGAGCACGACGCGGCCCTCGCCGTCGAGCGCGGGCAGATCGATGTCCTGCCCGGGGCTGTAGGCCCAGTCCCGGGTGTCGAGGTTGAAGTCCACGTGCAGATAACCCATCTGCTGGGCCTCCAGCACGGGCAGGGCCTTGTTGTCCGGGTCACCGGTCGGAAGACGGAACAACGGAGTCGCGTAGCCACCGACGGAACGCATGGCCCGGTCGGTGCCGATGAGCTCCTCACGGTTGCGGAAACCGTCCTCCCACGAGGTGAAGTGGGTCATGGTGTGATTGCCCACCATGTGCCCCTCACGGATTACGCGCTCGAAGAGCTCGGGGTTCTTCACCACGTTGGTCCCGACGGTGAAGAACGTGGCCGGCACCCCCTCGGCGGAGAGCACGTCGAGGATCTCGGAGGTGAACTCGGCATCGGGGCCGTCGTCGAAAGTGATGATCAGCTGGCGGTCGGGAATCTCACCGAACCGCTCCATGGCGTACGGGCGGTCGCCGACGAGCTGGGCTTCCTCCTCACTGAGCGTGCGGAGGACCTCGTCGCTGAACGGATCCGCCAGCACGGTTTGCCCGTCGAGCTCCTCGATCAGGCCGATCCGCGAGAACGGATTCGACGCGTCCCCGAGCAACGGGATGTCCTCCGTGTCCCCGGTGGCGATCAACTCGCGCGGATAACCGGGGTCCTGGTTCAGCGGCTGGTCCCAGGGCTGAGCCAGTGCCTGAGGCAGGACCCAGGACACCATACCGACGACGAGGACGAGCAGCACCATCAAGGTGGCCAGGATGCGGTACCATCGCTTGCCGCTGGGGTCGTAGAACACCGGCGGCGCCGCGGTGCTGCCCGAGCGGTCGACTTGTCGACGGCGCGGAAAATCCTGATCGTCCCACCTGTGGCGCACAGCAAACTCATTCCCCCGGACGGCGATTCGTCCCCCGACGAATCGATCGGCTCGTCCCCCCGGACGGCCCGACGGGATCAGCGTGCCAGGTCCAACGGATCGTGTCACAAGTGCGAATATGTATGAATGCACACCAAATACATCGAAAAGCATTAGTATGTGATTGCTAAAGCGGAATCTTGCAGAGGAGATATGTACTACCGTGTAATTGATGTTTTGAGAACATCACCGGATCGGGGGACAGGACCGGATAGATCTGTCCGCCGATGTGGTGACACAAAAGTCAAGGATTATGCAGATGCGTGACAGCGGTCCGGGTCCGAATCCGCAAAGTCCCCGACACCCCATGCGTGGTCGACCCACTCTCCGGGTCCCCGCCCACCATGACAGCAGCGCATACGGCAGTGGCCGGGCCAGGGGCAGGTCGAGGTTGCTCTCCTGGAAGTAGAAGCCTTCGGTGGGCTGGGTGAAGTCCACAGACACCTTCTCCACACCCTCCTCGAAGGGGGGGGGTCCAGAACCCGAGAGGCGGTGACCCCGCGTCCAGCTCACAGAGCGCCTCGGCGTAGCCGGTATCTGAGGCGCTACCAGCCTCTTGTCTCCTTCGGGGGCCATTCGCCACGGAATCTGCCAACCTTTTGATTCATCTCGTCGGTTGGATTGCTGTGTTCGGTTCGGGTCGGTTGATCCAGGCGGTCCCGGGCAGGCTCAGGGGGCTCGGTGTGCTTGCGGTCAAACCTCTCCGGGGTGGCCGCGTAGGCCTGGGACAGGGACACTGGGCGCGCTGCTCGCACGGCGCCGGCCCGGCCGTGGTGGACGTCGTAGGGGGTGTGCATCCCGATCCCGGAATGGCGGTGCTCGGTGTTGTACCAGCGGTAGAAGGCCGCGCAGAATGCCCGGGCGTCCTCGAGGGAGCCGAACGCGTCGGGGAAGTCGGGACGGTACTTCAGCGTCTTGAACGCCGCTTCTGAGTAGTAGTCGTTCGGGCACCACCACTTGGCCCAGCGGTGAGGGGACATGCCTGGCTTGCCAGCTGGAACGAGAAGTAAAATCGAGGGGCAAGCTTGGCGTATTCCCGGGATGGATCGGGCAAGGGTCCAGAGCGGAATTGCTCCCGCTCAAGGGCAACGTCAAGAGTCGGGGACAACCACCCTGCACGCACCGCAGACTGCGCGGTGGAGTGCTCCTCGGCTAAGGGCGCGCCGATCCTCTTCGCCGAGGGGTGCGCCCTTCTTGCCTCACTTCCGGTCCCCGCCGCCAGGAATGTGGACGAATCAGATCAACGGCAGATCTGCGTGAGCCGCCACTCGAGGTCAGGGTGAACCCACCGACGCCTGGATCAACCGACCACCGGCCGCAGAACCAGCCGCCGCCTGACACCCGCTGGCCTCAAACATCCTGAAAATTTCCGCAGCCCCGGTGTCGACGACGGGTCAACGACGGGCTGGGTCCGTGCTCCGGTGGGTGCATCACTGGCGAATGGGTGGTGCCTGTCTTCTGCGCGGCTCTGCTGCGTTTCCGCTCAGGGGGTACGGGGGTGGGGAAATCCGGATGCTCAGGGGCGCCTCGTGGGCTCGTCCCGCTCTGCGAGGCCGGCCATCATCGCGTTGTAGGCCTTGAGCTCGGCATCATCGGTGCGATCCGCCGCTCGGTCGACCCGACGGTTCTCCTTCTTGCCTTCGATCGCCCACATGATTGCCACGACCACGGCGACGACGACGGTGGGGAACTCCCCGATCCCCCACATCAGCGCCCCGCCGAACTGCTGGTCCTCGATCGGACTACGGCCCCAATCACGGCCCATGTTCGCGAACCACCATGCTTGCAGCAGGGTGTCCGAGCCCATTAGGGCCACCCCGACGAAGGCGTGGTAGACCATTGTGGCCAGCAGCAGAATCAGGCGCATCATGTGGCCGGGACGGTAGGGGATCGGGTCGGTGCCGATCAGCACGAGCATGAACAGGTACCCGGTGATCAAGAAGTGGGTGATCATGAACACGTGCCCCACGTGGTACTGCAGGGTGAACCCGAACAGTGGGGTGAAGTAGAAGATCACGATCGAGGCGGCGAAGTTCACCGCGGCGAAGATCGGGTGCGTCACGATCTTGGAGAACGTGGAGTGCACCAGGGCCAGGATCCACTCGCGCGGCCCGCGGGAACCGTCCTGCCGGGGCTCCAGCGCCTTGAGTACCAGCGTCACTGGCGCACCCAGGACCAGGAAGATCGGCACCACCATCGTCAACATCATGTGCTCCACCATGTGTGCGGAGAACAGCACCAGGCCGTAGACGGCCACCCCGCCGGAGGTGACGTAGAACAGCACCGCCAGCCCGGTCAGCCAGGAGAGGCTGCGCAGCACCGACCAGGAGTCCCCGCGGCGGCGGACCTGTACGAACGCCCACAGGTAGACGGCGGCGAGGAAGGCCACCACCGCCAGCCACAGCGGATCCACCCGCCAGGTGGTGAACCAGGAGGCGGCGGTGGGCTCGGGAGGCAGCGGGTACCAGGTGAGGATCTCGGCCGGGGTGGCATCCGGGGCGATCTCCTCGGGCACCGGTGGGGCGGTGCGCGACAGGGCCACGGCCACGCCCATGACCGCGCCCATCACCAGCACCTCCCCGGCCACCAGCTGCCACACCGCGCGCCGGGCGGTGAGACGGCCGGCCTCCACACCGGGGATCAACCAGCGGCGGTGGGCCATCCCCGCCAGGCCCAGCCCCAGGGTCAGGGCGGCCTTGAGGAGCACCAACTGCCCGTAAGGGCTGAACAGCTGCTCCCAGGAGCCGATGCGCACCGCCGCATTGATGCTCCCGGAGAGGAACACCAACAAGAAGGCCCCGAAGGCGACCACCGAGAAGCGGCGCAGCACCACCGCGGCCATCGGCACCTGGCCCCGGACGCCGGCGCCGCGGCCGGCCCCCGCGGGCAGCGTGCCGGTGCCCGCGTCAGACCCGCTCAGCTGCGGAGAGAGCCAGGCGAGCACCACCAGCCCACCGGTCCACAGGCACACGCCCAGCAGGTGCAGGCCCAAGGAGTTCACCGCCCCCATGTGGTCCGCGCCCCCGGCAGCGTGACCGGTGAGGGCCATCGCCACCAGGGCCGTGCACGCCAACACGAAGGTGAGCAACAGCCCCATCAGGGCCCGGACGCCGAAGACCAGGGTGGTGACCACGGCAGCGGCCACCACGGTCGCCGCCTGAGACTGCCCCAGGGAAAGATCCGTGGCGTAGTACAGCAGCTGCTGCGCGTAGGCCTCGTCCCCGCCCACCGGCACCCCCGCCACATCGGAGTAGGACAGCACCAGCACCACGACGGCAGCCACCGTCCACACCACCGACGCCACCTCGGCCAGACCCATGGTGGCCGTGAACAAGGGGTGCTCCGCTTCCTGGCCCCCGTTCCGCCCGTCTGTGCGGCGGCGGAACCCACCACGGGTTTTTGGTACGACGCCCAGAGCGAAGAGCAGGGAACCCAGCACCACGACCAGGGCACTGTTGTGCACCACCTCGACCACGGGCAGACCCCAGCGCACCAGCGCCCCCGGGTCAGCCGCCAGACGAGCGGCCCCCGAGCCGCTGTAGAGCATCGCCAGAATCAACACCGCCAAGGCCACCACCAAGGCAGCAGCGAGCTGCCCCGGCCTCACCCTGTGACTACCAGGCTTCGCCTGCCCGGTGCGCGCCTGCCCGGTGTGCTCGGGCGTTCTCATACTCATGAGCTGATCTCCTTCACCTGCCTCTGGATGACGCGACGGGTTGCGTCCATTCTCCCCTGGCGGGGTACCCCGGCCGGGCCACCCGTGATCACAGGCAAGAATCGCCAGTACCGGGCCTTGCCAGCAGTGCCCGCCAAGCGGGAACCGGCAACCTCCCGGATCCTCTTCCCCATGGCCTCCGGGGATCTCAGCGGCCATGGGACACCCCGCCAGAGGATGCCTCGTAGTAGCGCCACCAGCCAAGGCCATTACACGCCGGCCCTCCCGAGTGCAGGACCGTGCGGGGCGAGTTACTACAGCAGGTCTTCCACCTCGCCGACCTCGGACTGCCGGTGGGTGACTATCGACTGCGCCACGGAGGTCACGGCCGGACTGCCCGGCCGGTGCAGGAACCGCAGATCGCACTGGTTCTGCTCCCCGGGGGTGATGGAACAGCCGGTCCCCGGGATCGCTGTCATGAGAGGGTTGCAGCATGTCCCATCATGCGTCCTCCGGCGCCTTCCCACCCGATGAACCCAGCAGCGACCAGGGATCTTCCCCGGACGGATCCAGGGTCGAGAACCTTCCCGCGAAGGCCGAGCCTCAAGCGGTTCTGTACGAGGAGAGGCTGTCGGCCGCGTGGTGGATGTGGTTGCTCGTGCTCTTCGCGGGTCTGGTGGGTCTCATCGCCCTGGCCCCGATCAACATGTGGGTCGGGGCCGCTGTCGGGGCCGTGGTCGCCGGCGGCACTGCGGTGGCGTTGATTGTTTCGAGCACCGGGATCGTGATCACCGGGGAGTCGTTGCAGGTGGGGCGGGCCCGTATCGAGCGCCGGTTTGTGGGCGAGGCCGAAGCGTTTCGCGGCAGCGCCGTGCAACGGGTGCGGGGCCCCGAGCTTGACGCCCGCGCCTACATGAACTTCCGCGTCTCCGTGGGACCGGTGGTCCGCATCCAGATCACCGATCCCGTGGATCCCACCCCTTATTGGTTGACCTCGACCCGTCATCCGGAGCGCATCGTCGAGATCCTCTCCGCCGGCTGAGACCGGCGTCCTGTGAGGGGCTCGTCCGGTGACCAGCTCTCAGTGGCTCCGGAGAGTATTGAGGATGGGGATGGGTGTCACCCAGATGGCCTCGGCTTCCACCGGTGCCAGATCGATCGCGGTGTGCTGGTTCCCCGGTACACCGGTGGTTCCGCTGGCTCCCTGGGCGATGACACGAAAAGGCCCGCCCGGCACGAGGCCGCAGGCGCGGAACCGGGTCAGGCGTTGCGGGTCGGCATCAGAGAGACGAACGATCTCGTATCGTCCCGGCCTCGCCCTGGTGAGCCGGGTGGTGTTGCGTGGGCGGCGGGTGCGTCCCTGCGCGGTGGGGATCGGGTCCCCGTGCGGATCGGCCGTAGGCTCTCCCAGCTGGGCGTCGATGCGCTCGATCATCGCGTCGGAGACGGCGTGCTCGAGACGTTCGGCCTCGTCGTGGACCTCCTCCCACGGATACCCCAGGGTGGTGACGAGGAAGGTCTCCAGCAGTCGGTGCCGGCGCACCATCGCGACCGCGTACGCGCGCCCCTGCGGGGTGAGGGTGACGGGCTTGTAGGGCTGGTACTCGACGAGCCCCTGGGCGGCCAGTCGCTTGACCGTGTCGGTGACGTTGGGGGCGGAGGTCCCCATCCGCGCCGCCAGGGCTGTGGTGGTGATCGGCGGGTCGCCCCATTCGGTGGCCGACCAGATCGCCTTGAGATAGTCCTGGGCGACCGGGGTGATCTCACTTAAGTCCATGGGATCCACGCTACCGAGTGCCGCGCCGGAGCTGCCGGGCCCACTCAATCGGCCCCGGTGGCGGTCAGGATGATCAGCGCCAGATTCAACGACACGATCAGGGCCACGACCACCCAGGCGGCGACAGTCAAGGCCACCTTGTTCACGAAGGCGCCCATCAGATCCCGGTTGCTGCTCAGTCGCACCAACGGGATCAGGGCGAAGGGGATACCCAGGCTCAGAAGCACCTGGGACAGCACCAGCGCCCAGGTCGGGTCCACCCCGACGGCGATGATGACCAGGGCCGGGATCAGGGTGATCAGCCGGCGGGTGAACACCGGGATGCGCACGTGCAGCAACCCGCCCATGATCGCTGATCCGGCGTAGGAGCCCACCGAGGTCGAGGCCAGCCCGGAGGCCAGTAACCCGATGCCGAAGGCGACCCCGACGGCCGGGCCCAGGGCGGCGGTGATCGCCGCATGGGCTCCTTCGATGCTGTCGGTGCCCGGCACTCCGGCGAGGTTGCCCGCGGCCAGGAGCAGCATCGCGATGTTCACCGACCCGGCCACGAGCAGGGACAGCAGCACGTCCCACCGGGTGGCAGTCAACAGCCGCGGCAGGGCCTCGGTAGGCACCGAGTGCCCATGGCGATCACGGGCCAGAGCGGAGTGAGCGTAGATGGCATGGGGCATCACGGTGGCTCCGAGCATGCTGGCGGCTAGCAGGACCGTCGGGGTGCCGTCGAATCGTGGGACGATCCCGGCGACGGCTTCATCCCAGGACACGGGACCGAAGAACAAGCCGGTGACGAAACCGGCGGTGACGATCGCCAGTAGGCCGGTCACGACGAACTCGAAGAACCGGGGACCTCGGTGGGTCTGGAGGAGCAGCAGCAGCATCGAGATCACCCCGACGATCACGCCCCCGGCCAGCAGGGGAATCCCGAAAAGGATGTGCAGGGCGATCGCCCCGCCGATCACCTCGGCCAGGTCCGTGGCCGCGGCCACCAGCTCGGCCTGGACCCAGTAGGCCAGCCGCCGGCCTCGGGGCAGGCGGTCGCCCAGCAGCTCGGGCAGGCTCGATCCGGTGACCAGCCCGACCTTGGCCGAGAGGTACTGGATGAGCACGGCCATGATGTTGGCGGCCACCAGCACCCACACCAACAGGTACCCGTACTGGGCGCCGGCGGTGAGGTTCGCCGCGACGTTGCCCGGGTCCACGTAGGCGACCGCGGCCACGAAGGCTGGACCCAACAACCAGGGCAGCGGTTGGCGGCGCACCCACCGCTCTCCTGGGGAAGTGGCGGCAACACCTGTTGAGCCGGTGCGCCCGGTCCCGGTCCTCATAGAAAGTTAAGCTATACGAACTTTCCGGCGCGGGGAATGGGGGCCTGGCCTCGAGGGCTTGGTCATGCCCCCAGACGTGCGCGCAGGAGGGGCTGGGCGCCTCGACAGCCGATCACAGGGGCATGGAACTCCGGACGGTGCTGGCCTCCTGGGGTGGGGGAACTGTCAGCCAGTGGGGGTGTCTTGGGTTCAGGAGATCTGCTCGCCCAGGGATATGCGGCGGAGTCGGCCGAGACCGGGCATAAACCGGCCGACATGAGCGGCGTAGGAGGCGTAGGCCTGTCGGTGGGTGCTCAGCAGGTAGGGCTCTTCGACGAGACGGACCTGCAGCTCCACGGCCACCAGCAGGCACAGCCACGCCGCTGCCGTGACCGCAGTGGGCACCAGGAGGGTCAGGCCGGCCAGGGTGGTGAGCATCGCGGCGAAAATCGGGTTGCGGACCACGGCGAAAGCCCCGGTGGCGACCAGCTCGGTCCGCTCGGTGGCATCTACACCCCCCCCGCCAGGAGGCGCCCATGCCGGCCTGGGCGGCCAGCACACCGAGGAAACCCACCACGGTGACGACCGCCCCGGCCCAGGGGAAAACCTGCGGGAGCCGGGGTGCGGCCACGGTGCCGGTGAGGGCAAAGGCGGGTCCGGCCGCGCCGAGGACCAGGGCTCACCCACCGGCTGAGCTCAGCCCCACGACGGGACCCCGGCTCCCTCGCGCCCCGCCCCGGGAGGAGTGAACGGCCAGATTGCCCCACCTCCTGCCTGGACGGTTCACTGCCGTCGATCGTGGAACTAGGCTCGGCGGACACGATGCGTGCGCCGAAAGGTGGAGACCATGCCAAAGATGTCCGCCCTGGAAGCCTCCTTCTGTCGCAGCGCGCCATGGGGTCTTGTCGCTCGGCGGATGGTTCCGTGGGCGACCCAGGGGTTCCCCGTCACTGGGAATGTGCTGGAGATCGGTGGAGGCAGCGGTGCGATGGCCGAGGCCATCGCCCGAGCCAACCCCCGGGTGCGGCTCACCACGACCGATGCCGATCCGGTGATGGTCGAGGCCGCGCGGGACCGTCTGGCCGGGTTCCCCCTGGCTCAGGCGCGTCAGGCCGATGCCACTCGGTTGCCCTTCGAGGACGAGTCGTTCGACACGGTTCTGAGCTTCCTGATGCTCCACCACGTCATCGAGTGGGAACGCGCGGTGGCCGAGGCGGCCCGGGTGCTGCGATCGGGCGGGGCGTTCGTGGGATACGACCTGCTGGCCTCACCGATGGCATCTCTGGTGCACCGTGCCGACCGGTCACCGCACCGGCTCATCGAACCGGAAGCCTTCGGGCCAGTCCTCGACCATGCTGGCCTGGGCCCACTCGCCCTCCGGCTGTCCTTCGGTGGTCGGGTTCTGCGCTTTATCGCTCACAAGCCGGGCAATGCCCAGGACGCTTCCGGCAACGACATCACTTCCAGGAGGAGTCGATGAACAGCGCGCCCCTCACCTCCGAGGCCATCCATGCGGAGCTGGAGCGGGTTCGCGCGGACTTCCACGCCCTGGTCACCGAAGCGACCCCTGCGGATCTGCGCCGGCCCTCGTCGGGCACCCGGTGGACCAACGGGCAGCTGCTGTTCCACATGTTCTTCGGCTACCTCATCGTGCGCCGCCTGCTGCCCCTGGTGCGTCTGATGGGCCGGCTGCCCGATCAGGTCAGCCGCAGCTTCGCCCGAGCACTGGAGGCCGGCACCGGAGCTTTCCACGTCATCAACTACCAGAGCGACCGGGGTGCGGCCCGGGTGATCCACGGCCCGCGGCTGATCCGGTGGTTCGACCGCACCCTCGACATTCTCCAGGCCCGGCTCAAAACCGAGTCGGAGGATGCGCTGGCCCGCGGGATGCACATGCCGGTGCACTGGGATCCCTACTTCCGAGACTGGATGAGCCTGGCCGAGATCTACCACTACGGCACCCAGCACTACGACCACCACCGCCAGCAGCTGACGCTCAGCCGAGCACCGTGAACCCGCTCCGATGCACGGACCTGGTGATGCAACTGCGGTTCCAGCGTGGACATCGTGCACGTCTGCTCCACGTCACCGCGGGAACCGAGGAAGGCGCTGGTAGGGCCATCCTGATCCCAGAGATGTGCCGGCACCTCGATAGCCTGGATTAAAAGCTGAAACCCCAGCGATGTGCTCGATCTTTCAGAGCAGGGATCGTTCTGGGGTCTTCGCCATCCAGTCTATCCACCGTGAAGTGAGGCATCAAGTGCCCTTCGTTCCCAGTCAGGCTCAGCTCGAGGGGTGGGTCAGTACCGATCGGCTGTCCAAGTACGCCGCCGCTCCCGAGGACACGGTGGCGCTCTACATGTGGAACGCGGAACTGACGGGGGCGTTCTTCGAACTCATCGGACATGTCGAGGTGCTGTTGCGCAACGTCGTCCACGCCCAACTGGCACCACACTCCACCCACGGCGCCTGGTACGACGACCCGTACTACCGGTTCAACACACGATCTCAGCGAGAGATCGCCACCGCGAAAGGACGTGCCGGCCGCGGTGGCCGCCAGGTCACATCTGGCCGGGTCGTGGCCGAACTGACCTTCGGCTTCTGGCGCTACCTGCTCACCAGTCACCATCAGTCCACCGTGTGGCCCCGCGTCCAGGCCGGCTTCCAAGGGGTGCCTCGCCATGAACGGAGCCGGCAGGAGCTGGAGACGGTGGTGGCCCGGGTGCACGACCTGCGAAACAGGGTGGCTCATCACGAACCGATCTTCCACACCAACGTGGCCCAGCACTTCGCCGATCTCACCTTCATCGCCGGCTACGTCGACGCCCAAGCCCCTCAATGGCTGTGGGAGACCTCGCGGGTGCACGCCCTGATGGTCTCTCGCCCCGGACGGCCATGAGCCCGTTCGTCCTACCAGTGATCCTCTGCTGCCGTACGGCATCCCGCTTTCGGCCGTCTCGATCGTTGGAAACGCCCCTAGCTGCCATTGCTGGTGTGAAGGAGCGGAGCACACAACGTCTTAATGTTGACATATCAACATAATAGGGGTTTGCTGGTGCGTGTTCTACAAGCCGGCCATGGAATGGCTGGGTAGCGTGAGGGGGAGATTCCCGATAGCACTCAGGAGATCCCCCATGGCCCGAGCCCGCAAGAGGACACAAGTCGAGGGGCAGCTGAGCATTGATGCCTTTCTCTTCCCGGAACCCGAGGAGGTTCGTGATGAACACGTACGGCAAGTTCGCGCAGGAAGCGTGGAAGACGACCGCGCCGGCGGAGTACGCCCTGATCCCGGATCCGGTTCAGTGGTTCGAGGCGCTGGGGGAGGAGGCGGCGCAGCGGGTGGGCGAGCTGATGATGGAGCTGGCTGGCCCGGATCCGGCGGGGGAGGCCTACCTGGAGAAGGTGGGGCGGTTGAACGCGTCGAAGATGCAGGCCGAGGAGATCGTGCGCGCGGAGATGCTGACCCCGGACCCGTCGGTGCAGCAGGAGCCGGAGGAGGACGAGGAGGAGTCCGGAGTGACGCAGATGCTGCGGGTCGTGGAGCAGATCAATCGGGAGGACCGGGCGTACTGGGACGAGGTGGCCCGGCAGGAGGCCGAGCAGGACTGACCCTGGGCGGCCCTGAGCTTGCGGCTGGGCGCTTCGTCCCGCGCACCCAGGACGACTTGGCCCCCTCTGGTGCGCAGGCGAGGTTCAGGGCCAACCTCGCAGCCCTGCGCGTACTACGTGCTTTGCAGGCCGAGGAGCGGGCAGTCACCGAGACTGAGCGGGTCACCTTGGCCCGGTGGGGGTCCTGGGGTGCCAGTGGGGTCGCGGAAGTCTTCGACGAGTCCCGCACCGAGTACGAGGTCGAGCGGGCCGAACTGCGCGAGCTGCTGGATGAGGCCGAGTACACGGCCGCACGGCGGACGGTGATCAATGCCCACTACACCGACCCGGCGATCGCCACCGAGGTCTGGGGCGCCCTGAGCGGGCTGGGGTTCCAGGGCGGGGCGGTGCTGGAGCCGGGCTCTGGTGTCGGCACCTTCATCGGCCTGGCGCCTGAGGGGACGCAGATGACCGGGGTGGAGCTGGACCCGGTGACCGCGGCGATCTCCCAGGCCATCTACCCAGAAGCCACCATCCGCACCGAGTCCTTCGCCGACACCCGGATGCCCAGCGGGGTCTTCGACGCGGCGGTGGGCAACGTCCCGTTCTCCCGGAACTCTCTGCACGATGCCCGGCACAACGCGGGCGGGCATTCGATGCACAACCACTTCATCCTCAAGTCCCTGGCCCTCACCCGGCCTGGTGGGGTGGTCGGGGTGCTTTCCAGCGCGTTCACCCTGGATGCGCAGAACCCTGCGGCCCGCCGGGAGATGGCGGCGACCGCCGATCTGCTGGGCGCGGTGCGCCTGCCGACAGGGGCCCACCGCCGGGCTGCTGGCACGGACGCGCTGACCGATGTGCTGATCTTCCGCCGCCGCCTGGCCGGGGAGGAGCCGCTGGATCAGTCCTGGGTGGACACCGCCCCGGTGGAGCTGGATGGGCAACGGGGGCGGATGAACGCCTACTTCCTCGAGAACCCTCAGCGGGTACTCGGGCAGCCCACCATCGGCAACGGGATGTACGGCTCCGCCACGCTCACCGTGCGCGCTGAGGACCTGACTGTCACCGGGGACCGGCTGCACGAGCAGTTGGCGGAGATCACCGGGCAGGCGGTGGCGGCTGGGCGCGGGATGGCCGAACGCACGGGGAAGCAGGAGCTCGAGGCGGCGGCTCTGATCCCGGCCGGTGAGCAGGAGCAGATCGGGCACATCACCGACCGCGGGGCCGAGGGATTCACCCAGGTCACCGTGGACGGGATGCACGCACCATTGAAAGTGGCCCGCACCCGCCACTCCGAACTGCGTGCCCTCCTGGGATTGCGCGATGCCGCACGGGCCGTGCTGAGCCTGGAGGCCGCCAACGTCGAGGACACCCCGGAGCTCGACGCGATGCGCGAGCAGCTGCGGGACAGTTACCTGGACTACTACGACCGCTACGGGCCGATCAACCGGTTCACCGAACGCCGCACCGGTAAATACGACGAGGCGGGGGCGGACATCCTGGCCCGCGTCACCCCGCCGGCGGTGGCCCTGCTGGGCGACGACCCGTTCGGACCGCTGGTGCTGGCCCTGGAGCACTTCGACGAGGGCACCCGCACCGCGGCCCCGGCCGGTCTGCTGTCTCAGCGTCAGGTACAACCGCGCCGGCCCGTGCTCGGGGTGGACACCCCCGATGAGGCCCTGGCCGTCACCCTCGACACGCTCGGTGCGGTGGAGCTGGCCAACATCGCCGGGCTGCTGGGCACCGACGAGGCGTCGGCGCGGGAGTCCCTCGGGGAGCTGGTCTACGAGATGCCCGGGGAACCGGGGGTCTATGAGACCCGGGCGGAGTACCTGTCCGGGGACGTGCGGGAGAAGCTCGACACGGCCCGAGCCGCTTCGGCTGCCGAGGCGCGGTTCCAGACCAACGTCGCGGCCCTGGAGGCCGTACTGCCGGCCCCACTGGGAGCCGATGAGATCGAGGCCCGCATCGGGGCCGTGTGGGTGGCCCCGGAAATCCACGAGCAGTTCCTGCGCCACATCATCAAAGACCCGGCGGCGCGGGTGGACCGGATCAGCGGGGCCACCTGGGACGTGAAAGCCAGCCGCCATGTCTTCGCCGCCCGCAACGACTGGGGCACCGAACGGATGGCCGCCGGGGACATCTTCAAGAACCTGACCGAGCAGCGCCGCATCCAGGTCACCGACCCAGACCCCACCGACCCCGAGGGCAACCGCCGGGTGGTCAACGCCACCGAGACCACCGCTGCACAGGAGAAGGCGGCGCTGATGCAGGAGCGTTTCAGCGAGTGGGTGTGGGAGGACCCTGCTCGGGCGGCGGGGCTGGTGGATGAGTACAACCGGCGGTTCAACTCCATCGTGCTGCGCGACTACACCGCCGAGGGAGAGCGGCTGAGCTTCCCGGGGCTGGTGAAGAACTTCACCCCGCGCCCGCATCAGCGCGCGGCCGTCGCCCGGATGCTCTCGGAGCCCTCGGTGGGGCTCTTCCACGAGGTGGGGGCGGGCAAGACCGCTGAGATGGTCATGGGGGCGATGGAGCTGCGCCGGTTGGGCATGGCGCGCAAACCAGTGGTGGTAGTGCCCAATCACATGCTCGAGCAGTTCACCCGGGAGTGGTTGCAGCTCTACCCCCAGGCGCAGATCCTGGCCGCTTCCTCGGCCGATTTGAAGGGCGAGAAGCGGCGCACCTTTGTCGCCCGTGCGGCGGCCAGCGACTGGGACGGAATCATCATGACCCGTACAGCGTTTGAGCGCATCGAGCTCTCCGAGGAGTCGAAGAACGCTTACAACCTCTCCGAAGTGGGGCGCCAGCGCGCCGAACTAGAGGCGGCCAACGAACGGGCCACAGCCAGCGGGGCGGACACCATGTCGATCAAGCGCATGGAAGCGCGCCTCCAAGCTACGGAGGAAAAGCTCAAGAAGAAGATGGACCGGTCGACCGACCCCGGCATCACCTTCGAGCAGACCGGCATCGACTACCTGGTGGTCGACGAGCTACACGATTTCAAGAATCTCTCGACACCCTCGAACATCCAAGACGCGGCTATCGATCCAGGATCAGGCCGGGCCACCGACCTGCACATGAAGGTCGAGTACCTACGATCCCAGCACGGGGACCGCGTGATGACCGGGGCCACGGCCACCCCGATCGCCAATTCGGTGACCGAGATGTACGTGATGCAGCGCTACCTCGGCCCGGAGCTGCTGGAGCGGGCCGGGATCCACGACTTCGACACCTGGGCGGCGACCTTCGGTCAGGTGGTGACCGAGATGGAGCTCTCGGTGGCCGGCGGAGACCATTTCAAGCTCAAGGAGCGTTTCGCGAAGTTCCAGAACGTCCCGGAGCTGCTGAAGATGTTCCACACCTTCGCCGACGTGAAGACCGCCGAGGACCTCAAACTCCCTACTCCAGATCTGGTGGAGCGGGAGGACGGGAAACGTCTGCCACGCATGGTCCCGGTAGAGGCCTCTGCGGAGCTCGAGGCGTACATCGAAGAGATCGGCCGGCGGGCCGAGGCGATCCAGGCGCGTCTAGTGGACCGGACCGAGGACAACATGCTCAAGGTCAGCTCCGATGGGCGCAAGGCCGCCTTGGACATGCGCCTGGTCGATCCGGAGCTGGGGTCGATCGTCTCGGAGACCAAGGTCAGTGTGACTGCGGACCTGATCGCCCAGGTGCACGAGGAGCACCGGGACGACGTGTTCCTGGATCCGGCCAGCGGCGAGGAACACCCCACCCGGGGTGGGCTGCAGATCGTGTTTTGCGATCAGAGCACCCCGTCGACGGAGAAGTGGAACGTCTACGACGAGCTCAAGGACCAGCTGGTCCAGCGGGGTATCCCGGCGGAGAAGATCCGGTTCATGCACGAGGCGAAGAACGACGCTGAGAAGGGCCGGCTGTTCTCCGCCGCCCGCGCTGGTGACATCGCCGTGCTGATCGGCTCCACGCAGAGGATGGGGGTGGGGACCAACATCCAGGCGCGGGCGGTGCACTTGGTGGACCTGGACGCCCCGTGGCGCCCGGCTGACATCGCCCAACGCCACGGGCGGATCATCCGCCAAGGCAACCAGAACCCGGAGGTCGCCATCTCCCAGGTGGTGACGAAGGGGTCGTTCGACACCTTCATGTGGCAGACGCTGGAGCGGAAGTCGAAGTTCATCGACCAGATCATGCGCGGCCGGTTGGACGTGCGTGAGATCGAGGACGTCGGGGACAACACGCTGTCCTTCGCCGAGGTGAAGGCGATCTCCAGTGGCAATCCGTTGATCTTGGAGAAGTCGAAGGCCGATCAGGAGCTGGCCCGGTTGGAGCGGTTGAACCGGGCCTGGCACCGCAACCAGTCCTCGCTGGTATTCCGCAAGGACGCCGCCCAGGCGCGCGCGGATGCGCTGGAGCAGGAGATCCCCGCGATCCGAGCAGCGGCCGAGCGGACCACTGATGAGCTCGGCGGTGCGAAGTTCCGGATGACCATCAACGGGGCCACCTACGACAAGCGCACCGAGGCGGCGGAAGCCTGGCAGCGGTGGGCCGGGGCGCACGCCACCTCGCGCCCGCCGAGGGCCGGGGAGACGGACCTCGGTGTCGTCGGTGCGATCGGTGGCCACGACATCCGGGTCGTGCAGCGGCCGGGGAACCTGGCCGACTTGAGCGCCTCACCGGTGGAGCTGCGCATCGACGATGCCCCCGGTGTAGCCGTTGAAGTCACCCGCGCGACGTCGCTGAACCCAAGTGTCGGAATGATCCAACGGCTGGAGAACCAGGTGCGGGCATTGCCGGAAGAAGTCACCAAGCGTGAAGCGGGCCTGGAGTCCGCCCGGCAGGAAGCCGTCGACGCCCGGGAAGCTTTGGGTGTCCCGTTCAAGCACCAGGACGCACTGGAAGCCGCCCGCTGGGAGGTCGAACGGATTGGGCGCGCCATGCGCGGAGAAGAGACGCCGCAACCGACTTTGGATCCGGAGCTGGAGGCGTTGAAGAAGCGGATGCGCATTAACTTCCCCGACGCTCCCACCGCGGGTCGCAGCAGTGGCGGGCATGGTGGAAACGGCCCCGGGCGTCCGCTCGAGGTGGCGCGGCGGCACGACGAGCAGCGTCCCCAGCAGGGCGGCTTGGAGCTGTAAATACTCGCTCTGCTAGGTCTATTCAGATGAACGGTGCCCGCTCCCCACTGGGGGAGCGGGCACCGTCGTTGCGTGGTGACCACGTGCTCGGGAAGCCGTCCACAGCTGGCGGCTACGGAAGTGCCACGGTCGGGCGTGAGGTGACCTGCCGGCTGTGGTCGGGTGGTCGGATGGGGTCCTCGCTGTCCATCATGGGTGCGGGAAAAGCCGCGGAGCGATGGGAGCTTTTGCCGTGCCCATGTGGGCACGGGGCCAGTGCCTCAGCCACGATTCACTCCGTCAGGAGGCAGTGTCAGCCGACTCCGCCAGCTCCTCGGGAGCACTGTCCGACGAAGGACTGGCACCATTTTTAGCCGCCTTACGCCGCTGCACGCGCTGTACCTTTTCGGGTGCAGCGAGCCCGATTTTGCGTAGCTCCTCGGCGGTCCATCCGCCGTTGTTGACGGCGGCCTGGAACGCCTGGGCATCGTTCTTCTCGGCCTCTTTGAGGGCCTCGCGGGCCTCGTCGAGAGCGCCTCGTGCGGTAATCGCCCGGCGGACATAGTCCATCCGGTCGTTGAGCAGCCGCTGTGCTGCTTCTTCTGCCTGCTGGGGGTCAGTGAGCTTCGCCATGCCCCCACGTTAACGGACGCACACGGCGCGTTCCACAGTCCACGGGCGTTCCGCCGGCGTTTCGCACCCGTGGTGCCCCAGCGGAGCAAAGCTATGTTTTATGTGCCATAAAATGCGTACACCGCTAGCCCACGGGGCTTTGCGGTGGCACACTGGTCGTGCGGGGCCCACAAAGTGGGGGCGCTGCGCTGGGCCGGCAAGGAGAGGAGGTGCTGTGGTGGAGCAGGAGAATCCGCGTCGGGTGTGGAAGTCGAGGCGGAAGCGGATCGAGGGCAAGACCCAGTACGTCCGGGTGTCCATGTCGGAGTCAGAGCGTGCTGCGTTGATGGTGCTGGAGCAGCAGACCGGGCTCTCGCCCTCGGCGCTGATGGTCGAGGCGGTGTTCGGATCGGCGGATCCGGTGGCGGTGCAGTTACGACGAAACCAGCTGGCCGAGCTGATTCAAATGCGACACCAAATGGCGACGATCGCCAACAACGTGAACCAGATCGCCCGGCACGCCAACAGCACCGGTGAAGTGCTGCCCGAGACGGCAGAGACGTTGCGGGAGGCCCGCCGATTCGGTGACGAAGTGCTGGCCAAGATCGAAGAGTTGATCCCGTGATCCCGAACATCACCAAGGGCGACAAGCCGATCGGGCTGATGAAGTACCTGGTGGGTCCAGGCCGTTCCAACGAGCACACCGACCCACACCTGGTGGGCGGATCGCCGCTCATCATGGCCTGGCACGACGACGCGCAGCTCAACGAGGAAGCCGCGGTGTCGATTGCCCGCGAGATCGACCTGAACCGGCGCGCCTTCGGGGTGGACGCCGACACCAAACACATCTGGCACTGCTCGTTGTCGATCCCGTACCAGGACCGCGAGGTCACCGATCAGGAATGGTCGGACATCGCCCAGCGGTTCATGGACGAGATGGACTTCACCGAGGCTGGGGCCAAGGCCGGCTGCCAGTGGGTGGCGGTGCATCACGGACGTTCCACCAAGGGCAACGACCACATCCACATCATGGCCTCCACGATCCGCAGTGACGGGACGAAGTGGGCCGATGGCAACGACTTCTCCCGCGCGCAGAAGGTCGCCCGAGGCATCGAGAAGGACTTCAACCTCATCCAGCTCGGCAACCACTCCGAACGGTGGCTACAGCAGGGCGAGGTGCGGCGGGACAGCACTAGGGAGCCGACCCGGTTCGCGCTGGAGCGCATCGTGCGGGCGTGCGCGGTGGCCGCCGAATCAGAGGCGCAGTTCGTGCGTCAGATGCGTCGGGCGAACATGCTCGTGCACCCCCGTTTCGCGGCCGGTACTGACTCGGTGGTGACCGGGTACTCCGTGGCGGAGCGCCCGCCGAAGGGCATGCGACCGCTGTGGTTCGGTGGCGGCAAGCTCGCCCAGGACCTCACGCTGCCGTCCCTGCGCACCCGCTGGCCGGACACCCCCGAGGCCGCCCAAGAAGCATCAGTGGAATGGATGGCCGCTAAGCGGCACCGCCGCATCGTCCACCCGGACGCACCCGGTGCGGCCCTGGACGAGGAGACCGCCCGGCGGCTGGCCGGGGAGCTGAAAGAGGTCCGCCGGCGGCTGGTCAAGATCGCACCGGACGACCACCAATCGTGGGCGCACGCGGCGCGTGAAGCCTCTGGGGTGTTCGCCGCGTGGTCGCACGCCACCGAAGACGGCCAAGGACCGTTAGGGCGCACGGCCCGGGTGCTGGCCCGGTCCGCGCACCGGTCCGGGGTGAAGATCACCACCCCGCTGCAGGCGCCGCTGCGCACCAGTGGCACCACGGCCTTCCTGCTGGCGGCCACGCGGGCTCCGTCCCCGATGGCGCAGGCGCTCATCATGCAGCAGATGCTGCGGATGACCCGGGCATTCCAGGACATGCACCAGGCCAACAAAGAGCTGCGCGAGACGCAGCTGATCGTGGACGCCTTCCAGCAGCACCTTTCGGTCGTGGCGGAGCCCCTGCCGGACGTGAAGCCCACGCGGACGCGCACCGCCTCCCATGCCGGACCGGTGCGTGAGCGTGGTGCGCTGCGCGAGACCCAGGGCCCCACAGCCGTTCCCACTCCCTATGTCGACCGCACCCCCCGCACGGACCACGGAATGGAGCTGTAGAGATGAGCACACAACCCGACGGCGTGAACGACCTGCTCTCCCGAGACCTCCAAGCGGCGATGGCCGTGGCCGGCCGCTGGGGCGAGATGATGGCCCGCCAGCGCGCCGAACAGGTCCGCCAACGTGTCACGGAGCAGCAGCACCGGCGGCGTGAGCTGGAAGAGCGCTTCGAAGCCGAACGCGCCGTGATGCGCACCGAGCTCGCGCCCGTGGAGCAGGACCGGTTCTGGGAGACCGCCAAGCCGGAAGACATCGCCGGCCACTACGGGCTGGCCCGGCAGTGGGAGCAGCACGACGAGGTCGCCCAGGCCGCGCGAGGACGGATCGAGGGGCAAGTGAAGGAACGCCACGGGTTGAGCGTGGAGGACTACCTCGAGCAGCGGACCCCGGAGCCGCAGCGCACCGAATCCGTCGAGCAGGAGGCAGCCGCACGCGAGACAGTGGACGCCCAACGTGACCACGCCGCCGCCGCTCTGAACGCCGCTGAGGCTGGCCGTGGCGATCTCCAGAACGACACCGATGCACGCAATGCTGCCGCTGAGGCCGAGGAGCTGTGGGACTCCGGGGACCGGCGCGCCAACCTGGCCAGTCGACTCATGGACGCCCTCGGTGGCACCGAGGAAGGCCGTGATGGCGTGCGCGCACGCCTGGCGGCGGACCGGGACCAGGGCACGCCCCCGATCGACGCCGTGCGATCCACCCAACGCGGCCCCAAGGCGCGGAAGAACACCGGGCGCGCAGCGGGACGGGAGAGGGGCCTGGAGCTGGGCTGAGGCCCTTCAAGCACAAGAGAAGGGGCGCAACCTGTGACAGGTTGCGCCCCTTCCGCTGTGAGGGTCAGTCGAACAGACCATCCGGTGGCGGCTCCAGGGTCAGGGGCACTCCCTTGGGGCTGTGCGTCCTAGGGGTGCAACCGTGGAAGGGCCCTTTCTCCTCGAAGAGCACACGCATCGTGGGATCGGCGTAGTCACGCCACCACACGGCTAATCCCGTAGACGGATCGGTGCGTAGCTGCTCCCACGCCCGCCACAACCCCGTCAGACGGCTCACCGCTTCCTCATGTCGCCACCACTGGGCGCACCAGGTGAACGTGGTCGAGCGGCCCGCAGGGTCCAGCTGACGTCGGTACACGGGCGCCAGTTGCTCGGTCACGAACTCCGCCACGTTCGCGTAGAACAGCTGTGCAGGAGGCTGTTCCTCGACGTCCTCGTTGCCGTCGGCGGCTTCCTCTTCCCAGTTCATGTCTACTCCTTCACCAGCGCCGCCCACCGGTTCCCGGCAGGCGCGGCCGCCGCTGGCTCAGCAGCCGGCTTCTCGGACTCGTCGCCCTGGTTGACGGTGGCCGCCGTCGGGTTGTTGTGGGCTTCTTCGGAGGCCCTGGACGCATCCGCGTAGGGGCGGTGGTCAATCGGAATGGTGCGCAGCAGCACGGCCCGGGCCCCGGAGCCGAACATCACAGCCCTCCCCTTGGGCAGGGCGGACAGGTCCGCCACCGACATGATGTCGTCGGTGGCGTCCTGGCGGGAGGTGGACCCGGAGTCCTTCTGCCTCGAGGAGGACACGGAGGTGTAGGTGTACTTGCCGATCAATTCGACAAGCATCTTCAAGTAGCCCTCCTCTTTGACGTTGCCGCCGTAGGTGACGACGTTGGCGGTGGAGAACAGCTTCTTCATCCCCGACTCACCCCACACGTCCACCCCCTGGGACCAGGACTGCAGGAACGTGGAGACCACGATGCCCCGGGACCCGTAGTGGCTGTAGAGGTTGGGCAGGTTCATCCAGCGGCACACGTTGGCCGCCTCATCGAGCACGCACAGCATCGGGGTGGACAGCCGGCCCCCGCGCTGGGTGACGGCGTGCTCCTCGGCGGCGGTCACGGTGGCCACGGTCAGTGCGGTCACCAGCGGCCCGGCGGTGCCGGCGCCCTCCTTGGACAGGGCGTAGAGGGTGTGCTTGCCGCGCACGAATGTCTGGGGGTCGAATTGCGGGCGGTCATCGTCCGGGCCAGTGGGGTTGACCCAGGCGGCGATCTTTTCGTTCTTCAGGCACGCGGCCATCTGCAGGGCGGTGGAGTAGACGCTGCCCCGGTACTTCTCCGGTTGGTGGATGGTGCTGGCCACCGAGTCGGCTTCCTTGGTCCACCCGTGCTCATCGAGCAGTAGCGCGGGGGTCTCATCGGTGGAGCGGGTCAGCCAGTAGTGGACCTTCTCGATGGGCTCCCCGCCGACGGCGGCCGCGAGCAACAGCCCGGCGAGCAGGTCCTTGCCGGCGGAGTCGAAGTGGCCATCGCCCTTGGCCCCGACGTCCCGGGAGCCGGCGGCGAAGTTGTTCGCCATCTCGGCGGCGCGCTCACTGTCGGTGACGTAGGTCAGCGGGTTCCACCACCAGGTGGGCTGCTCCCCGGCGACTCCTTGGGGGTCGAAGACCCACACGTCGCCGTTCTCGGCGCGGAGGTCGCGGGTGAGGTCGGAGAGGTCGCGTTTGTTGGAGGTGGCGATCACCGGGCCCGGGGCCTCGATGATGGAGGGGGCGGCCTGGGAGGTGGTCTTGCCGGTACGGGTGCCCCAGATGTGCACCAGCGTGTCCTCCCAGGAGGCGTAGAGAGTATGTCCGCCGCGGACCATCTTGCCGATCATCACCCCCGGGGCCTCCACGCCGAAGCGGGCGGCCTTGGCGCGGGCTTCCTTCTCGGTGAAGGGGGCGACGTCGCGGACTGAGGCCATGCGCGGTGCGGCGCGGTCGTGTTTGACCACCTTCTGGGCCTTTTGGTGACGCTTCCACCCCCACAGCGCGAACAATCCCATTAGCAGCATCCCGATGGTGGCGGCCAGGACGATTTCGGTGGTGCGCCACGGGAGATCCCCGGTGAAAATGCCTAGGGACCGTTCCCAGTACCCGGTGGGCAAGGGATCCGTGCGCGGGGTCAGGGCATGTCCCAGGCTGGCGAGGACGTAGAGGATGGCCGGGACGCCGACCAGAATGAGGAGCAGGGTCAGCAGCAGGGCGACCTCCCCGCCGCCGGTCTGGTACTTGCGGTCCAGGGAGCTCACCGGGCGCCTCTTTCCTGGGCGGCGCGGGACTTGGCCTCGTGCCACTTCTTCTCGGTGTCGTGGACCTGGGACCGGCGCTCGGTGGGGGTGAACTCCATGGCGAACGGGATGCCGGCCCGGGAGCCGACCTTGATGAAGAACTTTCCCTGGCCCGGGGGCGGGGTGGTGGTGCGGTCGTCGAAGTACCAGGCGGCGTTCTCCTCGTCGGCCAGCCACTGAGTGAGCTCGTCGTCGGTGAATGCCTGGTCGGTGGGGGCGTAGACGTCGTCGTTGGTGTACTCCAGGGCCTCATCACCCCGGCGGTTCCAGGCGGGTGGGTCCTGCCAGGCAGCGAGCTGCTCCTGCTCACGCATGGACAGCGGCACGGACTCGGTGAGCAGCGGCATCTCGGACTTGGCGAGCCCGCCGAGGATCTTGATGCCGCAGCGGTCCATGATGCCCTTGGCCTTCGCCCGGTCCTCTTCCCCGCGGACTGCCATCAGATCGGAGGGGGTGTGGGAGGCCATGATCTGCCCTACCCCCCACTCCCGGTTCAGCCGGGTCAGCGCGTTGACCTGGTCCACGATGCCGGGCCCGGCCGCCAGGGTGTTCCACAGCTCGTCGAGGATCACCAGGAACCGCTGACGCTCGATCACCCCGTCATCAGCGAGCATGTTGGAAGTGGTCACGGTGCCGAAGCCGGCCGACCAGCACGCCATCAAGGTCGCCGCCCGCAGGTCCGACTCGGTCTGGGAGATCCGCGACAGGTCGAAGACCATCGGCCGGGAGGCATCAATCCGGTTGGTGGAGGGGTGGGCGAACATCTGCCCGAAGGCCCCGGAGCCGCACAGGGAGTTCAGCGAGGACTCCAACCCCTCGGTGATGGCCTCGTACCGGGCGTCGTCGCCGCGGTCCAGGGCGACCTCGCGCACCTCGACCGGCTTGTCCTTCAGGACCTGGCGCAGGTCCGCCATCACCGGCACCGTGCCGGACTCCGCGTGGCGGGTCTCGAGGACGGTGAGGCACCGGTCCAGGATCGACTCCTCCCGCTCATCCAGCGGCTTCTTGCGCAGGATCGCGATCAACGAGGCGATCAGCGACCGGCGCCTCGAATGCAGCTCATCCAGCAGCTCCTCCGCCCTGGCCGGGGACAGCAGCTTGGCGGCCGCCACGGCCCCGCAGTCGTCCAGGGGGTTGATGTGTCCGACTCCGCGGCCCAGGGGCAGGACGGCGCCGCCGAGGTGCTCGATCATGGCCACGTGCTCGCCCTTGATGTCACCGAGGATCAGCGGCCACACCCCGAAGGCGGCCAACCCGATCGCCATCCGGCGCAGCATGGAGGACTTGCCCAGACCCGGGTTGGCCATCACGAAGGCCGAGGGGTTGGAGATCACCCGCAGCTTCAGGAACCAGGAGATCGGGTCACAGCACACCGGTTCCCCCGAGAGCAGGTTCCGCCCCAGCGGCACGCCTTCCAGAGGAGAGCCGCCGCCCATGGGGAAGGGGAAGAGTCCGCAGACCTGGTAGTTAGTGCCGCGCATCTCCCGGATCGGGTGCAGCAGCTGCGCCTCGCCCAGCCCCCGGCCCTTGTGTCCCCGCGGGCCCGGACGACCCAGCGCCTTGGCAGTGACCGAGGTGCTGCCGGTACGCGGGGGGCGGGCGAAGACCTTCCCGAGCTTCACCCGGGCGAAGGCGCGGTCCAGGACGGTGGTGGTGGCGTTGCCCCGGCTGGCCGGGAGGATGATCTGGTCTCGCTGCTTCTGCTTCATCACAGGGCGTTCCTCACGGTCGAGGGCAGGGCCAAATGGTCCGGGATGACCACACCGAGGGGTAGGCCGGCGGCGAAGGTGGAGTCCTGGGCGCCGTAGGCCTCCTCCAGGCGGATCCGGGCGGAGGTGCCGAGGTTCTCGATGATGGCTTCGGCCTCGTCCAGCTCGGCCCGTGTGCGGACGGTGGCGGTGACGACGAGCCCGAAGTTCAACAGCCCCGCCCCGTCAGCCTCTTCAGCCGCGGTGGCCTGCGCCGCACGGGTCTCTCTCGTGTCCCGGGCGGTGGCGCGGTTGCGGGAAGAGGCGTTGAAGGTAGCGGTGTTGATGTCGTTCTCCACCATCTGCGCGGCCCTCGCCGGGTCGATGGGCCGGTAGAGCAGCGTGACGCGCTTGCGCACCAGCTCGGGGTTCGGGGCGATCAGGGCCTGGAGCACGTTGGCCTGGATGGTCGAGCGCGGGGGCACCGACATCGCCCAGGACTTCGACCAGGAACCGTTGTGGTGGTAGGAGTCCCAGAAGGTGTCGGCGGCCTGCGGGCCCACCTCACTCCAGTCCAGTTCCGGAGCCTTGCCCTGAGAATGGGCGCGGTCGAACAGGACCGCCTCGGCCGGGTCATAGGCCACCCGGATCACCTCACACAACTGCTGCGCCGTCAATGGCTCGGCCACTCCGGCCCCGGTGTCGTTCAGGGACAAGGTGAGGTTGGGCAGGCGCGCGGCCAGATCGTCCGCGACCTCGCCGGCGTTGCGGATCCGCCCGCCGGCCCGCACTGCGGCTTTGAACGTCACCGCGATGTAGGCCCGGGTCACCGTGGCCCCGGTGGGCAGCATCTGCACGGACTCGTTGATCACGTCCCGGGCGAACTGCGGTGCGTTATCAGCCATGCGCGCCTCGATTTTGCGGGCCAGCCGGTATCCGGAGTCCGGTGCGGTCTCGATCGTCACCGAGGCCGCGGTCAACCCCGGCTCGTCGGTGAGCATCCCCAGCCAGTGCGACCAGCGGTCCACCCACCGGTTGATGTGCTCTTGGTCAACCATGCCCCCGCCGTCGGGCTCGGAGGAGAACACCACGGTGTAGTGGTGGCGCTGCGGCACCTCGAGAAGGGCGAAGGGGCGACCGTAGCCGTCGTAGTGCTCCGTGATCTTCGACCGGGCCGAGATCCCGGGCAGCTTCGTGGTGCCCTCCGGCACCCGGCTGACGGGGCCGGCCCGGTAGACATTGGCCCCGCTGTAACGGGTATTGGCCCACCCGGCGCGGCGTACGATGCGCTCGATGAGGGTGCGCCCGTGCTTGTTCTTCTGCATCGACAGCGCGATCAGGGTCAAGACCACGGCCTCGAAGGCCAGGGCGACCAGCCACAGGTTGAGCATCATCAGCAGGATCCCGCCGACCACACCACCGATCAGCAACACCGTGCCAGCGGTGGACAGCCCGGCCAGGCCCTTGGAGGTCGGGGTGCGGAAATTGCCGTACACCCGCGGGCGGTTCTCGCTGGTCTTAGCTTCGGTCTGCGCCATCAGGGCGGCCCTCGTTTCCGGTCTCATTGGCGATCTGCGCCTTGAACGCACGTGTCTGCTGCTGGATGGCCTTGGCCGCCGGCTTCGCTCCGGAGGGGCCGGTCGGCCGCGCCCCGCTACGGGGCGGCGTCGCGCCGGCAGCACTGCCCGGGGCGGGTCGGGCTCCGATGCCAGACGCTGCCGCACCTGCACCATTGCCCGGGGTGGGGTGCACCCCGGTGCTCGTGGCGGGTTTCCCGGCTCCGTCTTGGTTGGGTGCCGCGGCAGAGGCTGCACCCGCCGAGCTGTTGCCCGAGGTGGAACTTCCAGCGCTGGAGGTGCCACCTCCTGCACTGGACTGAGTAGCTTCGGTGACTGCTTCGCCGGTCTTCTGCGCGGCGTTGGCCGCCGCCATGCCCAAGGCCACCGGAGCTGCGGCTGCCCCAGCTGCAGCGGTACCAGCCGTGCCTGCCGTGCTGGTTGTGCTGGCTGTGCTGGCCCCCGTGGTGCCAGCAGTGCCGGTGGTGCCACCGGGGCTGGAAGCCGGCCCAGGAGGCGGGGAGCTCGGCCCGCCCTTGGAAGGAGCAGAGGACTGGGACGACGGCGTGGAGGAGGAATCAGAGCCGAACCCACGCCCCGAGCGAGCCAGGTGGGAGGCGCCCTGCGGGATGGCGGCACCCATCGCCGCGATGCCCAGCGCCCCACCGCCACCGCCGGAGGAGGACATCGAGCCCAGTACGGGACTGAGGAAGCCGATAAGCACCGGCAACGCGAACACGGAGGCGACGATCATCATCAGCCCGGCGGCGAACTGGATCAGCCCGCTGCTCCCGTCCTCCCACACCCCGGTGGTGGACATCTTGATCGCCAACCCGTAGATCAGGGCGGCGGCCGGCTTGTAGAAGGCGAAGGCCAGGGTCCAGGCGATGACCTTCTGGAAGAAGTTCTTGCCCGTCTCGGTGTTCAGGAAGGCGGCTGAGAGCGGGAGGATCCCGGCCATCAGGAACAGCATTCCGGTACGCAGCACCATCAGCATCAGCTGGATGAGGTTCACGATGATCGCCACGACCCCGCCCACGATGATGAGGATGACGTTGCCGCCTAGCCACACCGGATCGGCCGCGCCGGCGCTGGTGGCGTTGTCCAGGGCCAGCAGTTTGAGCACGTCGGTCTGGAAGTCCTCCCCGATGGCGGAGTCGATGATCTGCACGGCCAGGGCGTCGGTGCCTGCCACCAGGACGTTGAGGATCGTGACTCCGGAGGCGGTGACCACGGCCAGGGTGAGCAGGCCCTTGAGCAGCTCCCGGGCTGGTTCAGCACGCTGGGTCCAGGCCATCTGGGCGCCGGCGATCATCACGCTCAGGGCGGCCACGGCCAGGGTGAGGTAGAAGGTCTGGTCCTGGATGAACCCGACAGATCCGGTCAGGTTCATCGCACGAGCCGGGACGAGGAAGCCGATCAGGCTGGTGGCTCCACCGATCAGTGCGGCCCCGGAGGCCAGGAGGGTGGCGGTGTTGACCAGGCCGGCTCCGTCGCCGCGGCGGGCGTTGGTGGCCAGTACGATGCCCAGGAACAGCACCCCGAACACGCACACGCCCATCCCGATCCAGCTCGCGTAGCTCAGCAGCAGGTCGATGTAGGCGTTGAACTCCCCACGGGCCGGGGTCTGGGAAGTGGCCCCGCCCTGGGAGGTGAGGCTGGCGCTGCCGATCCGGGTCCACATGGACCCCAGGGAAGCGATCGTGTCGACCACACCGGCGGTCACGCCGTCCGCGATCTGATCCAGGGCATCCCCGGCCGCCCCGCTCAGTGCTTCACTGATGGTTCCCTTGGCCTTGCAGATCCCGTCGAGGAAATCGCACTTCTCCTCAGCCATTGTCCGGGCCCCACGCGATGTAGCCGCTTAGGTCCGAGACACGGCCGGAGACGGGGCCACCGCTGCCGTCGTCCTGAAGCGCGAAGTGCCAGTCGCCTTCGTGCCACACCATGTCCGTTGCGGTTGTTGAGTAGACCTTCTCTGTGCCGTCGTCGGCTGCTAGGACTACTTCGACGGTGGCCTTGTCCTCGGTGTAGGACAGCAGGCGGAAGCCGGCCACCTCTACGGGTACCGATGTGGTGTCGTTCGCTGCTACCCGTTGCTGGACGTTGCCGATCGAGATGTCCTTGCCAGGGCCGTCCATCACCCTTGCCCTGATGGTGTCGAGGAGCACCTGGGGATCGTTGCCGGAGACCAGCATGTTGGTCGAAGCCAGAAGTGCCCCTTCGGGGGTGTGAGAAAAGCAGGACCGAACACCGGTGTCGGGGTCCACGGTGCCCGGTCCGTGTTCCTCGGAGGCGGGAGCGTAGACCGCGCCCAGGGCAGTCCACTCGACGTCCTCGGGAGCCTCGGTCAGGGTGGTGCCCCCGGTGGCGTCCAGACCGCACACCGACTCCCCGCCAGGGGCCGATTCGGCGGTCGTGACCGGTGCCGGTGCAGCCTGCGAGAGCTCTTCGCCGTCGGGCCACAGCCACAGGACGATTCCCAGTACGATCAGCAACGCGACGAGGACGGCTGAGATGAGGAAGCGGGGGGTCTTCCACCAGGTGTTGTTGTCGTCTGTCTCGATCTGATCTGTCACCTGCTGCTCCTTGGGTGGGGGGTGTTCCTCGGGCTGCCTGCGGTCATGCCCCGGCGATGAAGGAGAGGATCGAGGCGCCGCCAGAGATCAGGGCCACGGCCAGCACGATCTTGATGATTCCGGAGACCTCTTCGGTGGTCTCTCCGCGGCGGGCGTCGAAGGCCATCTTTCCGCCGACCACCAGCAGTCCCAGGACGGCGATGCCCAGGGCGATCCACTTGCCGACACCGACCATGCGGTTCCAGGTGTCGCCGATCCCGAGAGGGGCCAGTGGGTCGGAGTCGGGCAGGGCGGCCGGCAGCGCCAGCACGGTGTCCTGAGTAGCAAGTACGAGGTCGATCATTGGGGGGTCCTCTCAGAAAGTGCTTCATCGGCTGCCTCACCGAGGGCGGTGAGGACTTTTCTCGGCTCCCGGGCCATGGACGCCCAGTCCACGGCTCCGGTGAGTCGGAGCTCTTCGATCCAGGGCACCACCCAGGTGGAGGGCACACCGCCGGAGATCACCCGGGTCGCTGTGGCCAAGGGCTTCGGGGTGCGGCCCGGGGCATCGGCCACCAGGACCAGGCCTTGGAGATCGACGTCGGGGTGGGCGCCGGCCGCCCAGTCGCGGGCGGCGAGCCGGGCGGCGTCGAGGCCCCGTTTGTTCTGCCGGGCCACCAGGAACACCGTCGCCCGGGCGTGCTGGGTTCCATCGTCAGGGCGCAGGGGCCACCGGTGGTGGCAGCTCACGCCGCCGAGCAGGTCGGTCAGGACGGACTCCCCGGCCCCACCGTGGACACCGAGCCAGAACACGTCGTGGGCGTCGGTGAGAAACCGTCCCAGTCGCCCCTCGTGCTCGGTGAGCCCAGTGACGCCTCGCTGGGGACCTGAGGCGCCACGGAGGACCGTGACGGTCTCCTCCACGACGTCTTCGAAGATCGGCCGGGTCTGCTCCTCGAGGGAGGGCGACACCAGCTCGGCCCAACGGTTGTCCATCACATCTCCTCGGTCGCAGGGCCTCCAATAGACTGGACCCTATGTGCATTAGACAACATCAACGGAGGATTAGCAATGTTAAACAATGATAGAGAACAAATAGGTATGACTGTGTACAGTGTTGCGTGTGGGAGCGAAGGTGATCGTCGTGTCTGACGCGCTCGACCGGCTTTTCGAGGGTCTGCCCGAGCGGCTCACCGTCGATCAGCTCGCCCACGTGCTGGGTCTGGGTGATCGCACGATCACCTACCGCTGGTTGCGGGACGGGATCGTGCCGGCGATCAAGCTCGGGAAGACCTGGCTGATCCTGCGCGACGACATCAAGGAGCACCTTCGCTCTCAGTACAACGTCCCTCATTCCACCGACAATGACGGGGCGCACACGAACGAGGAGTAGGGAGAGCACCATGGCTCAGGCACTGGAGAGGCCGGTCTGCACGGCGAGGATCGCCGAGGACGACAGTGTGGAGGTGACGATCGACCGGGTCCCCTACGAGTTCGCCTCGATGCCGGCAGCCATTGAGCATGTGGTCTCTATCGCCGGTGACCTGGGGCGACCCGTGAAACTGACGGCCATCGACCCGACCTCCGCGACCGAGCCGGAGACCTCCCTGATCGTTTCTGCGGACGGCTCCGTGGCAGCAGATGCCAGTGTCCCCATCAAGAAACGACCCTCCCGGGGAGGCTCTTCACGTGCTGTCACAGTCGATGACCTTGTATCGGATGCTGAGGAGGCGACAGGCCCAGTGGCGGCGACCGAACCGGCCGCTGACCTGATTGAACACCAGCCCGTGGAGCCCTCCGTCGACGAGGAGCCCCTGGAGACGCTTCCCGATGCCCGTGTCCCCTGCTCAAGGGACGTCTCCGTGCCGCCAGTTCTGGCCCCAACGTCCGCGTCCGTCACGGGCGACACGCCCGCAGAGACCCCTCTGGGCCCTGCGCGCGCAGCTGGCCCACAGGCGGGCAGCGCACCCTCCAGCGCCCCGGCGCCCACCAGCTCCACGTCGGCCCCGGTGGTCGTCGAGGCCGGTGATCCCCGTCTGCAGCTGCGCCGGGAGACGACCACGGACACGCCCGAGTCGTCGGCCCGGCAGGGTTGGCGCGGGTGGTGCAACCAGGCCCTCGGGCTGTCCCTGGCGGCCTCGGCCGCTGAGCGGGCGTCTCGGGCCCGTCGCGCCCGGATCCAGCGGCCCCTGGAGACTCACCGCACCGTCGCCGTGCTCCAGCTCAAGGGTGGAGGCGGGAAGACCACCACGGCCTACCACCTCGCCGCCACCGCCGGACGGGTGCGCGGGGGCAACATTCTGGCCGGGGAGTTCAACGAGAACCAGGGCACCCTGGCCGAACGGGCCCTGACCGCCAATCATGACCGCACCACCCTGGATCTGATCCGCAACCTCGAGACCGTCACCCGCCGCACCGCCGACCTCGTGCGCTACGTGCGCCCCCAGGGCGACGACCGCATCCACGTGCTCGCCTCTCCGCCCGAAGGCACCGACCGGACACGGGTGGACGGACGCTCCGTGCGGGCAGCGCATGAGACCCTGCGCTCCCTCTACAGCCTGATCCTGCTCGACACCGGCAACTCCGCCCAGTCCTCCACCTGGCGGGCCGCCGTGGACGTGGCGGACTCCCTGGTGCTGGTGGCCCACAACCGCGAGGACGACGCCCGCCTGCTGGAAGCCACCGTGGCCGCCGTCCAAGCCGAAGGCCACGGGCAGAAACTGGCCCGCTCCGTGCTGGTGGTCTCCAACACCGCCACCAACAACACCGAACGTCTCACTCGCCTGCGCGAGTACGCCGAGGCGGTCGGACTCGCCGGGGTCGTCGTCATCCCCTTTGACAAGTCCCTCCAGGAAGGACGCGCCTTCCACTACGACGCCCTGCACCCGGGGACCGTGCGGGCCTACGAGGAAGCCACCGCCACCCTGACCGACCAGCTCTGACCCACCGCCCTCCCATCCCCCCAGGAGGCTGTGATGTCGGCTGGATCCCCCCGTGCCCTCAGCGCCGTCGTGGCGCT
The DNA here is from genome assembly GCF_029524215.1 of Kocuria oceani. Taxonomy (NCBI): domain Bacteria; kingdom Bacillati; phylum Actinomycetota; class Actinomycetes; order Micrococcales; family Micrococcaceae; genus Kocuria; species Kocuria oceani. The sequence goes on along the minus strand of NZ_JARAMH010000022.1, from coordinate 40,221 downwards.
GCTGTTGGTCTTCGCCATCGGCTCGATCGTGGCCCTCGCCGTGCTCGTCGCGACCCTGGCCGAGGACGAGGAGACGACCTCAGCTACCTCCTGCACCGTCACCGCAGGCACCACGGACAACGACAACGGTGAGGAGCGGGCACTGAACATCCCCAACGGCTGGGCGCCACTGGTCGAAGCAGCCGCCCAGACCGCCGGGCTGCCCGTCAGTGTGGTGGCGGCACAACTGGCCCAAGAATCCAGGTGGAACCCGGACGCCACCAGCCCGGCCGGCGCCCAAGGCATCGCCCAGTTCATGCCCGCCACCTGGGCTACCTACGGCGAGGGTGGGGACCCCTTCGACCCTGAGGACGCGATTCCCGCTTATGGCCGCTACATGGCCGCACTGAAGACCGACGTGCAACCGATCGCCGGTGACGACGCGGACGAGCTCGTGCGCCTGACCCTGGCCGCCTACAACGCCGGGCCCGGTGCTGTTGAGCAGCACCGGGGTGTGCCGCCGTATCAGGAGACGCGCGACTACATCGACACGATCCTGGGCACCGGACAGTCCCAGTACTCCGCCAACTGCCAGGCCCCCACCGGGGCTCTGGCCTGGGACGGGGACCTGGGTGAAGGCGAGTGGACCACTCCGTTACCGGGCGGGGTATTTACCTCCGGCTTCGGGGGCCGCGCCCTGGCCGGGGTCCCCGGCTGGGCCAACCAGCACGAGGGCGTGGACATCGCCACCCCCGGGGCCGGCCAGGGGAACGGTGGAGTCGTCGTGGCCCCGACCGCCCTGCGGATCACCGGGTTCAACGCCACCGACGGGTGCGTGATCGCCAAGGAGAACGGGGACGACCCCGACTTCGGCTTCGCCTTCTGCCACCTGCACTCCTGGGACGTAGCCAAGGGCCAGAAGCTCGCCCGCGGCGACGTCATCGGCACCGAGGGCAACCGCGGCCGGTTCGGGATGGCCACACACCTGCACTTCGAAATCTACAAACCCGACGCCCCCGACCTCGTCTTCCCTTACCAGGGGCACAACATCGACCCCGAGCCCATCCTCAAACAGAAAGGAGCATGGCCGAAATGACCCGACCCCGCCTGATCACCGCCCTGACCCTGTGCATCCTGCCCCTCACCGCCTGCGGGCCCGAGACAGCACAACAGGCCAGCGAGCAGACCACCACCCCCACCACGGCCACTGCCTCCCCCACCGAGCTCACCGTCGGGCAAGGAACCTTCCCCGACCCGGACAACGTCGATCGCAGCGACGTGGAAGCCACCGCAGAGACCGCTGCCCTGATCATCCACTCCTGGGACACCGCCACCGACTGCACCCAGACCGCGGCCGCCATCCGCGCCAAACCGTTGATGTCGGAAGAGTGGGCGAACAACCAGATCGAGCCTGAACGCAACGGCAACCAGGCCGCCTGGCTGGAACCAGCAGAACACCAGGCCTACAGTTCCCCCAGTCTCGTACCGGCCGTCGGTGACGTCTCCCGCGACGTCGCCAAGGACAAAGCCATCCGCGCCTACGACCTCACCTGGCAATGGATCAGCCGCGACGGCCACCAGATCGAAGCCACCGGCCAACGCCAAGTCGTCATCTACCTCGAGAAGCACAACGGGCAGTGGGACGTCGTCGGCCACCAGTCCCAAGACATGGGCAATACCGAGTAAGCCCGACACACCCTCGAAAGTCCTAGCGCTAGTACAAGCGATATGAAAGGGTGAGCGTATGACGGAGTACACACCGCCCAAGCTGCTCGGGAAGCGAGTGGCATTCAGCATGCGCATCCTGCCTGAGCAGCACCGCCGTGCGGCGGAGAAGGCGGCCGCCCTGGGCCTGTCCCAGGCGGACTACGTCGGCGCTCTAATTGATCGTGACTACGGATTGCCGAACGCACTTGACGACCGGCAGAACGCTGAGGAGCTCCCCATCACTAAAACCGCTTAAACGACTGACGGCCCGCCGTGGAGGGCGGGCCGTCGAAGTCAATCAGCTGTCGCAAGTTTGCCGACCGAGACAGCTGGTTCAACAGAAACCGGATGAGAACCGCATATGAACCCATTACCAGGGGACTGTTGTGTCCCCTAGTGTACCTGAGGCGCGTCCGCAAGTGGACCCCGCCTTGCTGGATGTTGTCCTTTTTTGCCCCGAGACGCCGGCCCGCCGCTTCCTGGCGCACCACCGGATCGAGTACTTCCGATGCGGTCAGACCAAGTCGCAGGCGTTCCCGAACCGTGGGCGGCCTGCTGGTGAGTTCGCGTTTGTCCAGCTCAACCCGGCGGATTGGTTGAACTTCCTTGTCGTCGACGTCGATGACGAGGCCGCGTTGTTGAACCTGATGCACCCGGCCGTGCCCGAGCCGACCTGGATCATCGAGAACCCCGAGACCGGTCACGCCCAGGCCGGGTGGGCTATCGAACCGGTCTACCGGGGCGAGGGTGCTCGGCCGGGTCCGATCCGTTACGCGGAGGCGGTGCAGCGGGCCCTGGACCGGCTCGTGGACGGGGACCTGTGCTTCACCCGTTACCTGGTGCGCAATCCGGCTGCTGAGTTCCCGGCCGGGCGCGTGTGGTGGGGACGCAGAGCCAGCCCGTGGTCCCTGGGTGATCTCAAGGCGCACATGGCCGAGTACATCGACCCGTTCCACGACGAGGCCATCGACGGCCCCGCAGCACCGGCCTGGGACCCCGGTACGACCCTGCTGGGCCGCACCGGCATTCCGCGGGTCCCCGTCGTGGACACCGCCACGGAGGTGGGGCGCAACACCGCGATCTTCCGCGCCACCCGCCGGTGGCTGTGGGACCGACGGCAGCTCCACCACCAGACCCCGACCGAGGCCGCCTCGATCGCCCACGCCCGAGCGCTCAACGCCCAGCTGCCCGACCCCCTCTCCGATAGCGAGGTGGCCTGCCTGGCCCGCTCGGCCGTCCGCCAGGTCAACGCAGGCAAAGGACGCCCCACCTCCACCAGCGGCTCTGATGCCGCACCTGAGTACCTGGCGAGCATGGGACGGCGCGGCGGGAAGGCCCGCACCGAAGCCAAGGCGCGCGCGGCGGCGAACAACGCCGGAAAGGCCCGCCAAGCCCGCACCCACCGTGCCGGGCAACTGAAGGCTCAGGCTGCCCGGTTGCGGGCGGCGGGGGCGACCTACCGGGCCATCGCCGAGGCGGTGGGACGCACCGCACGCACTGTGATGGCGTGGCTGAAAAACGAGCCCGCCGCCCCCGCTGGCGACACCGTGGACGAGGGTGAAGTTCTCCAAGCAACAGGTATTGGTTCCGCCGGCGCTGGGCGCCCCGACCCCTCCCCTAGCCTGGTAGTGCCCCCCGCAGCTGCTGATGGTGAGGATCCCTCCGTGACGACTGAACCTGCCTACCAGTGGCCTGAAGGCGTCCTGCCCGGAGAACTAGACCCCGACTTCCGGGATCGGCTCCGCCCCGAGCACCGCGGCCTCACCCTCTGGGTGCCCCTGGACTACCTGGAGGACCACCCCATCGGCTCCGGGTACTGGTCTTTCACGAACGCTTCCGACTACTGGGAGACGGTCAAGGACGGACCGTTCCACGGCGCTGCGCTGGGTGGTCGGGAACTGCACGTGACTCAAGTGGGTGCCCGGGTAGGCGAACTCCACGGACTGCGCTTCCCACACCTGACGGCCGTCACCTATGAGGTCACTCGAGTCGCCGGCGACTCCTGCTGGTCAGCGCGGTTCCCCGGCTACATTGTCCACTGACGGGTCGCGTCCGAGCTGAGTGTCGCAGTGTTCTCGGGGGCTTCGCGTTGCCCGGGCCTGTCCGACCGTTAGCTGGTCCGGTCAGGAACGCGGCCGACGGTGTTGAGGCGCAGGAGTGAGGATCACCGCGAACATCTCCTGCAAGGTAGCAAGGTCATGGTTCTCGGCCGCGTCCCGGGACGCAGCGTCGTTGACCGCCCCGGTGACCTGGGCCCAGTCCAGCCACCAGCCGGCGGCTACGGCCAATGAATCGAAGAAGAAGCGCTGGGTGCGCCCGTTGCCCTCCCGGAACGGGTGGAGATAGTTGACCTGGTCATAGTGATAGGCCAACCGTTCGATGAACCGGTCCCGATCCAGGTGCTGCAGGTAGCGGTCTTGGCGTAGCTGGTCGAAGACGAAACCGGCCGAGCGGGCGATCATCGACACCGGCAGGAACGGCTGCGCACCTGGGACCGTCTTGCGCAGATCCACGGTGCGCAGCTGCCCCGCCCAGGGATAGATGTCCTGGAACAGGTGACGGTGAATGGCCTGCAGCTCGGCCAGACCTCGGGTAGGCGCCGGTGGATGGCGCCACAGCTGCAGGGTGCGGACCACCACGAGATCAGCTTCCGCGGCGGCGAGCTCTGTCGCGGTGCGGGCGCCGATCAAATTGGTCAGGACCCCGGTGTGCGGGTCCAGATACGGGTCACGGTGCGGACTGGGGGCCTCACTCAAGGCCGTAGCGGGCGCGCGTGCGCCGAACCAGCTCCTCGACCTCGAGCCCACCCTCGGCGAAACGATCCAGCTCCGCCCGGGTCGCTGCAGTGACGTGGAGTCCCTCCATGGCCGCACTGTGCACCACGGAAGCCACCTGCCGTGCCCGATCCACCTCAAGAGCCGGCGGCAGAATGTGCTGCTGCGCCATGGAACCTCCCCGGTCGGTGTGCTGGGCCGTGCTGTGCGTATCAGTCTATCAAGGCGTCCCTGGCCAGCGACGGGCCACCACACCCCCGGGTTCCCGTCCGGGCGGACCCGCCGACTACAGCTCACTGTGCGGCGAAATGCCGGGATGCCAGAGAGCATTAGACGCCACCCGCCACGTTTTACCGGTGCTGTGGCGTATCGAAGAGTGACTAATGGCCTGCTCAGCGGCCGCTTCCCTCAGGGCTTTCGGGGCGGCTCGTTCTGTGCTGCCGTTTCCAGGGCATGCACCCTGTCACGGGCGGTGGTCAGCTCGGCCCGCAGCCGCTGCGCTTCGTGCTCGGCCTCCTCACGCCGACCCTGTTCATGAGCGTGCGCCCGGCCCTGCACGGTGGCCTCCGCACGGGCGGCCTGCGTCTCGGATCGTGCCCCCTCGAGGTCAGTCTGCAGGAGCTGGACCTCGTGCAGCGCCTGGTCCCGAGCCGACTCCGTCGCGGTGACCGTGGCGGTCAGCTCGAGCACCTGGGCCTCGGCCCGCTCCCGGGCTTGCTGCGCCGACTGGGCCTCGGTGCGAGCTTCCTCGAGGTCGGCCTCCAGCCGCTGCGCGCGCGCCACGGCCTGACCCCGGCTGGCCTCCACTTCGGAGACCTTCGTGACCAGCTCGGCGGCCTCGACCTCGGCCTGGACCCGCCGGCCTTCCTCCCGGGCGCGTTCCTCCTTGGCCGTGGCCGCTTCCGCCCGTGCCGTCACCAGAGCGGCACGAGCAGACTCCAGCTCGATCTGCAGCCGCTCGACGTCGTGCAACGCCTGCTCCCGGCCGGTCTCGGCTTCGGTCACCGCGGTGACCAGCTCCGCAGCCTCCGCCTCGGCCTGCTCCCGGCCGGCCCGCGCCTCGGCAGCGATGTGCTCGACCTCGGCCCGCGCCGTGCTCAGGGCCGTCCCCCACGCCCCGCGCAGGGCCCGGGCCACCGCCTCCGGCGGCTCGGGCACGGACTGAACCTGGGCGCGGGACTCCCGCCAGGCCCGGACCCCATCCGAGGCGTCCTGCATGGACACCTGCGCCGCCCGGCGCACCGCGGCCACCGTGATGCGCTCCTCCGCCTCCGCGAGACGGTCGCACGCCGCGAACACCCGCTCCCGCGCGCTGCGCTGGATCGCCTCCGTCATGAGAGAACCTCCGTAGTAGTAGTAATCTTACTACTACTACTGCAAAAGTACATGGGCGTTGTGCCGGCACCCGCGGTCACGCCCATCGGCACATCCCTCCCTCGGTCGCGGCCCGTGACTCCTCCTGTAGGAGCGCGGCCTCGCGTTTCAGCGCCAGATCGGCCCGCCTCCTTCCTCGTCGAACGATGGCTGCCGCGCATTTCTACGGCCCTGACGGGCCTCCGAAACACTTGCCCAAGGGGAAGTCGGCGCCACCTTGGTGCCATTCCCCTACTCCACGTCTCGTTTGTAGAGATCCCCCGCTTCTGACAGGGAGCTGGGGGCGTTCCGGACGCAACAGGGGATATGGAGAAGGAGGCCAAGAACGCGATGGACGCCGGGAAGGTGCCTTGGCACCTCGTCGGCAGACTGCTCGGTGGCGCAGAGCGATAGATACACACGAGCTCAACCGCCACAGGCGATGGTGGCCGCACGGCAGACGACGCCGACTACTGGGGCTCCCTCTGGGGCGGGTCGCTAGGCAAGAAACAAGCGTGGCACTCACTGCGCCCTCGCTAGGCGCATGAACGCCCGACGGAACGATGTACCAAGGGCCTTCGAATTAATGGTAGATAGCAAGATAAATAGAGCTCTATATATATGGCTGGCTAGTTAGCCTTCGAGCTATATGGCAAGCTCCCTAGCTGTCTTGGTACCGTGCAACCATGCAAACCCTCATGGTGTACAGCGAATCCGGCGGAGTCACCAAGACCACCACCGCCGTCTCCCTAGCAATGGTCGCCGCCGCCGAAGGGCGTCAAGTCGTACTCGTTGATCTCGACCCCCGCGCGGCCTCCACCAAGTGGTTCGGGGTGCAGCCCTCGGCGGAAGGAATGCACATTGGGGCAATCCTGGGCGATGAGAACCCCGAAGGCTGGGCCGAGGATCTCGCGGTGCCCAGCGGGTGGCACCCGAACCTCCGGGTGATTCCCTCGGCCCGCAATGTCTCCAACCGTGAGGCCGATCGGGCCGATCATGCGGAGCTGCGGCTGAAGATCTCTCTGACCGGTCTGCAAGCGGATGTGGTGGTCATTGACTGTCCCAACCGGCAGGGTGGCCCGTTGACGCTGTCGGCGTTGAACGCGGCGGACACCGTGGTCTACGCCGCCACCGCCACCAGCGATGGCATCGACGGGGTGGACGGGGCCCGGCGCACGGTCGCCCAGTTCCGTCGGCACCGCCAGCAGCTCGGCGCCCCGGACACTCTCACGGAGGCCGGCATCGTCGTCGGTGGGGTGAAGGAAACCATCATGAGCCGGGCGGCGGTGGCCAGCCTCGAGGAGCTGCGGGCCACGGGGTTGTTCCTGGAGCCGTTGATCCCGGACCGGGCCATCGTCCAGGAGGTGCGGATTTCGGGGGAGTGGTACGGCCAGTACCGCAAGGGCGCCCGCGTGCTGGACGCCTACACTGCGATTGCGAAGCAGGTGCTGCGATGACCGACAAGCCGGAGCGTCCCGCCTCATTGCAGCGCCGCCGGCCGCGCCCGGCCCCGGATGAGCACATCGACCCGGTCGACTACACACCCCCACGCACCACGACACCCCAGCCCGCGACGCAGGAGGTGTCGTCCCCGCCGCTGCAAGCGACACCGGCGGCGGAACCCCCGTCGGCCGCGCCTAAGCGCGGGCGTGGCCGGCCTCGTCGCGAGCCCACGATCCAGCTGGGTGTGCGGGTGGCCCAGGACGTCTCCGATCTGATCGAGGAGCTCACCGAGCACGACGGCACAGCGAGAGCGGTGATCGAGAACGCGGTGCGCGCCTACGCCCAACAGATCAACCGGTAGTACCCGGACCCCCGATAGGGGGGTGCGGATGCGGGCGGCTTTCCCCTGGTCGGCGAGGAAGGAACCCGGCTCACCGTTGGTGGTGGGCCGGGTTCTCTTCTTCTGGGGACAGGCGGCGGGATGGGGCGAGTGGTCCCGGGGGTCTTTGATCGATGCGGATGCCCGCCTCCTTCCGCAAGGAGCCAGGGCCAACCCCCAGTAGGATCCGGTCTCGGGGGCCAAAGGGACGACCAGCGCTGTCCGATCTGGACGCGGGGCGTCCCGGCGGCCTCGTTCCGGGCAAGGACCGTCAGCCTGTCACCGGCTTTTCACCGTGCGGAGGGGACCACGGTGAGGGCCCCCGGTACTCGACCCCTGCCCCGAGACGTTCCGCTTCGATGTCGCAGCGGTGGCCCGCAAGCGCCAGCCTCTGCTGTCGCAGATCACCTGGACAGGCTCGAGGGGCGTGTCCAGGTGGGGGAGTGGGTACCTACTGGGCGGCGTAGTAGGCGTCCTTGATGGACTGATGAATACGGCCGCGGTCGGAGATCTGGTGGCCGTTCTCCTTGGCCCATGCCCGGATCTTCGCCGTCTCCGGGTTACCACCGGAGGAGGAACGGGACCCGGTGACCCGGGCGGACTTGCCCTGGGCCCGCCGGCCGGAGGCGGCGTAAGGGCGCAGGGCCTCCCGCAACTTCTCCGCGTTAGCTGCCGACAGGTCGATCTCGTACTGCCGGCCGTCCAGGCCGAACTGGAAGGTCTCATCAGCAGGACCACCCTCGAGGTCGTCCTCCAGAATGATCTGCACGCTCTGGGCCATCACAGCACCTTTCCCTTGATCTCATCGTGTCTTGCGCTGGAATACGCTCACAGTCAGTAACCCCGGCACCGACCTAATTGCATACATGCTCTCTGGAGGGGGCAGCAGAGTCCCCGAAGTTCTAAGTCGGTAGCTCGAGAAACCTGATCCGCTTCTTCCGGCACCCTTCCACGATCATCACACAGCGAATCCATCCGCCGACCACCGTGATGACGTAGCATGCCACCTCATTGGCGAAGAACTCTGGTCGACACGTTGGGCACGATTTCAAGCAACCGGGACACCCCATGGAGTATCCACCCTAGCTTACGGATCAATGTCGATTCAGGACGCTTCACCGAGTCGCAAAGGTCTCAGACTTGCTCTGCGGTACCGTTGCCCAAAGCCTACCCGTAGGAGTACCGGATTGACTGCCGCCGAGGAAGAGTTTGACCTCAAGACCGCGTTCGCTGAGCTGGTACAGGGAGACTGGTCGCGCTTTGATCACCTACTGCATGAGCCAGTCGAACCGCAGGTTATCGCCGACACTAAGGCCACGATTCGATGCCATTACTTGGCTAGTGACCCATCAGGGAACCCCAGGGTTAAGCCACTGGCCCGACAGCTCTCCAAGCAAATTCTACGTTTTTGCACACCCAGAAGCAGGCTCAACTCAATCAAGTCTATCGATGATGAACTTGAGCGGGATGAGGCGATGACCGAGGCAGTTTTGAACGCAAGGCGTCTTTTCACCACCAAGCAAGAAAATACCGGCGAAGGTGGTGAACTTCTCCTATACATTCTTCTTGAAAGACATCTCCAAGTTCCACAAATCCTCAGCAAGCTTTCACTGAAGACAAATACGCAAGTGCAAGTGCACGGGTCCGATGGTATTCACGCCAAGTTGGAGGAGGACCATACGCTGGGGCTTTACTGGGGCGAATCTAAAATCTACAAAAATTATACGAGTGCTTTTGCAGACTGCTTCAATAGCAGTGCCCCATTCCTCATTGGATCAGCTGATACGCAAGACCTCTTTCTGATCAAAGAGTACGCAGACTTAGGCGATTTAAACTTACGTCATGCCATTTTAGATTACTTTGATGAGGCTCATCCCAAGTCTCAAAAACTCGATGTACGCGCTGCATGTCTTATTGGATTTTCTGTAGACGAGTATCCAGTTCTTCCAGCCGATATAGAAGCAGCGCGTATTGCTATTCAAAACGACCTCACTAAATGGAGTGCTAACATACTGGGGCATATCCAAAAGCATGGTATTTCAAACTATCAAGTTGAAGTATTTTTGATTCCTCTGCCTAACGAAATCGAGTTTCGCGATTCGATCAGGAGCGCCCTTAGTGAATCCTAACGATTTTGTTGCCAAGACGCTTGAGCGTCCAGGCGTACGTAGCGCTGTTGATTACTCGGTTCGAACCTCATTGCTCAACTCAATCCCCGTGATCGACGGCGAGAGGCCTCCAGAACCTAATTGGCGATTCGCTCTTCTGTGTGCTAGTGCCATGACCGATTTGTTGGAAAGCGAAGCCGCACAACAAGCCATCCTACGCATCGCTCAAGGGTGCCTTATCTCTCCAGTATCCACCGACGTGGAACGCGAGGGCGCTGAATCACTTCTCCGACGTATGGGCAACAGCCGCGCCATTGGGTTGGCCAAAAGTCGAGGGCTATTAGCTGCCGACGACGCCGTGCGGGTGCCATTGGATTTGCAATGGGAGATTGCAGCCAAGGAGCAATCCTTTTCCATTGACTTTGGTGACGGCCAGTCCTTCCTGGCAAATCCGTTCCAGCGACGCTTCTGGGAAGCGGCAGAGAATAGTTCATGGGTAAGTGTTTCCGCTCCTACGTCCTCTGGAAAAAGCTTTATTCTCCGTAAATGGGTCGAACGAAAAATCGCTGGTGCGAATCCATGTCGCGTTGTTTTTTTGACGCCTACACGCGCACTTGTTGAGGAAACTGGAACTGCTTTTCGTGAATCCCTCCCTTCTGACGTACCAGTCATTACACTTCCCTGGGATGCAGAAGTCCTCAAAAACGACAAAGAACTATATGTCCTAACCCAGGAACGCCTTCATCTAATACAACAGTTTAAGTCTGGCTTTTCATTTGACTTCTTAGTTGTTGATGAAGCCCAAAAGGTGGGTGATGATTCGCGCGGCATTATTTTGAGCGAAGTGATTGACGAGGCAGTATCTCGCAATCCATTGCTTCATGTCGTCTTCGCCAGTCCGATGGCGTCCAATCCTGAAATCCTACTGGAGGGAAGGCCTGGGAATACCTCGGCACAGGCACTTGTTGATGGAACTTGCACTGTCAACCAAACTTTGCTCTATGTCAATCAAGTGCCCCGTAATACGCGATCATATGAGGTTCGGGTTGCTAATGGGGGGAAGAGCTACGCCGCAGGCAAGGTACACCTCTCCAATCGCCCAACAACACTTGCGATGAAGTTCGCCTTGATCGCTCTCGCAATGGGCGAAGACAGCACTGGCAATCTAATTTATGCTAACGGCCGAGCGTCTGCTGAAAAGATGGCAAGCCTCATTTCCCATTACCGACCCAAACAGGAATTGGATGCGTTTACCAAGCAACGCATTAATGACGCCGTTTCCTACGTCTCCGCGGCAATCCACCCGAAGTTTGCCCTATGTACCACCCTTAGAAAGGGCTCGGCTTTCCACTATGGCTCTATGCCCCTGCATGTCAAGGAGCTTGTAGAGGGCCTTTTCAAGGACGGTATTGTAAAGTACTTGACCTGTACGTCGACTCTACTGGAGGGCGTGAACCTTCCTTGTACCAATATCTTTGTTCGTGCTCCCAAGAAGGGTGACCAGAAGATGAATGAAGCAGACTTCTGGAACTTGGCTGGGCGCGCGGGCCGCTGGGGCAACGAATTTCAAGGAAATGTTGTATGTATTGACACAGAAAAGGGAGGATGGGGGGCCGTGCCCACGGCTCGCACGCGTCAAATTATTCAACGAGCGGCCGATTTAACTGATGTTGGCGTCACCGATCTTGAAAGTTTTGTTGATTGGACTATCTCTGAGCCTAGTCGGCCTGCCGATGCGGTCGAAGAGACCTTACTCAGTTTTTTGAGTTCACGTTCTATGGCCAACCGCACGCCCTCTGAGATTTTCGGGGTTCGTACCTCTGACGCCCTGGCAGATCGTGCTCAGCAGGCTGTTGCACGCGCTCTAACTGACGTGAATGTTCCACGTTTCGTAATTGCTCGCCATGCGGGAATTAGCCCCACGCGCATCCAGGCGCTTGTAGATTTTTTCCGGAATCAGAATGACCTTGAGTCCTTCGTGTTACCCACTCCGGAAAGCGATGACGCCTATGAGGCGTACAAGTCTGCTCTTGACTTGGTTGCGGTGACGTTGGGCGGTCCATGTGGAAATGACGGTCGGCGCTTTTCCTTATCGCGACTCATTGTGCGATGGATGAAAGGTGTACCCATGAGCAGAATCATTGATGATCGATACGCTTACCGCAACTCTCAGGGGACGGCCGACTGGTCCAGCGTTATCCGAGATGTAATGAAAGATGTGGAGGATTTTTGCAGATTTCATGCTCCTAAATACCTCGCCTGCTATGCAGATGCCCTCGAAGTCGCCGCAGGCCGTCCCATGGGCGAGCAGTCTGCTGAGGCCGTGACTATGATGCTGGAGTTGGGGGTTCCTCGTACAACCGACATGTCACTTATTGGGTTGGGCTTGTCTCGTGCAACCACAATTGCAATTGGTGAACTTCAGCGCGATGGGGAGCTCGACCGAGCTGCTGTTCAGGATTGGATTGTCTCCGTGGACTGGGAAACAGCTCCTGTGGCTCGCTATGCGGCTCAGGAAGTGCTGCGTCTCCTAGAAGGTTTTGACAGTCAGTGGGGTTCCGCGGCCGTCGGAGATTGAGGTTGTCTCGGCATCGGGGGTGGAGAGGTCGGGCCCGTAGATTTTGCCGTCGAGGCTGAACTGGATGGCGTCCTCGGCGGGGCCGCCGTTGAGATCGTCCTCGAGATGCGCTCCGACTTTCTGAGCCATGGGCGGTGTGTCTTTCGGTATCCGGGTGGGGGATTGGGGTCAGGGGTGGTCGGGGGCGTCGTCGGTGGGCACATCGTCGGCAGATGCCTCTGCTGGATCCGCCAAAGCCATGGTCTTCGCGCGGTTGCCGGTGATCACGGTGCCCTCTTCGGTGAGGTCCACGCAGAGCATGCCGTCCTCCATGAAGGGCTTCCATCGCCTGGTAGCGGTGGCGTCGATGCCGTAGTGCGCGGTGAAGGCGGTGGCCGAGACGATCGCCTGCCCGGGCCCGCGCTTGGACCCGTTCCGGACCGCGTAGGCATGCGGGGAGGAGTCATCCGTGGCGCGCAGTGCCATGACCTGACGGTCGCGGTCGTAGAGTAGTTCCACCGTCTCGGCGTTGTCGACCAGATCGTGGGCGGCCTTGTTCAGCGAGATCACTCCGCGCTTCTGGATGGTCACGCTCGGCGCTTTGGCCAGCGGAGTCATCCTCTTGTTGAACACCTCGAACGGCATCGTTCCTCCTATGGCTCATGACTGACAACAGTGAATTCCATCGTAACCATTGCACGCACTTGCCCGGCAGTCCTGTGCAACTCGTCGGGTGTGTCTTTGAAGGCAAGGGATGCGAGACGTCTCGTCCGTCGAATTTTGCGGTGGAGAACCTCTGCGGGTTTCCGCGGGTCGATGAGTCTTGCAACTATGTGCTTTATGTTTGCCCCTAGAATCAAATACTCAACGTTGGTTGCGAGACAGATGGGGTGGACGTGGGGAAGCTGATCGGGTACGCCCGAGTGTCGACGCGTCAGCAGGACGCGGACCGTCAAGTGTCTGACCTCCTGGCCGCCGGCGTGCGGCGCGATGACCTCTACGTAGACAGTGGAGTGTCTGGAGGCCGTGCGTCGCGTCCTGCCTTCGACAAAGCGGTGGCCGCGCTCGAGGACGGCGACACGTTGGTGATCACGACGCTGGACCGGTTGGGGCGGTCGACGCAGAACATGCTGGTCTTCGCCGAAGCGCTGCGCGGGAGAGGCGCCGGTCTGCGGGTGCTGAACCTCGGTGGGGGAGACGTGGACACCCACACTCCGATGGGCTCGATGGTGTTCACCGTCATGGCGGCCCTGGCGCAGATGGAGCTGGAGATCAAGCGGGAGCGGATCACTGACTCGGTGGCCAAGCGCCGGGCCGCCGGCAAGGACCTCGGTGGGCGGCGTCAGACCTTCACCGACTCCCAGATCCGCAACGCGCTGCGGCTGATCGACACGGGGGAGCCGGCCACTCAGGTCGCCCGGGACCTCGGGATGTCCAGGGCCACCCTCTACCGGCGGATTCGGGAACTCCCGCAAGCGACGACCATCTGAGACCGTCATCTCCTGTGGGCATCGTGATACGTATGCCGTTCGTGCCCGGGTGCGAGGCAGGGCCCGGTGGTCGATTGAGGTGCTTTCCGAATTCCGCTGACCAGTGCGGAAGGAGGGCGCGTGGCGCTCGACCTGACACCTGTCGATTTCTCTACGGTGGTGGCATGGGAACCATTGTGTCTGCTCCTGCCGATCTGGTGGTGGCCACCAGCGACGGGATCGATGTGCGCTTCGCCGGCATCGACCTCGCTGCCAGCCTGTCTCCGCATGCGCAGGAGCCACCGGGTGGCCACGGCGTACGGATCAGCCTCGCCGCGGTGCGAGGGGCCGAGACCATGCGCCGGGACGGCCAGTTCCAGGCTGCCCGCCTGGCCTGGGCCCAACGACGGCAGGACAAGATGACCGAGGAGGAGCCGTTGCCGCTGATGCCGGGGTTCTCCGTTCTGGACCGGGTCGGGGTGGTGCTCAGCGATGAGCTCGGTACCGAGTACCGCTTGGTCGCCGGACAGGCGGCCGGGGACGGCACCGAGTGGGAGAGCGCCTGGGAGTTCGTGCCCCCGCCCCCGGAAGCGGCTGGGACGCTCCGACTCCAGTTCACCCTGGACGGGGCACCGACCGGCAAGACCTGCGAAGTCTGGGTCCAATAGACCTCCGACGGCGCCCGTGAGCCGGGTGACCGTGCCCACGACCGCGTGTGTCGCGTCGTCGCGGTGGGATGACAGGCTTGGCCCCGCGACCTCAGGCGCAGGAACCACGAGCACAGTTGGGGAAAGGAGCAGCGATGGGCAGCCCGGACTATGCAGGGCTGGAGCGCCTGCTGCGGGAGCGCAACGAGATCGACTGGGTGATGGTCGCCAACGTGATGGACGATGCCACCGCCTACGGTCTGCCCGCCACCGAAGAGGGCGTCATTGATTACATCGTGGGGCTTCATGAGCAGGGCAAGATCCGTGTGGGCATCTACGTCCATGGCACCTCGGAAGGATTCGTTCCGTGGGAGGAACCGATCCTCGACCTGCCGGTCCGCCTGCGGGCGGCCTTGGTGCTCACGGATTCCGAGGATCCCTTGGGGCCGGTGATGACTGTCATGTTCACGTTCATCGACGAGGATCCACCCCTTGCTTGATCCCATGGAGGGCAAGGGATTCCTCTGCGGGCTCAGCTGGAGGGTATGGCGAGACTCCGGGGTCTGCTTCCTGCCTTTCTCTCGCCCTCTCAGACGAGACCCGTGAGTGCTCCTTGCCGACAGGTCGGCCATAGCGTGGGGCGACCTTACCTGGGGCCTCCATACGTACGGAAGGAGATCACTTGACGGCCGCGACGGCCTCATCCGGAGTTCAATCTTTGACCCACTGTGCTGCGGTTGAGGTTCATCTTCGAACATGCGGCCTGGTCAGCGGCAGCGCCGGTCTAAGGCGGGGCGTCCCTAGCATTGGGGCATGCGCCTCCGAGAGACCAGCCCAGCCGATTTGGACGTCTTCCTGAGTTGGGTGCCCTCCGAGGCCGACATGGTGCTCTGGTCCGGGCGGACTTTCACGTGGCCGCTGGATCGGGGGCAGTTGGAGACCTATCTGCAGAATGATCAGCGCCGGTATTGGACCGGATTGGATCCCGACTCCGGGGATCCGGTCGGTCACGCCTCGTTGCTCATCGATGTCGACGCACACATGATGCGGCTCGGGTGCATCCTCCTCGACCCGGACGCTCGAGGGCGCGGTCTGGGGCGGGGACTGATCGGCACAGCGGTGCGCACGGGCTTCGAGGTCACGGGGTTGCCGGTGATGAAGCTCGGTGTCTACGCGCACAATGTCTCCGCCCGGCGCGTGTACGAGAGCCTGGGGTTCCGGGAGACCGGGCGGGTGCGCAGCACCGAGGTGGGCGGCCAGCCCTGGCACGCCCTGGAGATGGAGCGGTCACGACCCAGCTGACCCCGCCCATGGGCGCCGGTCCTTTCCACCGGTGCTGAGAGCTGGCGCGAGGATGCGGCGTCGCGATGGGGACTCCGGTGGCGTACGCCGTCCTGTTGTCGGGGAGGCGCTAGAGAGCCTGCAGGTAGCGGGAGGTGTACCGCTGTTGGAGCCGCCGGTTGATCGGCGCCAGGGCGCGGGACCACCACGTGCCCTGCCGGGAGAAAGCGGTGATGGTCAACACGACGGCGTCGTCCTCCCGCCAATCGACGCAGAACCTCTCCTCGCCCTGCTCCGGGTGGCCCTGCAGGGTCCCGTAGGCGAAGCCCCGCCGGCGCTCCTCCTCCACGACGTAGACCACTTGGCAGCCGAAGGAGATCCGCAGCAGGTGCCGGCCCAGGCGCAGACGGACGCGGCTGCCCTGCTCGACGCGCGGTGTGGTGGCCTCGACGGTCAGGCCGGCTGCCCGGTGCATCTGCCAGCTCATCAGGCGCTCCGCGGCTCGGTGGAACGTCGGCTCCCCGTGGCCGATGACCCGGTGGACCCTCAGATGGTCGTACCCGTCGGGCAACTGCCCGGCGGTGGCACCGATCTCCGGGTAGGTCAGTGGGCGGTCGAGCAGAGTCATAGCGCTCACTATGCCAAGGGAGCGCTTTATATATAGCCCTCGTGGGGTTGGGTGCGCTCTCTTGTGCGGTGTTGATCGCCCGGGGATTCATCATCTACTTCACCTCGCCCCCGAGTGGGGCCGTGATCGGTGCCGGAATCGGCATCGGGTTGCTGCTGGTGCTGTACTCGACCGTCCTCGTGCCCTTGGCGCTGGGCCGGGAATGCGCCCCAGCACTGGGGGCCGTGTTCGCGGGTCTGGCCGTCGCCGGGACCCTGGTCGAGCTGGCCGGATCTGCCGGCCCGGCGAACCTGCCCGTGGTCGGGCTGGGGTTGGCCTTCGTGGTGATCAACATTGCCTGGATCAAGCTCGAACGTGACGACAGCGGTTGGGTGGGTCTGCTCACTTGTGTGGTGACGGGACTGCTGGTTGGCATCGAGCTGGTGGCCATCGTTGCGCGCGGGGCCCCCGGGCTGGGTGAGTTGCTGCCGCGCCTCCTGGTTCTCGGGGGAGCAATGGTCCTGGGTGTGGCGATCCGCCGACGCTGGAACCGCGTCGGCGATGAGCACGACCGGTCCACTTAGGCCGGCACCTTCAGGGAAAGGCGTTGATCAGGGATGGGCGCAGATCAACAGCGGACGTCGGGGACTGATGTGGGTCGCCCTTGGCGTCAGCATGGCTTTGGTCGGTCAGCGAGGTGAATCATTGGGGTATGGGATCGAGCTACAGCAGCGACGGCGTGGTGCGGGAGTGGTACGGCGATGAGGGCTGGGGGGTGGTTGACCTCTCGGGTCACTCCGGCGGGTGTTTCGTGCATTTCACGCACATCGAGGGCCCGGAGAACGCCTATAAGGAACTGGTTCCGGGCCAGCAGGTAATCATCACTTGGGAACGGGTCGAGCAGGACGGCTATCCCGCCCGAGCGATACGGGTCGAAGGGATTGCATAGGCGAGTTTCCTACCGCGGTCAGTCGCGTCTGCTTGCCCTGAGTAGGTGGGCGTACCTGTACACCTCGGCCACCTGAGCGGGTGGGGTTGCTGCCGGTGATGCGCCTGGCCCAGGAGATCGGGTTGCGCGACCTGGTCGATGAGCGGTTGAGCGTGCCCACCGACAAGGGCGCCAACCCGGGGCTGAAGGTTTCCTCGCTCGTGGCCGGGATGCTCGCCGGGGCCGACAGCATCGACGACCTGGTCCTGCTGCGCCAGAGCGCGATGAGCAAGCTGTTCGAGGCCGTCTATTAGAGGGCTGGCACCGCACCGGTGGTCGACGAGGTCCCGGCATCCTCGGTTCCCCTGGCAGGGTCCGTGATGTCTACAGGATCGTTTGGCTCACCAGTCTTGGGGGTTGGTTTGGCAGTCGCCATTCGTGCCGGGCGTATGGGCTCCTCTTCCTTGTCGTTGAGGATGCCGTCCCCGTCGATGTCCGGGTCTTCCTCATTGAGCAGGCCGTCCCCATCCATGTCCGGGTCAACCTCATTGACGAACTTATCGCCGTCGAGGTTGTCGTCAGCCTCGTTGTCGATGCCGTCGCCGTGAGGTTCCCCCCGGACCGTGGAGGCATCGACAATAGGGATCGAGATGCCAGAGAAGCGGAAGAAGTACGACCGGGAGTTCCGTGAGGGAGCTGTCCGGATCGTCGAAGAGACCGGGAAGCCGATCGCGCAGATCGCGCGTGACCTCGGCGTGAACGAGGGCACCCTGGGCAACTGGGTGGCCCGCGCCAAGGAGGCCCGCGAGGGCCGTGACGGGCTGTCCCAGGACGACGTCGAGGAGCTCAAGCGGCTGCGCGCGGAGAACGCCGAGCTGCGGATGGAGCGTGATGTCCTCAAGCGATCTGTGGTCCTGTGGGTGAAGGAGGCGACGAAGTGAGCGTGGCACGCTTCGTCGCCGACCAGAGGACCAACTACCGAGTGCCACACACCGTGACGTGCCGGCTGCTCGGGGTCAGCCTGGCGTGGTTCTACAAGTGGCTGGCCCGCGCCACCGGGCCGTCAGCGATGAGCGGTCTGCACACTGCTCGAGACCGTCGCCGCGATGCCGTCGACCGGGCGGTGCGGGCGGTGTTCGCCAAGAAGCGCGGGCTGCATGGCTCGCCTCGCTTGGTCCACGATCTGCGCGAGGAGGGCTGGCAGGTGAGTGAGAAGACCGTGGCGGACTCGATGCGCCGCCAAGGCCTCATCGCGCGGCGGATCCGGCGTCGCAACGGTCTGACCAGGCAGGACAAGACGGCGCCGAAGTTCCCCGACCTGCTCAAGCGGGACTTCACCGCTGATCGCCCGAACACCAGATGGGTCGGGGATATGACCGAGATCCCGACCGTCGACGAGCACGCAGGCCCGGGTGCGAAGCTGTACCTGGCGACCGTGATCGACCTGTACTCCCGCCGGCTGCTCGGTGCTGCCACCGGGTTGCGCCCGGACGCGGAGCTGGCCTGCTCGGCGATCAAGATGGCCGTCGCTGCCCGCGGCGGGGTGGAGGCAGTCAACGGGTCCGGGTGGCGCAAGGACGAGGCCCAGCGGGTCATCTTCCACACCGATCGCGGCTCGACCTACACGGCGAACTCGTTCACCACGTTGTGCGCTCAGCTCGGAATCCGGCAGTCGATGGGCCGAGTCGGGTCGTGCTTCGACAACGCCGCAGCCGAGGCGTTCTTCTCCTCCCTGGAGTGGGAGGTATTGTCACGACACGAGTTCGAGAACACCCGCACCGCTCAAGCCGTTGTGCTGGACTGGTGCTACGGCTTCTACAACCACGACCGCCGACACAGCTCGGCGGGCATGATGAGTCCGATCGGTTACGAGAACACCGCGGCCCCCACCCGGAAAGCCGCATAAGGAAGCCCTCCACGATTCGGGGGGAACCACATGATCGTGGTTCCCCCAGGATGTCGCGGGCAGCGACGGAAAGATCAAGCAACGGACCGAAGGCATCAAACATCGGTGTGCGCGTAGGAGCACGGACAATCCTCCTGAGGATACGTCTTCGCTCCCGTTAATGCGGTGTAGGGCGGGGACGCAACGCTGTATGACGCGCAGAGCTGCCGCCCTCTGATTCGAGGTTCCTGAATCGGTGGCAAAGTGGCGCTGATGCAACTCACTTGACGCGGTAGACCTCGGTGTCACGGCGCCAAATCGTGGTTCAGGTGGTGCCGTGGCAACCAGGATGGTCCACTCCTGTCAGTCGATCAGGTTGGTGAGGCCGGGGGCGAGCAGCAAGACGGTGGGCACGGTGATGAGCGCAGCGGCTGCGCTGATGACTGTTGCCTTTGGTCCCGCCGGCAAGGGTGTGGCTTCCAGTCGCAGGATGCGCTGACGGGCGTCCTCGACAGGGGCCGCGCCTGTCCAGGTGCCTTGGATGCGGTGCGGGGGAGCAGCGGATCCACTGGTGCTGACGAGGGCGACGGCTCGGGCGAGGGAGCGGTCGTCGATGCTTCGGCGGGCGTGGTCGTCGGCGAGCATCTCAACGAGGACCCCGACTTCGCGGTGGGCGCGGTCGGCGATGGGAAACCAGGGCAGGGAAGCCTTCCAGGCGCGGAACAGCATCAGCACGATGTCATGGCGCTGGGTGGCATGTGCCCTTTCGTGCTCGATCACCGCGTCCAGCTCGTCCTCATCGAGCAGCGACAGCAGCCCGGCAGAGAGCACGGTCATCGTGGTGAACGCCCCGGGGAGGCAGTAGGCGACCGGGGCGGGGTTGTCGAGGAGCCGGGTGCCGGGGGCGTCGGGCAGCGGTGTGCTCAAAAGCAGGACCAGCTGGGCATGGCGGCGGCGATCGCGTTCGGCGCGCACAATCGTGACGACCAGGTTCAGCAGCAGATGCCCGCCGAGCAGAACTGCTCCGGACAGCGCGAGGATGTGCACCGGCCTTGCCGGGCCCCATGGCTGATCTCCCAAGAAGCTGGTGGCGAAGCTGATGCCGCCACTGACCAAGTCCGGCCCAAAAGGGGCCAAACCGAAGGTGAGCAAGGCCCCGAGCATCGACAGCCCGCCGGCCAGGGCGACGGCCTGCCAGAGCACCAGTGCGGTGGCGGGGGCGCGGGTCGGCCACTTGGCGTGCGAAAGCAGGATCGGGACGGGCCAGGCCAGGGCGAGGGCAAATGCGGCCAGGGCGAGCGAGGTGCTGATCACATGGACTCAGTGGTCGTCGAGGAGGCGCCGCAGAGTTTGTGCTTCCTCGGAACTGACGCCTCCGACGAAGCGTGCAAGCACAGCGGCCCGGTCGTTGGCTGTTCCCAGGACCTCGTGCATGAGGTTGGCCATGTGCTCCTCCCGGGAGGCCGCAGCTAGGTAGCGGTGGGGGCGGAAGGTGCGTTCTCGTGTGACAAAGCCTTTGCGCTCCAGGCGGGACAGGACGGTCAGCACAGTGGTGGCGGCGCGGGGCCGGCCGCTGTCGGTGGTTCCGGTCAGCTGGTCCTGGAGGTCGTAGGCCGACAGGGGGGTGTCCGCCTGCCAGAGGATCTCCATGACGGATCGTTCCAGGTCACCCAAGGAGGTTGCGCGTTTCGAGTCGTTGACTGCCACCAGCTGATTCTAGCGGACCGACCCACATGTTCTACAGTGGTGTAGAAATATTTCTACGAGTCGTAGAACTATTTTTACACCACTGTAAAAACGCTTGGGGGACAACCCATGGATCCGTTGGAGATCGCCCGGTGGCAGTTCGGGATCACCACCGTCTACCACTTCGTGATGGTCCCGCTCACGCTCGGGCTGGGGCTGCTGGTGGCGCTCATGCAGACGATGTGGGTGCGCACCGGCAACGAGCGTTGGCTGCGGATGACGAAGTTCTGGGGCAAGCTCTACCTGATCAACTTCATCATGGGCGTGGCCACCGGCCTGGTCCAGGAGTTCCAGTTCGGGATGGCCTGGAGTGAGTACTCCCGCTTCGTGGGCGACGTCTTCGGGGCACCGTTGGCGATGGAGGGCCTGCTCGCCTTCTTCTTCGAGTCCACCTTCCTGGGCCTGTGGATCTTCGGGTGGGACCGCCTGCCCAAGAAGCTGCACCTGGCCACGCTGTGGACCGCGGTGCTCGGCTCCGTGGTCTCTGCCTTTTTCATCATCGTCGCCAACTCCTGGATGCAGCACCCGGTGGGCGTGGAGATGGTGGACGGCCGCCCGGTGATGAACGACGTGTGGGCGGTGCTGACCAACAACACGGCCCTGGTGGCCTACTCCCATACTCTGGCCGGGTCCGTGGCAGTGGGCGCGGCGTTCCTGATCGGGGTCTCCTGGTACCAGCTGTGGCAGCGCCGCCGGGACAACATCGACACCGTCGACGACTCCGGTGCCGTGGTCGTGGGAGAGCGGGTCGATATTCCCGGCCGGGACCGGGTCGACCACGCGGTGTGGCTGTCCAGCCTGCGCATCGGTGCGGTGGTCGCCGCCGTCGCCTTTGGCGGGGTCGCCGCCACCGGGGATCTGCAGGGCAAGCTCATGTTCGACCAGCAGCCGCTGAAGATGGCCGCCGCTGAGGCGGCCTGCCACGACGGCACCAGCTTCTCGGTGCTGGCCGTGGGCCCGCTCGGAGCCCAGGACTGTGACCAGGTGACCAACGTCATCGAGATCCCGGGTCTGCTGTCGTTCTTGGCCCACGGGGACTTCGACACCGAGGTCAAGGGCGTGAACACCCTCATCCCACAGTACGAGGCCGCCTACGGCACCCACCTGCCTGAGGACCCCATGTACGGCGAACGGGCCGGCCAGAAGATCGACTACCTGCCCCTGATGGAGGTCACCTACTGGGGGTTCCGCCTGATGATCGGCTTCGGCATGCTCGCCGCCGGCTTCGCGGCGCTGACGCTGTGGATCACCCGGAAGGGCACCGTCCCGGCCTCCAAGCCTTTGATGTGGGTGGCGGTGGCCTCCATCCTGGCACCCTTCGGGGCCAACATCGCCGGGTGGGTGTTCACCGAGATGGGCCGGCAGCCGTTCGTGGTCGTCCCGAATCCCAACCCCAGTGGTGTGGACGGGGTGTACATGTACACCGCCGCTGCCGTGTCACCGGGAGTCAGCGGGGAGGAGATCCTTTTCTCCCTCATCACCCTCGGGTTGATCTACGCGGTCCTGCTGGTGGTGGAGACGAGGTTGCTCGTGCGCTACGTGCGCGGCGGGGTCGCCTCGGCCATGCCCGAGCTCGCCCACCGGGACGATGACCCCGCCCATCCCGAGGGCATGACCGGTCGGCGCGATGACGTGCTGGCCTTCGCCTACTGAGCCCGACGACCACAGAACGGCCCCTGACATGGAACTGCTTCCCACTTTCTGGTTCATCGCCATCGCGGTGCTGTGGATCGGGTTCATCATCCTGGACGGCTTCGATCTGGGCGTGGGCATGCTTATGCTCACCAGCACCCGGGACGAGCGCCAGCGCCGGCAGATGCTCAATACCATCGGCCCGGTCTGGGACGGCAACGAGGTGTGGCTGATCACCGCAGCCGCCGGGCTCTTCGCCGCCTTCCCCGACTGGTACGCCTCCTTGTTCTCCGCCCTGTACGTCCCCTTCGTGTTCGTCCTGGCCGGGCTGATCTTCCGGGCGGTGTCCATCGAGTACCGCGGCAAGGTCCACAGCGACCGGTGGCGGCGGTGGGTCGACCGGGCACTGGGGACGGGGTCGTTCCTGGTCGCCTTCGGGCTGGGTGCTGCCTTGGCTTTGACCACCACGGGCCTGCCGCTGGACGCCAACGGCGACCGTGTCGGCGGGGCCTTCGCCTGGTTCACGCCCTACGCGCTGCTCGGCGGACTCGCCCTGGTCGGGTTCTGCCTCGTGCACGCCTCGGCCTTCCTGGGGCTGAAGACCGAGGGACCGGTCCGGGTGCGTGCCCGCCGGTTCCTCCTGCGTTTCGGCCCGGCCGCGCTGGTGCCGCTCACCGTGTGGGTGCTGGTCGTTCAAGTGCTCCACGGCAAGGCCTGGACCTGGCCGCTGGTCGGTGCCGCGGTCCTCGCGGCGCTCTTCGGGTGGACCAGCGCCCGCCTGGGCCGGGAAGGCCGCGCCTTCGCCGGCTCCGCCGCACTGCTGTTCTGCGGCCTCACCTCGATCTTCGTCAACGTCTACCCCGTGGTCCTGCCTTCCACGATCGACCCCGCCCACCACCTGACGGTGGCCAACGCCTCCAGCAGCGACTACACCCTGGGGGTCATGACCGTCGTGGCCGCCATCGGCTTGCCCTCGGTGATGCTCGCTCAGGGCTGGAGCTACTGGGTGTTCCGTCGGCGCCTGACCACCGGCCATCTGCCCGCCCCCCACCCCGTCCTTCCCGCCGTTGCCCCGAAACTCGCCGCGGGTACCCGACGTGAGGGTGTGCCGGGGACGGGCGCGGACGGGAACAGGCAGGCATGAAACGTCCCCCGCTGGGCCCCGGCGGTGCTGCCACAGTTTTCACCCTCGGCCTCCTCGGAGCGCTCAAAGCCCTGGCTCTGATCGGCGTGGCCGAAGCCCTGGCCCGCGGCATCGTCGGGGTCATCGCTCATGACACGGCGGCCTGGCACCGGGCTCTGCTGGTCGGGGTCGGTGCTGGGCTGCTGCGTGCCGGAACCATCTGGGCCACCCAGGTCGTCGCCGTCCGCGCCGCCGGGCGGGCGAAGCGGGGGCTGCGCCGAGAACTCGCCACCCGCCTCCTGGCCGGGGGCGGCCACGACGTCGGCGCCACGACCACCGTGGGCACCCTCGGCCTCGACGCCCTCGACGACTACTACGCGCGCGTGCTGCCCTCGGTCACCGCCGCCGCCACCGTGCCCCTACTGGTGGGGGCGAGAATTCTGGCGGCCGACTGGGTCAGCGCCCTCATCATCGTGCTCACCGTGCCCCTGATCCCGGTGTTCATGGCACTGATCGGGCTGCACTCCCAGGACAAGGCCCAGGAGTCCTCCGCCGCCCTTCAACGACTCTCCCATCACCTGGTCGAACTCGCCCGTGGACTGCCCGTCCTGGTGGGTCTGGGGCGGATCGAGGAGCAGGCTGCGGCGCTGCGCGATGTTTCCGAGCAGCACCGGCACACAACCATGGTGACCCTGCGCACCGCGTTCCTCTCCGCGCTCGTGCTCGAGCTGATCGCCACGCTCTCCGTCGCCGTCGTGGCGGTGTTCGTCGGCGTGCGCCTCGTCTACGGTGACCTCGACCTCCTGGTGGGACTCGTGGCCCTCATCCTCGCCCCGGAATGCTTCGCTCCCTTCCGCGACCTCGGCGCCGCCTTCCACGCCTCCCAGGACGGCATCGCGGCCCTGCACCGCTCCCGTGAGCTCGTCACCGAGCCCCCGGCCCCCGACATCCGCAGGCCGACGCCACCGGACTCGAGCCCCGCAACGATCAACTCCCAGCCGGACACGCCAGCGGACCAGGCACCCATGGTGCGGATCAGTGGGGTGGTCGTGCGCTACCCAGGACGGCTCTTCCCAGCAGTATCCGGTCTTGGCGCCGAGATCCCTTACGGAACGATCGCCAGCGTCGAAGGCCCCAGCGGCAGCGGCAAATCCACCCTGCTCGGGGTCCTCGCCGGAACCATCGAAGCCCAAGACGGAACCATCCACGGGATCGACCCGGCTGCAGTGGCCTGGGTGCCTCAGCACATTCACACCGTCGGTGAGACCGTCCTCGACGAGATCCAGCTCTACGCCCACGACACCGCTTCCGCCCACCACACCCTCGCCCGAGTCGGACTGACCGAGCTGGCCGAGGCGGACCCGAACCAACTCAGCCCCGGGGAACTGCGCCGCCTGGGCCTGGCTCGGGGCCTGGCCCGCATCACCGCCGGGGCCCGGCTGCTGCTCCTCGACGAGCCCACCGCCCACCTCGATCCCACCAACGCGCACCGGGTCGAAACCCTCATCGACGCCCTGCGCGGCACCACCACCGTGATCCTGGCCTCCCACGAAACCGAGATCACCGCCCTCGCCGACCAGAAAGTGCTCCTGGGGCAGCCCGCCAGCCCCCGCGGGGAGGGGGCGCATCGCCGACCAGGAACCACCGCCCCGGAGGAGCAGTCGGTGCCTGATCGCCAAGCTGAGGCGTCCCACCCTTCACTCGCCGAGACCTCCGGTGGTGCGTTGGGCGAGCTCGCGGCGTTCCTCGCCTCCACTCGCTGGCGCATGCTGGGGGCCGCGGCCCTGGGTACGGCCTCGGCCCTGTTCGCCGCCGCCCTCACCACGCTGTCGGGCTGGCTGATCGTGCGCGCCAGCGAGCAACCGGGAATCATGTACCTGATGGTCGCCATCGTCGGCGTCCGCTTCTTCGGCATCGGCCGTGCCCTGCTGCGCTACGCCGAGCGACTGGCCACCCACGACGCCGTCCTGTCCGCCACCACCGAGCTCAGGTCCCGGATCTGGGCCGGGCTTGCTACCCGTGGTCTGGCCTCCCGGGCCCTGGCCACCGGCGGGGCCGCACTGGAGCACCTGGTCGAGGCCGCAGACCGGGTCCGTGACCTGGCCCCGCGGGTCCTGCTGCCACCGATGGCCGGGGCCGGCACCGCCCTGGGGGCTGTCGTCGCCGTCTTGGCCCTGTGCCCCATCGCGGTGCCCACGCTCCTGGTCGCCGTCCTCGGCGGGCTGCTCGCCGGGCCCGTCGCGGCGCTGCTGGCCGACCGCTCCGCGGCCCGCCATCTCACCGTGGTGCGCTCCAGGGTGATCCGCCGCTTCGCCGCGATGGTCTCCGCCTCCGGTGAGCTGCGCGCCAACGGTCGAGCCAAGGACATGCTCGCCCGGCTGGATGACCTCGAGCAGCGCGCGGACACCGCGGCCCGCTCCAGTGCCTGGGCGCGGGGCCTGGGCGAGGCCGTCGTGGTGCTGGCCTGTTCCCTCTCCTCCGTGCTGATGCTGGCAACCACCGCCGAAGCCCTGGCGGCAGGCACGATTTCCGCACCGGTCGTCGCCGCGCTCGTGCTGCTGCCCCTGGGTCTGATCGATCCGCTGCTGGGCGCGGTCGATGCGGTACAGCAGTGGCCTGCGCTGGCCCAGTCGCTGCGCAAGGTCCATGCCGTCACTCCCACAACCACCCGCCATGAGCGGCCTCAGCCCCCCACCGGGGCGGTTCCGACTCAAGTCCAAGAACTGACGCTGGCCGACCTGGCCGTCACCTGGCCGCAGGCGCCGGCCCCGGCATTCCGCCACCTCCAGGCCACCGTGCGCCGCGGCCAGTGGCTCGTCGTTGAAGGTCCCTCCGGCTCAGGCAAGTCCACCCTGCTGGCGACCCTCCTCGGCCACTTGCCCGCCGCGGAGGGCTCATGGCAGGTCAACGGCTCCGACAGCACCACCTTCAACGCCCGGCAGCTGCGGCGACGCTTCGCCTGGTGCCCCCAGGAGGCGCACCTGTTCGACTCCACCATCCGCGGCAACCTCCTGCTCGCCCGGGGGAAAGACGATCGGCCCACCGATGAGGACCTGCGCGAGGTCCTCACCCGCGTGGGCCTGGACTCCTTCATGGACGGATTGCCCCAGGGCCTGGACACACCAGTCGGGCCCAGCGGAGGGAGTCTCTCGGGAGGCCAACGACAACGCATCGCCGTCGCCAGGGCGCTGCTCACCCGTGCCGACGTCCTGCTTCTCGACGAACCCACCGCTCACCTCGAGGCACCCGCTGCCCACGCGCTGATCTCCGACCTGCGCTCAGCACTGTCTGACCGCGTCGTCGTGCTCGTGACCCACCACGCCGAACAACGTACTGGAGCAGACGTCCACCTCCGCCTACCAGGGGTGCACCCGCACTCCGCACCGCAGCCCAGTGACCATGCGCAGGCCAGAAACGGCGACCGGTCACTGACGCGTGTTCCCTGACCGGTCCCGCCAACGCGACCGATCTCAGGCGCTCCAGATGGGATACACCCCTTCCGGGGACTCTCCTCAACCCGTCCTCAGCCCCCGACGCCCGGCCGGCCTGCGCTGGCGCGGGTGGATCCACAAGGCTCCGAGGGGACGTCATGGTGAATAGGACTGTCACATCACGAGACTGCTGGACTTTCTCACGCTGTCGGGGCGCTGGAAGTGTCGGTACCGGTGCTCGCTGTGGCGTCTTCGGCGGGCGGCACGGTGGCGGGGCGGGGTGCGCGGCCCAGATCCACCACACGGTAGATCAGACCCGCCACCAGGCCCCCCAGCAACGGGGCAACCCAGAACAGCCACAGCTGGGACAGGCTCTCAGCACCACCGATGACCGCGGTGCCGGTGGAGCGGGCCGGATTCAGCGATCCGCCGTCGAAAGGCGCCAGGATGGTGAGCAGGAAGGCGAAGGTCGCCCCGATCGCCACCGGGGCCAGTACCGCGTTGGCCCGCGGGGCGGTCGAGCCCAGGACCACGAGGACGAACAGGGTCGTCGCCACGAACTCGATCAGAAGCACGGTGGGCCAGCCGGCTTGGGAGGTGGAGTTCTCCCCGTAGCCGTTGGCCACCGCACCCAGGGCTTGGGCGGTGGTGGAGGCATCGATCAGTGTCATCAGCACCGCCCACAGCAGGCCCACCGCGACCAGTGCTCCGAGCACCTGGGCCACCACGTAGCCGAGGGCGACCTTGGTCGGAGTGCGCCCGGCCACGACCGCCGCCAGGGTCACTGCTGGATTGAAGTGT
Organism: Kocuria oceani; assembly: GCF_029524215.1. Classification (NCBI taxonomy): domain Bacteria; kingdom Bacillati; phylum Actinomycetota; class Actinomycetes; order Micrococcales; family Micrococcaceae; genus Kocuria; species Kocuria oceani. The sequence continues at coordinate 12,371 of NZ_JARAMH010000022.1, read as the reverse complement.
CCCCCGGAGACGTGTCCGAAAGCCACCAGTACCGCCAGCAGCGCCAGCCCGAAGCCCAGTGCGGAATCGATCACCGCGGTGGCGAAAATGCCCGTGCCCAGCCCGGCGAAGACCAGCACGGTAGTACCGGCGAACTCCGCCGCCCACCGGGCACCGGCCGACGGGGCCGGGGTCACCCCGCCGGTGACGGAATCTTTGCGCACCGCATCCGGGACCGGGGCCACCAGATTCTGGAAGTCGGGGGCGGCCGTGTCCGTAGCACGGGCAGGCGCGGTGGATCCCATAACAGCGGGTCCCGAGGCGTTGTCGGTCATAGGGGGTTCTCCTGCAGGTCGCTCGACACGGCAGTGCCAAGATGGTGGGTCAGCAAGTCCGGGCGTGGGTGCCGGTGCCATAGGACCACGGTTTGCTGAATGGTTCTTGAACACGGGCCCAAACGTGTTGATCCCACAGCCGGTCCTTGCTGGTTGGTCGCTTCACTGTCGGCGAAGGGGTGGTTCCGCCTGTTGAAGGACTCCTTGGTGGGGCTCCCTGGTGGGTCCGGCTCCAGCGAGGGCCAGCCCATCGGGTCGGAAATGGCCGGGACGACGGGCAGGGAGGTGATGACTCTGCCACCCCACCGGTCCTGGACGGGGGGAGGAGTAGGGACTGGGACGGCGGTCGGCCTGATCGGGTGAACGAGTCAAGAGCACCCGGTCGGGCTGATCACCGCAGGTCAGTGCAGACTCAGGGCTGTGGTGGTGATCTCGGAGATGCCGATCTGGTCGATCAGTGCCGGAAGGTCCTCGGCCTCGGGTCTGAAGCCCAGCAGCGGCACGGTGGAGCCGGTGTGGTCCTGGGACTTTTCGGTCGGGGAGGTGGCGTAGTGGAGATTCATGCGCCCACCGTCGGTGGTGGCTAAGGTCGCCGTCGCGCCGGCGGACCGTCTCAGGCTGCCTTCACCAGGTCAGGTCGTGGCAGCCGGGCCGGTCGGCGGGTTCTACCTGCAAGGTGGCGTGCTCGATCGCGTACCGTTCGCGCAGCACGTCCTGGGCGCCGACGAGTACCTCCTGGTGGTCCGCGCCGGGGGCCGCGACGAGGTGGGCGGTGGCCACGTTCATCCCCGAGGTCAGCGTCCACAGGTGCAGGTCGTGGACCTGGGCCACCCCGCCGACGTCGCCGAGGGTGGCCGCAACGGTTTGGGGATCGATGCCGGCCGGGGCGTGCTGGCCGAGCACGGCGAGCACCTGCCGTCCGAGGGTCAGCGCCCGGACGATGACGAAGACCGCGATGAGGGCGGCCACGACAATGTCCCAGATCGGATTTCCCGTGAGGATGATCAGGGCGCCGGCGATCATGACGCCCACCGAGCCGGCGGCGTCGGCCACCACCTCGAAGTAGGCGCCCTTGACGTTCAGGCTGTCCTTGGACCCGCTGCGCAGCAGGAGCATGGAGACGATGTTGATGACCAGCCCGATGAAGCCGACGACGAGCATCGTCCCGGAAGTCACCTCGGGGGCCTCGCCGAACCGGCCCATCGCTGAGACGATGACGTAGGCGCCGACACCGAGCATGATCAGCACGACCAGGCCGGAGGCGAAGATCTCGGCCCGGTAGGAGCCATACGTGCGCCGGCCCGTGGTGTCCGGTCTGGTGGCGATGTGGGTGGCCAGCAGTGTGCTGGCCAGGGCCACCACGTCGGCGGCCATGTGGCCGGCATCGGAGATGAGCGCCAGGGAATTGGAGACCAACCCGGCGACGAGCTCGACGACGAAGAAGGTCGCCGTCAGCGCGAACGCCGCAGCCAGCCGCCGGCGATAGCGCCCACCCGCGTGCCCTGCGGTGGGCATGGCCGGCCCGTGGCTGTGCCCGGCGCCCATCAGGAGCTCCCCTCGTGCCGGGTGTGCTCGCGGCTGAGATCGAGCAGCATCCGCACATGAGCATCGGCGAGACGGTAATACACCATCCGCCCGTCCCGTCGGTTCTCGACGACCCCGGCAGTGCGCAACAGGCGCAGGGCCTGGGATACCGCCGTCTCCGGGACCTCCACCGCGGCGGAGAGGTCGCACACGCACAACTCACCGGCCTCGAGCAACGCGTAGAGGATCCGCACCCGACGCGGGTCGCCGAACAACCTGAACATCGCGGCGAGCTGCACCGCCTCGGCGTGCTCGGGAATGTTCTGCCGGGTCAGCGCCACCTTGTCGGGGTGGGCCGCGACGACCACGCAAGTCTCCAGCGGGGTGACCTGAACCATGAGACCTCCTCACATCTGACTAGATCTGCATATGTTATCCCATGGGGCATCTTCCGGTACCCAGGGCCAGCGCCACCTTCACCCAGGGGCGCAACCGATGCCGGAGCGGTCATGCCGCCAGCCCCTCGATGGCCGGTCAGGGTCTCCGGCAGTCTCCAGGGCCTGAGCCCTTTGAGCATCTGCATCGGGCGTCGCGGACTGGTTCACGTCGTGTGGATGGTGCGCCTTGTCCGTCCCGGGCTCATCCTGGCCGGACATGCGCGGCGCATCTGCGGGCTGCCCCCTTCACCGCCTCGTCCAAGCCGACCCTGACCCCGCGCACGTGCCCATCCTCGTCGCATGAGCGCAGCCTTGCGGTGGAAGGGCCTATGCAGGTGCCCTGCTGGTCAAGGGCGGCGTCCTCGTGTGCTGTCTCGGGTACCCGAAATGTTTGCTGGCCTGCCGATTGGCTCCGACGGCTGGTTGCCAGGCGGCGGAACGGGCGCATCCTGACCACGACGGGCCCGGAGGGCCGGGGCGTCACGTCGTCGTGGCTACCGGAACGGTGGCCCAGCAGGGGCCGACCGACTGTCGAAGGCGCTGTGCATTGCTATGTGTCCGGCGGAGATGTTGTTGGTGTCCGCTACCGATGTCGCCGGCGTGATGGGGACCAGCTGCTGTTGCAGCTGGGTCCGGGCTCAGTCTTCGCGACGACCGGGGGTGAGGACGAGCCCGCGCCCGGCGCCGGCGGTCCGGGCCAGGGCCCGCTCCAGCGGGCCTTGCCCGTAGGCGCGTTGCCAGGCCACGGCGAACACCGCCGCCCCGCCTGCGTGGATGAGGAACCACAGCATGGGCACCTCGTAGTGCACCATCGCGGCCAGGGCCAGCAGGTGGGCCGTGTAGAGGGTCAGGGTCATGGAACCGGCAGCACTGAGCGGCAGCAGCCAGGCGCCGGATTTCCGCCCGATGAGCAGGAACGCCCCCAGCACGGCTGTGCCGGAGCCGAGGCCGTAGAGGATGGCGATCGGGGTGTTGGTGTGCGGGCCGGGGATCAGCATCCACCACCACGTGGTGTCGGGCAGGACGGGGTCGGGGCCCCAGATGAGGATCTCGTCGATCTGCTCGTGGCTCAGCGACGGGGTGGAGCTCATCAGTTGGTCGTAGCCGCCGGCCTGGAGGATCAGCACCCAGTAGACCAGCCACGCGGCCAGAGCCAGGATCAGACCGGCTACGAGCAACCGGCCCTGGACGTGCAGGGACCGCAGGTTGAGCCGGCCGATGGCTATGCCGGCGAGCAGGTAGGTCAGGTACGGGAACGCGGGGTAGGTGCCGGTCAACAGCACCTGGGACAGCACGGTGCCGGGGTCGGTGAGCACCCCGGTGATGGTGGGGTTGTAGGTCTCCATCTCCGGTAGCGCGTCGCGCAGGGACTGCATCAGCACGGGGGCGAGCACGGCGTTGACCCCGGCGAGGACGAACAGGGTTCGTGCGGGCAGGTGCAGGAAGGGGATGGCCAGCAGGAAGAACACCCCGTAGTAGATCAAGATGTTGTAGGCCGGCGGGTCCTCCGGCATCACCTGGTTGACGAGCAGACCCAGCACGGTGATCAGCACGGCCCGGACGAGCACCCCCACCCGGTCAGCCGTCATCGTCCGGCCCCGGTGGGGTGTGCCTGCGCCGGTGGAGAAGGCCAGGCCGACCCCGGCCAGCAGGGCGAACAGGGCCGCGGCCCGGCCGGCGAAGAGCTGCCACTGCAGGGTGACCTCGTAGGTCTCGGGGTCCCAGGCGGGCAGAATGTGGATGGAGAACATCCCCAGCAGGGCCAGACCCCGGGCGGCGTCGACCCCCACCAGCCGTGGCTTCTTCACCAGCGGGAGCTCTGAGCCCCCTGTTGGTCCCCGCGTCCCCGAGTTCGGATGGTGGACGTTGACCATGCTGGTGCGTTCCTTCTCTCGGCTGTACCGGCGGGCCCCCGCCCACCGGTCCGGACCTCCGGGCCCTGTCTATCTCCATCCGACCAGGACGGACTTTCCCAGGCTTATCCTTTTCCTGTGTCCTGGCTGTGGAAGCAGCTCCAGTCGCCAGTGCCTGCCGCGAGGCTTGCGGACGGTTTTCTCCGGCCCCGCCACCATCAGCACCACGGACGTGCACCAGGTTCAGAACCGGTGGAGATGGTCAACGATCGGGTTTTCTACGCCCGGGGAGGAGTTGTCCTTGGCCAGACGATGTCCTGCAGACCACCGGGGACCACGCACCGGGTGACGGCAGGGACCGGCCGCGTCGGCGTCTTTGCCCGCCCCGACCGGCTCCGGTCGGCGGCTGATGCCTGTGGGGCTAGCGGTTCTCGGTGCGCTGCTGCAGCTGATCCAGGTAGGCGTTGTAGGCATCCAGATCCGGGGTGCCCCTGACGGCGGTTTCGGCCTCGTCGCGGGCGGCTTTGCGCGCATCGTCGCGGTGCCACTGGCTCATGATGAACAGCAGGATCAGCACGGACGGTAATTCGCCGTAGGACCAGGCCAACGAGCCGGCCAGGACCTGATCGGCCATCGGGTCGAGATCCCAGCTGTCCGGCGGGGTGGCGAAGAAATCCACGACGGGCAGCGGAGCCATCATGACGATGACGCCGAAGAAGGCGTGCAGCGGCATCTCGGGGACAATGTCGGCCAAGCGACTGCCGTAGGTCTGCTTGGTCGGTAGTGGATCGGCCGACAGCAACGGAACGGTGAACAGGATCCCGGAGGCCAAGAACAGCAGTTCCAACCCGGTATGGCCGTACCAGGTGGGCAACAGCCGGTCGTCCAGCCCGCTGAGATACACCCCGTAGAAACTGACCAGGAACAACGGAACCAAAAAGGCGGGATGGACGGCGAACCTGCCCCACCGGGAACGCAGACCCCCCAGGGCCAGACGCAGCACCACGGCGCCGGGTCCGCGGTGGGGTGTGGCCCGCAGCAGCAGGGTGCCCGGGCTGCCCAGGACCAGCAGTGCTGGGACGATCATCATCAGGGTCAGCTGCTGGAACATGAACACGGAGAACATGCGCAACCCGTAGCCTTCGATTCCCGCGCCCATGATGAGCGCGGTGGCCGCGCACCCGGTGAGAAAACACAGGGTCCGCCATACCGGCCACCGCCGGCGTGCTGTCCACAGCCGGGCTGCTCCGGCCAGATACAGCACAGCCAGCACCAGCGCGATGGCCGGGATGAGCGGAACCGGTTGCATCGTGGGAGCCAGGAAGTTCTCCAGGCTCGGGGGCTCGATCGGAACCCAGACCGGGCCCTCCACGCTGCGGTCAACCATGGTCACGGAAAGCATCGACTGCCATGGCCGCATTTTCGCACGCCACAGAACGGTCCCGGGGTCCTGATCGGGCCCTGAGCCCAGGACCGGTCCGAGAGGGGCGGGCGTGCCCCACCGGCCCCGTCCCTGACTTCCATGGGATCTTGGAGGTGGTGGCCGAAGAACCCCGGTGGATTCCGATCACGGCGCGCAGCGGGGCCGAGCCTGGAGACCGGTTCACGTCTGAGCCCGTCAGCTTTTGCACGGGCCCGGCCACGTGTGCTGATCCTGGTGTGCGGATGGGGATCATGATGGGGTGCGGCGCTCGGCCAGCAGGTCCTCCATGTAGTCGATCTCGGAGGTCTGGCTGGTGGCGATCGACTGCGCCAGGGACGTCACCACGGGATTCTCGGTGCGCTCCAGGATGGCCTGGGCCATGGTCGCACCTGCCTGGTGGTGAGGGATCATCAACTCGAGGTAGAGCCGTTCAGCTTCCCGGCCTTCGGCGTCCTCCAGCTGGTCCAGCTGTTCGGCGGTGGCCATACCCGGCATTCGCGCATCCAGGCCCGGGGTCGTGGAGTCCATGCCGGGCATGGACGTGTGGTCCTGCGCGCCGTCGTCCATCCAGGCCATGGTCGGCTGGGGCGAGGCCTGGGGCAGCCCCCACACGGAGAGCCACCCGTACATCTGCCCGGCCTGTTGCTGCTGGGTGCGGGAGATGTCGTAGGCCAATCGGCGGATCTCCGGATCCTCCGTGCGGTCCCGGACCAGGGAGCTCATTTCCACCGCTTGCAGGTGGTGGGTCTGCATGTCGCGGGCGAACCCGGCTTCCGGGCTGCCCTCCGCCGGGGTGGACGACGTTGGAGCGCTCAGCTGCCCCACCGCCCAGCCGGCAGCTGCCAGTAGCACGGCCGCCAGCACCAGCAGGACCCACCGTCCCCGGTGCCCTGCCACGCTCCTGGAGGCGGCGCCGGTGCTGGTGCTCACGCGACCCGGCTGGGGGCATCGATGCCACCGGTGCAGGACGCCCCGGGCTCCGGGGCCTCGGGGGACTGCCAGTACTTGGTCACGAACTGCTCCAGGCGCTCATCCTTGGGGGAGTCCACGGCCACCTGAGCCCCCCACGCCGAGACCATTATGGGGGCGCCCAGATCCTCGTAGGGGGAGAGCACCACGTAGGTGTCGGGGACAGCCTGGCGCAGGGCCTCCACCTGGTCCTCGGACAAGGCGGAGGGGTCGTAAGCGGCCCACACCGCCCCATGCTCCAGGGCGTGCACAGCGTTCTCCTCGGGCACCGGCTCCGTGTAGACCCCGCAGTTGAGCCAGGCACTGGCATGGTCCCCGCCCACCGGGGGCGCCTGCTCGTAGTCCACCGCGGCCTCCACATGGGAGTTGCCGAGGTCGCCGAAGGTCTGCAGCCCGGCGATCTCGATGTCCTCCCGCGCCTGGGGCGGGGGATCGTTGATCACCGCGACGGCCACTAGAGCTGCGACCGCTGCGACAGCGGTCACCGCACCCGCTCCCGCCAGGACCCGCCGCCTACGGGTGGCCCGGGCATCGGCCGCCCAGTGCTGATCCAGCAGCGCAGCACGTTCCTGCCGCGCCCGCTCCGGGTCCGTACCATCCGCCATGCGGTCTCCTCCAATGGACCAAAAAGGGTCTTGCTCCTCCTGAACGGGCAGGACGCTAGCGCACTGTGCTGGGTCTTTCCTGCACGGCCTTCTTCGGAAGATCGTCGACCACCCACCCCTGAACACGTTGACGAGGATGCCCGCTCGGGCGAACTGGGCATCGACGGGGCCGGGAAGACGACGACGGCCGCGGCGCTGGTGGCGGCGGAGCGGCAGGCGGGACGGGAGGTGATCGTGCTACGCAACCGGTCCGGTCGCCGTTGGCTGGCACGCACCTCGGCACGCGTCGGGGTGGAGGTGCCGGTGCGGTGGGCGGACCGGTTCGAAACCGGAGTGCGCACCGTCAACGTCCTGGTCTGCCAGGTGCGTGCCGCACGCCGGGACGGTCTGGTGGTGATCAACCGCCACCTGGTGTGCCAACTGGTGCTGCGACGGGTCCGGGATCTGCCGCCGGGCCGGGTGCTGCCGTGGTTGGCGGTCACCGTGCTGTGCGGGGTTGTTGTGGTCGTTCTCGACGTCCCGGCCGAGACCGCCCATGCACGGATTCCTGCCCGCGGGCAGGATGCCGAGTCGCTGGAGTATCTGCGCGCGGCCCGGGCGAGAACCGCCACTGGGGCACCCAAGGCGGTTCTCGCCCGGCTCGCACGACTCACCGGAGCCAGCGCTCATCATTGAGCTTAAGTAAAGGCGGTGTGTAGATACCATCAAACATGGTTAATAACGGCTGCGCGCCCTATTTTCCGGGTTGGGGAAGAGATAACTTTCAGTGTGAGAACCCCCAGTTCTCATCGGCCGGTGCCCCGGGCAGTCCCTCGGGTCAGTGGTGTGAGGGTGCCCTGGTTCGGCCTCCCCTGAGTCAGGGCACCCTTTCGGACTGGACTGGCGCGGCCTTGGTGCGTTGCGGAGGCGGCGGCCTGTCGTTTCCGCCTGAATGCTGACCCTCGGGCGCCGGGCGGATTCAACGGTGATAAGGGGTCAATATTCGCTCGGCGTTGACACAGCCGGCGTGGGATCTTTCGCGCAGAACCCGGTAAGGCGGCGTCGGTTCTCCACTGTCGTTTGTGCCGCTCGTACGTGAGCCTGCCCTTTTCGTCGGCGGCTCACGCAATCTTCATGGGAACTTGAGAGTCCTGCGACCTGAGCTTTAGGCGCAGCACCCATCGTGAGGGCAATACAACTCCGGGTGCCCTACGGCCTCGGATGCGGCCACGGGTCGCACGCTTCGCCGGCCCTGGAGGGGCCGGCTCGATCAGGGGGAGTCATGAGCGCGATGTCACGGGCGGAGAAACCCGATCCAGCGGGACTGGATGATGCACTGATCCGGCCCACGAGCCGGTTGGTGGGGATCGACGCGGCGAGGGGGTTGGCGCTGATCGGGTTGATGGCCATCCATCTGCTGCCGGCCTGGAACGAGGAGACCGGGGAGGCCAGCTGGTCCTGGCGTTTGTTCTCCGGAGATTCGGCAGCGCTGTTCGCGCTGCTGGCCGGGGTCGGGCTGGCGCTGACCTCCGGGGGGCGTCACCCGCACCAGGGTCGGAAAATGACCGCTGACCGGATCGGGCTGCTGGTACGGGCGGTGCTCATCGCCGCTGTCGGTCTGTGGATCGGCACGCTGATGTCGGAGGACCCGCCGGCCTACAACATCTTGATCTACTACGGGGTGTTCTTCCTGCTGGCGATCCCGTTCCTGCACGCCGGCCCGAAGGTGCTGTTCATCAGCGCTGCGGTCTTCGGGATCGTGTCCCCGCTGCTGATGCAGGGCCTGCTCGATCAGCTGCCCGCCTGGAGCAACTACAACCCCACGCTGACCACCGTGCTCACCGAGCCCGGGGCCACGGCCTCCCAGCTGCTGCTGACCGGGACCTACCCGGCCCTGCCCTACATGACCTACCTGCTGGTCGGACTGGGGCTCGGCCGGTTGAACCTGCGCAAGCAGGAGGTCCAGATCCGGTTGCTGGTCGTCGGTGTCGGGGTCGTGATCTTCGCTCAGGCCGCCTCCTACTTCCTGCTCTACGCCTTCGGCGGCTACCAGCGGCTGCTGGCCGCCTCCTCGATGGGCGAGCACGAGTTGGAGGAAGTGCTGGTGTGGGGACCGGACTCGCTGCCGACCTCCACGGTGTGGTGGCTGGCGATCGCCACCCCGCACACCAACACTCCGCTGGCGATCGCGGCGAGCCTGGGCGTGAGCCTGGCCGTGCTCGGGGCCCTGTTGCTGATCGCCCGGAAGGCCGAGACGTGGCTGATGCCGCTGGCGGCGATGGGGGTCATGACCTTGACCCTCTACACCGCCCACCTGGTGGGCCTGTCCTTCGAGATTCACTACGACCAGCCCTACCTGTGGTTCGTGATCAATCTGGCTGTTGCGGCACTGTTCGCGGTGGCCTGGCACCGCGCCCTGGGCCAGGGCCCACTGGAGCGGGTCGTCAGCCTCAGCGTGAAGGGCACCCGCCGGCTCGTGCTCAACAGATCCTCCGGGGCCTCGCACGGGTAGACGACACTGCACCCCCCACGCGGGCCGTGCCTGCCACCGCAGCTGAACAGCTGCGGTGGCAGGCACGGCCCGTCGTTGTTCCCAGACCTTAAGCCCGGGGCCCTCAGTGTGGCTCAGCCGTTGGGCCGGTGGCGGGGCAGGTGGATCCGGAAGCTGGCCCCGCGCCCGGGGCCGGCGCTGGTGGCTTCCAGGGTCCCGCCCTGGGCCTCGATGAGGGTCTTGCTGATCGCCAGCCCCAGCCCGGAGCCGCCGCGGTGGGCCTCCCGTCCGGTGTTCGCGCGGTAGAACCGCTCGAAGACGTGCGGGAGGCTCTCAGAACTGATGCCCTCCCCGGAGTCGGTGACCGTGTAGGTGACCGCCTCCGGGGCGTGGTCGGTGTGCAGGGTGATGGTGCCCCCCGGCGGGGTGTGGCGCAGGGCGTTCTCCAGCAGGTTGCTCAGCACCTGGCCCATCCGCTCCGGATCCAGCGGGATCGGGGTGACGTCCATGCCGGTGCTCAGCGAGGTGATCGACACTCCCTTGCCGGCGGCGTCGGGCTCGATGGCCGCGACCGCCTGGTCCGCCAGGTGCTGGGGGTCCTGGGGGGTGAGCTGCATCCGGGTCATGCCTTCTTCGGCGGCGGTGAGCTGGCGGATGTCGCGGGCCAGGCGCTCCAGGCGGGTGATCTGGGCGTTGAGGATCCCGGTGGTGTGCCCGTCGAGTTCCACCACCCCGTCCTCGATGCCTTCCAGATGTCCTTTGAGACTGGCCAGCGGGGTGCGCATCTCGTGGGCCAGATCGGCCAGCATCTGGCGCCGGGTGGTGTCCACGGCGTCGAGCCGGGCGGCCATCTCGTTGAAGGAAGAGGCCAGGGAGTCGAACTCCGGGCCCAGCTTCGCCGAGGTGACCCGAACCTCATAGTTGCCCGCGGCGACCTCACCGGCGGCGGTGCTGAAGGAGGCCAGGGACCGCCCGATGGTGCGGTAGAGGTAGAAGGTCAGCAGCCCGGCGATGTAGAGGGCCGGCAGCCCGCCGATGACCAGGGCCGTGAGACTCACCGAGCGGAAGGCGTCCTGAAGGTGCACCAGCCCGGTGGCCGCATCGGCGTGACCGGCCTGAACGAGCTCGTGGTAGAACATGTTCGGCCCGATCAGCACCGCGGTCACGACCACGATGATCAGCCCGACGGCCAGCACCGCGGTCTGGGCCAGCATCAACCGCACCGTCAACGGACTCCAGGACCAGCGTCGGCCCGTCGAGGTGGTGGTGCTCATCGGCCGGTGCCCATCCGGTAGCCGACCCCGCGGATGGTGTGGATGAATTTCGGGTCGGTGGCCGTATCGCCGAGCTTCTTGCGGATCCGCCCGATGTGCACGTCCACCAGGTGCTCGTCCCCGGTCCAGTGCGTGTCCCAGACCATCTCCACCAGCTGCCGGCGAGAGAGCACCAGCTGCGGGTTGGTAGCCAGACACAGGAGCAGGTCGAACTCGATCCTCGTCAGCGCCACCGGCTCCCCGCCCAGATGCACTTCCCGGGCGGCCTCGTCCACCACCAGGTCCCCGATCACCAGCGCCTGGTCCTGACCCGCCGGCTCCGGGGCGGGGGCGGGCCGGGTGCGCACCCGGCGCAGCATGGCCTGGACTCGGGCCACGAGCTCACGCGGGCTGAACGGTTTGGTCACGTAGTCGTCGGCGCCCACCGACAGGCCCACGATCTTGTCGATCTCGTCGTCGCGGGCGGTGAGCATCAGCACGTGGCAGTCCGAGAAGGTCCGCACCTGACGGCACACCTCGATCCCGTCGATCCCCGGCAGCCCCAGGTCCAGCACCAGCACGTCCGGGGAGAAGTCGCGCACCGCGGCCACCGCCTGGTTGCCGTCATGGCGCACCGCGACCTGAAGGCCGGCCTTACGCAGATACTCCACGACCAGTTCCGCCAGGTCGACCTCGTCGTCGACCACCAGGACACGTCCGGGAGAGGGAATGGACATGACGCCTCCGTGGGTTCGTGGGGGTTGGGACGATTTCCCTGAAATGGAGTCTCCGATCGTGGTTCAGATGACGGATCCTTCACGAGGTTCACCCTTCCTCATTGCGCATCCAATCGTCTGCAGGTCCAGGTTGGCGACCGCTGTCATGGAAGATCTCGAGGTTCCCGGCGCCCCGATCATGGCGACCCACCAGGAGACGGGCGCTTGAGCCCCTTCGCGGGGCTCCTCGTGGCAACCACACGGCTCAGGTCTCCCTGCCCAGATTGGGGCTGGTTTTCCCGCGCCGTGGCCCTGCTCCTGCACATCTGGAGGCAGCCTTCGACGGGGTCCGTGGTGGCCTACGGGTGTCGGAGCGCAATGCACTGGTAGGTGGACACAAGGGCGCGTCCAACTGTGGAAGGCAGGGACATGCCCCCGGCCAGGGCAAAGTGTTGCTGGTGGAGTGTGTCGTGCAGACCACTTGCGTGGAGCGAGCGGGGGACTGGTGTCAGCTTTCTCGGGTGGCGATGGCGGCGTCGTCGACCGGGGACTGCTGCGGGGACTCCGCCGCCAGCTCCGGGTGGTGCAGGTCCAGGGCGGGACGCTCGGAGCGGATCCGCGGCAGCGAGGTGAAGTTGTGCCGCGGCGGCGGACACGACGTCGCCCACTCCAGCGATCCGCCGAACCCCCAGGGGTCGTCCACCTCGACCTTCGTGCCGTGGCGCCAGGTCGTGTACACGTTCCAGAAGAACGGGATCATCGACACGCCCAACAACATCGCCCCGATGGTGGAGATCTGGTTCATCC